>JAPLMX010000081.1 GCA_026386805.1 Phycisphaerae bacterium | reverse complement strand
TGCTTTCGGCGGTTCTCCAACTCGTCGAAGTCCCTTCGTGTTCGTCCTTTTCTGTCCATGCGGACAGCCTACGAGAACGAAACGCTGGTGTCAATATATTATGCGAAAAATCTGTCACTATATTATGCGAAATTCAGTAATACTTCACAGTCCTGTCGGCTCTGCTGAAGCTGCCGAGGCGCTCGTCCAGTATCTACGGTCAAAATTCGCTCACATCCGTGTCATCGTGCCGCAGAGCGCCATGTCTGCCGCGACGATGATGGCGTGTGCCGCTGACGCAATCCTCATGGGCAAGCACTCTTTCTTGGGCCCCATAGACCCTCAGCTTTTCATCAACACTTCTCTGGGGGGCAGAATGGTGGCCGCCCAAGCAATTCTCGAACAGTTCAATAGAGCCAAGTCCGAATGTACGCAACCTGAGAATATGGGGGCGTGGCTCCCGATGCTCAGCCAATATGGGCCGGACTTACTTGTAACCTGCAAGAATGCATGTGATCTCTCTCGCGACTTGGTCCAAGGATGGCTTGAGAAATACATGTTCAGTGCTTATCTCGACCGTGTTGATAAGGCCGCGAGAATCGCCGAGTGGTTATCAACACACTCGAACTTCAAGAGCCATGGACGCCATATCGGCCGCACGGAAGCCCGAAGTCGAGGCCTGAATATCGAGGACCTGGAGACGAATCAAACGGTTCAAGATGCCGTCTTGTCTGTATTTCATGCAACGACTCACACCTTCAGCATGACGGGTGCCGTGAAAATAATTGAGAACCAACTCGGGAAAGCATTCATCAAGACAGCGCAAGTGTTCCTACCCGGTCCGCCTATTTCGCCGGGACCGCAACCACCGGCTCCGTCGTAGCCACACTACCTTGTCCACTGGCCCCCGGAAGTGGGCGTGTCATAGGGAATCTACGGCAGACGAGTTGGTCAGAGGCGCTCAAGGCAAAACTTCCGTCGATGACGTCCCCAGCCAGTTGGCCGCCAACAGACGGAGGTCGGCCATATTGACGACACCGTCGCGATTGAAATCCGCTCGCGCATCATACTGACCCTGCGACGGGGACGACAGCCAACACTTCGACAGGATGACGTAATCCTCCAGATCAACCGCGTTATCATGGTTGGCGTCGCCCTCCAGAGACGCCGGGGCTTCTATCGGGCCTATGCTGACGATCGCTTGCGGGACGTGTGCCGCGGGGATCCCCGTGGCGGCCTGAATGCTCTTTTGCTCGGCAGAGGTCAGACTGGGCTTGAAGTGACAGCCCAGTCCCATCGCGCTGGCCTGGATCAGCATATTGCCGGCCGCGAAACCTGCCTCCAACTGAGCGTACTCCTGCCCGACGTTGGAGGAATCGAGACACAGGACGATGTAACACGGCGCCTTCGGCAGGCCGTTGACAGCGGATTGCAGACTCAGTCTCGCGTCCCCGGACGGCAGGCTCCCACCACTCTCGCCGCCGGATCGCTGCCGGCCTGTGCCGGCGGTCAGTTGCTCGAGTCTATGGTCCTTGGTGCTTGGGCTGGCGCTGGCGTCTCTATTCTGATAGCGGCGAACACCGTCCTCGTTCACCAGGTAGATGCTCCGAGACAGGTAGTAGGAGGCGTTGGCCGAAGGAACGGTCAGGCCCGCCCTGCCGTTCGATGTCACGTGTGCGGTGCAGCCGTACCCTGCCCAGAGGATCTGAGAGACCTGCTGGACCGTCAGATTCGTCTGGGCAAACCCGCCCTGAGCGAAGTCGAAGGGACTGCTAACGTACTTCAGATTGGCCAGGACCTCTTCCAGGCTGTTCTCGCCGGCCATCGAAGGGTCGGGCAGCCACCCGGCCTGGCCTTGGGCCACAGAGCAATGCGCCGCCAGATCCGTTTTCAACTCATTGACCGCCTGCACTCCGAAAATCAGCCTCGTTTTCGGGTAGCCCCCCGCTTTCGGGCAACTCGCCACCGGCGATTCGGTGCTCCGGCCCAGAGAAACGCAGGCGAGCATCGCCGACATGAACATGACCCCGGCATCGAAGTCAAGCTGGGCGTCATAGATGATGGCGAACCCGCCGTCGGATGCCACTTCGTTCGAGTACCGGCCCAGCGAGTGGCTGAGGGGGTCGTACAGATACCTCCCGGTGGGTGTGGCGACATGAATGTTCCGGTAGGTCCCGGTGACCGGGGCTCGTCCCGCGGCCCACAGGAGGTTGCTGATCTGTTGGGCGCTGGCCACCGTCTTGCTCAAGGAATGCTGCGAGTACCGGCTGTTCAGGCAGGTCTCCACGGAGTTCTTCGTAACGATCGGCGTCGGAAGGCTGCCAGCGGCAAGACCTTGGGCTTGGCAGAACACCGGCCACGCAGCCACCGCAACGATGGATAGCACTGTGCTCTTCATTGTCTACCTCCGTTCCTGGAACGCTCTTACGCTGTTTCGCGTGCCTACATTCTAACACCTCAAAGCCGGCGGGAGAAGAAAAGGAGAATGGAACGTATCCGCCACTTTCTTGACCTGGGGACATTTGGTATCATCGCGAACAATCCTGTACCCCTATTCATGGAGAATGAGCTATGACAAGAGCTGCCCGCATCCCGTCCCGCAGGCCCGTCGTGTTGTTCCTGGCACTCGCTTTCGTTCAGGTCCTAAACACGTCCCAGGCGTTCGCCCAGGGCGGCTTCCGGCCGGCACGCCCGGTCCAGGGACTGTACAAAGACCGGATCACGCCCCACTGGCTTGCCGGCAACACGCGGTTCTGGTACCGCAATGACCTGGCCGGCAAGACGAAGGAGTTCATCCTGGTCGATGCCGAGCGCGGTACGCGCCAGCCGGTGTTTGACCATGCGAAACTCGCCGCCGCCCTGTCCGAGACGATGAAAGCCCAGTATAAGGCCGATCAGTTGCCTTTCGACACCATCGCGTTCGCCGACGGCGGCGAGGTCCTCAATTTCACCGTGGACCAGACGACCTGGGCCTGCCGCCTGGCCACCTACACCTGCTCCCCGACGGCCCTTGGCCCGGTTCCGTCCTCCGATAGTCAGGGCGACGCGACATCCGCGTCCTGGCGGCGATCCCGCGGGCCGGGTCGGGAGCGAGGTCCATCCGCAGACTCCCCGGACGGCAAGTGGACGGCCTTCGTAAAAGACGGCAACGTGTTCGTGCGGGATAGGGGCGGCGACCGGGAGGTCCAGCTCAGCACCGACGGCGCCGAAGAGAACGCCTATGGCGTGTTGTCCTGGGCGCCCGATTCCAAGACACTGGTCGCTTGGCGGATCGAGCCGGGCGACGGCAAGGAGGTGTACCTGATCGAGTCGTCACCGAAGGGCGGCGGGCGGGCCAAGTTCAGCAAGCGGCCCTATGCCCTGCCCGGCGACAAGTTCAAGACTTACGAACTGAATCTGTTCGACATCGAGGCGAAGAAGCAGATCAAGCCCGACGTTGACAAGCTGGAGCTGGATTGGGAAGTCCCCCGCCTGCATTGGAACGTAGCGGGGCCGCCGTGGCGAGGGCGTCCCGCCCTTGGAAAACAAGGCCAAGATGGCCTCGAGACGCAAGGGCAAGATGCCCTCGCCACGCGGGGGTGCTACTTCGCCTACGAGAAGGCCGATCGCGGCCACCAGCGGTTCCGCGTCATCGAGGTCGATTCCCATACCGGCCAAGTCCGCAACCTCATCGACGAGAAGACCGACACCTTCATCTGGACCGCCCACACGGAGAACCTGGACTTGCGGCTGGTCAACTGGCTGGACAAGTCCGACGAGATCCTCTACGTCTCCGAGCGCGACGGCTGGCGGCATCTCTACCTCATCGACGCCGCCAAGGGCGAGGTGCGGAATCAGATCACCAAGGGCGAGTGGGTCGTCTGCGGCATCGACCTGATCGACGAAGACGCCCGCCAGGTCTGGTTCCACGCCTGCGGCAAAAACGCGAACGAGGACCCGTACTTCATCCATTACTACCGCGTCAACTTCGACGGCTCCGGGCTGGTGGCACTAACCGAGGGCAACGGCACGCACTCGATCCAGTATTCGCCGGACCGCCGGTATCTGATCGATACCTACAGCCGCGTGGATATGGCCCCGGTGCACGACCTGCGGCGGGTCTCCGACGGCAAGCTCGTGTGCCCGCTGGAAAAGGCGGACATCAGCGAGCTGATCGCGAGCGGATGGGCTGCACCTGAAGTGTTCGTCGCCAAGGGCCGGGACGGCAAGACCGACATCTGGGGTATCCTCTGCCGGCCCAAGGACCTTGATCCGAGCAAGAAGTACCCGGTGATTGAGCAGATCTACGCAGGGCCGCAAGGTTCCTACGTGCCCAAGCGATTCAGCCCGTATCGCCAGTTCGCTTCCCTGGCGGATCTCGGCTTCATCGTGGTGTAGATGGACGGCATGGGCACGGCCAATCGCTCCAAGGCGTTCCACGACGTGTGCTGGAAGAACCTCAAGGACGCGGGCTTCCCGGACCGCATCCTGTGGCACCAGGCCGTGGCCCAGAAGTATCCTTATTATGATATCAGCCGGGTGGGCATCTACGGCAACTCCGCCGGCGGGCAGAGTGCGGCGGGGGCCGTCCTGTTCCATCCGGAATTCTACCAAGCCGCCGTGGCCTCGTGCGGCTGCCATGACAACCGGATGGACAAGGCCTCGTGGAACGAGCAGTGGATGGGCTATCCGGTTGGCCCGTGCTACTCCGAGTGCTCCAATATCGACAACGCCGCCCGCCTGCGAGGCAAGCTCTTTCTGATCGTCGGCGAGATGGACGACAACGTCCCGCCGGAGTCCACGATGCGGTTCGTGGATGCCCTCATCAAGGCGGGCAAGGATTTCGACCTGCTCGTGATCCCCGGCGCCGGTCACGGCATGGGCGGTGCCTACGGCCAGCGGCGGATGCAGGACTTCTTTGTGCACAACCTCCTCGGCATGGAGCCGCCGGATCGCAACGGGGCAGACAAAGGCTGACACAGGCTGAAGATGCTCGGGCGATAGGACTCTGTCATCCTGAGCGCAGCGAACGATCTGGCCACCAAATGGGAGGTCTCTCTCGTTCGCGGCCCAGATCCTTCGCCTTCGGCTCAGGATGACAGAGCGATGCCAAAGACAGTCAATTGGGACGATGGGTAGTTCGTATCGCGGGGCGAGGCGGGGTGGCCATGCCTTCACCCAGGTAGAAGCCGGTGTGGGCCGGCTGGTTGTAGGCGACGTTCTGCCAGGCGATACCCAGCCGGTAGACCGGGTCGTGCATCAGCGTAATCAGGCGGTGGTCCGTCGGGATTGTGGTCGTGTAGACGCGCAGCTCCTTGTTGTCGCTCGTTCGCCAGATCACCTCTTCCCGCCAATCGCCCAGGATGTCGGCACAGAGGCAAGGGTTGGACTTCGAGCCGTTGTTGCGCGAGCACCCATCGGCTGAGAGCAGCCGGACCGTCGTGCCGGTCGTGTAGTCCCACTTGTCGATGGTCGTGCCGTCGAGGATCTCGCGAAGCAGGTCGGCGTCCCACCACACGCCCATGTTGCAGGACCTCGGCTTGGCCCCGGGGATCTTCACACCCCTGCACGTATACAGGCCGTCGGAGCTATTCGCCCAACATTCGTAGCCCGGGTAGCGCGGGTCGATGTCCATCGCCAGTCCCCTGCCGGGATCGGTCAGCGGCAGGCCCCAGATCACCTGGCCGGTCCCGGCGTCGAGCAGGCTCGCACCGTACGGATGAGACGGCCGCTCGTGGATCGCCCACACCTCCAGGCCGGGTCCGTCCGGGTCGATGTCGGACAAGTGCATGGCGTCGCCGTGGCCCAGACCCGTCGAGTAGAGTCCCTTGCCATCGTGGTCAATCGCACAGGCACCGTACACAATCTCATCCTTGCCGTCGCCATCGACATCGGCAACGCTGAGGTTGTGATTGCCCTGTCCCCGGTACTTCGTGTTGCCCGGCGTACCGTCATCACTATCAAAGGTCCATACCCGCGTCAGTCTGCCCTCGCGCCAGTTCGGGGCGACGAGCACCGCCCGCGTGTAGTATCCTCGACACATGACAAGACTCGGCCTCTCACCATCAACATAGGCGATGCAAGCCAGGAACCGGTCCACCCGGTTGCCGTAGTTGTCGCCCCAGTCTGCGACGTTGCCCCGGGGCGGGACGTAATCGGTCGTGACGAGCTCGGCGCCGCTTGGGCCGTCGAAGATGGTGAGATACTCCGGCCCGTCGAGAACGTAGCCTCTCTGATTGCGGTAATCGGTGTTGGCGTCGCCAATCGTCTTGCCTTTGCCATCGACCGTTCCGTCCGCCGTCTTGCAGGCCACCTCCGCCCGGCCGTCACCGTCCAGATCGTAAACCATGAACTGCGTGTAGTGAGCCCCCTCGCGGATATTCCTCCCCAGATTGATCCGCCAGAGAAATGTGCCGTCGAGCTTGTAAGCTTCGAGAATCGGTGGATCGGTCGTCCCGCTTTGCGAGTTGTCACGGCCCCTGCCGGCCTGATGCAGAACGATCTCGTACTCGCCATCGCCATCCAGATCGCCCACGGAGGCATCATTGGGCGCGTAACCCTCCGGCGTCTTCAGCGGAATGGATCTGTAGCCCTGAGCAAGTGCATTTGCCTGTACAGTATAGGAAGAGCTTGTCTCCTGCTCGCCACCGTCCAGGACAGGTCTGACGAAATACGTGTTTGACTGGCTCAGGTCAACGCTGCCGTCCACGTAGTTCGTGCTCTGCGTGATGGATCGAGCGTTGAGCTTGACCGGCTGCCCACTACCTGTAGCGCGGTAGATGTTGAACGCGATATTCTCGGAGTCGGTGCCGAGCATGCGCCAGCCGACGTACACCTTCCCATCCCCCTGATTGACGGCGACGACACCTCGCCCCAGATGCTCCATCTGCCGCTGGGCCGCCCCGGCCATCATGGGCAGCATGCCCAGGACGAGAGCCATATTGAACGTTGTCTTCGACTTCATCGGATTGCTCCTCCCACTGGTTCATGCTCAGCGCGGGCCAAGCGTCTGGCCGACAGCGGTCAATTGGTCAATAAACGGCTGTGCGATCAGTCCATTGGGCTGAATTGGGACATCCCAGGTGATCGCGCCGCCCTGCTTACGAATCCGCTGGCTCCATGTGACGACCTGCTCTGCGGAGAATCGAGGTGCGCCCATGCCCCACGTTCGGCCGAGATAGCTCAAGATATGCACCTGAGTCCCGTCAATCCTGCCCTCCACGGTCCGCCGGATTTCCACGCGGTTCGGGTCGTTGATCTCGCCGGCGGTGTAGTCTTCGTGGGGCGTGACCGACAGGATGCGCGGCACCACGCCCGGATTGAAGGCAACGATGCTGTCCGGGTTGCCCGCCCGCGCTGCCGCGGCGAAGCTGGCAAAATTGGGGGCTTCCTCGCTGCGGTACATCGTATTGGGCCAGTAGCATCCGTCGAACCACCAGCCGGCCACGTTACGGCCCCAGCGCGTGGACCATGCGCGGATGACCTGCTCCCATTTGAGCTGAAACTCGCGATTGCGGTTCGGACCATTCTGCCATTGCAGCGCCTGTCTGGCCGTGGCATCGCCCCCGGGCGCGCCCGCGGGCAGGTAGACCATCAGCTTGATCCCGCGTTGGTGCATCGCAGCGTACAGATCCGCGATCAGGTCCCGCTGGGAGCACTTGCTCGGCTGGATGCCGACCAAGCGGTCATACGTGGCGTTGGGCGAGAGATAGTAGCCGGAGTTCTGGCCGATGGTGACGAGGTAGTAGCCAACCCCGACGGACTTGAGCTGCTCGGCCAAGGCCTCCACGTCGAAATGGTCGATCATCTCGTTCCACTTCTCGATGCTCATCGGCTCGTTCTGCTCGCGCGATTTCCAGTCGGCCAAGTAGTGAGTCATCACACCCCATCGCGCCTCCTGCATCCAAGCCGCCCGTTGCGGCACAGGCTGAGCTGGCTCAGTCTTCTGGATTGGGGCGGCAATCACAGCATCAACCAGTGGCTTGAACAGGTACCGGCGCAGCGGGGCGTGATACGCGTTCGGCTCTCCGCCTGCCGCTTCCATGGTATCGCCATTGCGCACGGCGATGAGGCTCAGGCTGGGAATGACCAGGACGATTTGATGGCCCGCGCCCGTCCCGCAGTAAGCGTCCCGGGGCAGCTCGGGGTACGAGCCGTCGTTATTGCTCCACCAGCCGATGCCGCAGTTGCCGGGCGTGCCGACATCGCGCGTGACCTGGCGCACGGCGTCCGCGCTGATGAGCCGGCGGCCCTCCCAATCGCCCTCGCGGAGCATGAGCCGGCCGACCCGAGCCACGGCCCGGGCCGTATAGGCCGCACCCCCCCAGGAGCCGACCAGCGGCAGCCCATCGACAACGGGAGTCCGGCCATAGCCGACGGACCAGTCCTGGTCCGGCACACCGAGGGGCCGCATGACACGATCCCGCAGCAGCGTGCGGACGTCCTTCTGGGGACCGTCCTTCAGCGACGCGGTGACCGCGTACGTCAGCATGGCGATGCCGGGATTGCTGTACGCCATCTTGGTGCCCGGCTCGAATAGCACGGGTGCCGCGTCGCGCGACACCGTGAACGAGTCGCGCGGGGGATCGGCCGGCTGCCAGAAGTCGCCTTTCCAGCCGGTCAGCTTGTTGTGGGGCAGATTGCCTTCTTCGGCGTCCTCGATGCCCGAGGTGTGCGAGCCAAGCTGCCGGATGGTGATACGGGATTTCTGCGGATCGTCCCTCCACTGCGGGATGAACTTGGCCGCCGGGTCGTCCAGGGCGATCCGCCCGTCGCTGATCGCCACGGCCAGCGACACCCCGCCGACGATCGCTTTGGCCATTGAAGCGGTGCCATGCTTGCTCTTGGCCGACTGGCCCGGCGCGTACCATTCGCAGACGATCTTGTCGTTGCGAATAACCAGCAGGCCCGAGGTTTTCCGCGTCGCCAGATCGTCCCGCATTGCGTCGAGCTTCTGGCTCGACATGCCCTGGCTTTCCGGCGTGGCGGTCGTCCACTGAAACTCGCCTATGCCGGTCTGTGACCAGGCCGTGACAGGCATCCCCACGGATGTAATGACGAACCAGAGCAGGATCTGTCTCATCTTTGCTTCTCCTTCACGAAGCGGGCGAGGAAGCCGCCACCATTGGCCATTTCGATCGTGAGGGTACTGCCCCGTTGCATCGTCTTCTCTTCCAGGGCCACGGCGTCGGCCTTTTCTTTCTGATCGCGGACCAGCATAGCCCTGTAAGAGCCCTCGCCCAGGAACGACAGCGGCACCTGGATCGTTTTGCCCTGCGGGCCACACATGGCGGCCAGGAACCATGTGCCTCCCGCGCACCGGGCGAAGATCGCCAGTTCGCCAATTCTCGATTCGGGCAATACGATGGTCTGGTTCCACACGGGTGGGATACTCTTGATCACGTTGGCCGCCGGATTGTCCAGAACGGACTGTGGATTCGCGGCGAGCGTCAGCATGGGACTGGCGAAGATCGCGAAGCTGGCGATCTGGTGCGCCCAGGTCGAGTCGGCCCGGCGGGCGCCAAAGTGGATCGTCGTGTAGTCCGCCGGACCGGCCAGGTAGCGCGTAAAGGGTAGGATCGTCTCGTGACGGGCCCGCTCCCTGAGGCCGCTGCTCTCCATGCCGCGAATGGCTTCCCGGACCAACTCATTGGGCCATGTACGATTGCGGCCCGTGGGCTTGTTCGCCCCGTGGAAGTCGAGCACCATCTGCCGCTCGGCCGCCATCTTGAGCAACTCCTCGTAGAGATCGATGCTTTCTTTGGCTTCGTGGTCGAAGAAGTCGATCTTGGCCCCGGCGACGCCTAAGCCGTGCAGCTTATTGAAAAACGCCTCGCGAGCCTCGGGCGTGCGCAGTTGATTGCTGTGTTTCCAAAAGAGCAGCCGGACGCCGCGCTCTTTGGAGTACTCGACGATGTCCTTGATCTGCTCGTCGCTCCAGCGGCTCCAGACGCCTTCAAGGATGTGATACTCGAAGCCCAGTTCGCCTGCCATGCGGGAGAAGCCCTTGAGACCCTCGAACGAACCGTCGCCGCCATCGAGATACCGCCACACGGCCCGGCCCGGCTTGACCCAGGGCGTATCGATCCCCTCGGGGAAATACTTCTTGTCGGGAGCGGGGCATAGGTTGGGCAAGATGTCGCTGTTCACCAGTGTGTTCAGGTCGGACGCCACCATCACGACCCGCCACGGCGTCGTAATCGTCCCGACCACGGCGGCGGGCTTGGCCAGACGTTTGCCTTCCTCCCGCCCGTACCGCAACTCGAACGGGTAGTTCAACGGCTGGCGATGGCCCAGGCCCGTGATGAGGCCCCGGCGGCCATCAGCCTCCAGGCCCATGCCACTGTAATTCACCAGGTTCGCCTCGGTGATCGCACCGTAGCCGGCGCCGCCCGGCAGTTCGAACGTCACCGGCGGGCCCGACCACTGACCGGCCTTGAGCTCGGAGATGTCATCCTTATTATACGCGGACTCGTAATGCCCGCTGAGGTCCTGGTGCCAGACTGTCGCGCCGGCCGGAATGATGAACGTCGTGTACTCATCCGGCACGCGCGAAGCCCCTTCATCGCCCGGTATGACGTGGCGAAATGCCACACCATCGTTGAAAACCCGAACCTCCAGCATATAGTTGATGAAGGATAGATCATGCTGGAGCGCGATCCGCACACCGTTGCAGTGGTTCACCGCGGTGCTGTGGGCCCCGTGCCACGGATAGCTCTCGTTGATCTCGTAGCGCTCCACCTTGCCGAGGACGACGCCCGACGAGAGATCGTAATCGTCCACCTTCATCACGAGGATCGATGGCTCGATTACGATCTTGTCCCCGAGCGTCACCATGAAGGTCAGACGTTCCGCGTTGGGGCCGATGGTCAGCTTGACCTTGCCGTCGGGGCTGGCCACCTGGATTTGCTCCATCTTCACCCGCTGTGACCGCCGGCTGGTCTGTCCCTGCTTCTGCCGCTGCTTCTGTTTACTTGGCTGTTCCTGCCCGAGATTGACATCCGCCAAACACAACGCCGCGATCAGCCCGACGGCGGCCACAATCCAGCCATTTCTTCTCTGCATGATCCCACCTCCAGCGCTACGTCTTCATTTCACACTCATAACTTCAGGCGAAAGCCGATGCGGTTGAGCCCGGCGGTGACGGCCAGGATAACGGCGGCACACCCGATGGAGCGGGCCATCGCATGGGCAAGGTCGGGCTGGGCGAGCCGGGAATACCAATCGTCAAGACCAAACAGGTCGAGAGCCGACGGGACCATCTCGGAGAGCAAATACGCCAGGAGAACATTCGAGCCGGCGATGGCGAAGGGCTTAGCAAACTTTGCGGTGAAGCTCTGGGGACGAACATCGGCCAGGAAATAGAAGAACAGCCACAGGGAAGCGGTGATGGCACAGGCCCAGAGGCACCAGGAGGGAGTGGCACTGTTCTTATTGATGCCGTAAAGGCCATGCAAGAGCAATGCACCGGCGGAGCAGCCGGCGATGAACAACAAAGCGAATCTGGCGCGTACCCGGATGGTAGCGACATCCGGCGCCAGAAGAATCGAACCCAGGAGCAGGCCGGTGGCGGCGATGGCCCCTTGTGAGCCGAGCGTTCCGCCGATACCGACGATGCGAGCGAGCCAGAAGCCGTCGAAGGCGCCCGCCCGATCGGCGGGATAGAGACAAAAGAGCAGGACGACGCACGCGAGCAGCGCCGTGCGATAACCACGGAAGACGAGAAAGACGAGGGCCGCCACCAGGTAGGCCCAGCCGATCAGGCCGAGGATGCCGTACCATTCGGTGTGGATGGAGAACGGAGACAGCGTGATGATGCGGTGGTCGTCCTTGCCCCGGAAGGCAAACGCCAGGAACACGAGAGAGGCGAGGCCAAGGACGCGAAGAATCAGCGTGATGACACGGGACATCCGCTCCCGATGCGGCACCGTGAGGGAACTGAATGCGAAGATCGCGGACAGGAACATCAACGTGCACCACAGCGCGGCGGACCAGCCCATCTTCTCGGAATCAGGCCATTCGTTGACGATCAGGATGCCGATGAACAGGAGTGAGAGCGTGCGGATGACAACGTGCAGGAGGCACTTCCAGAGCGGTTCCCCCCGGGCCAGGCGCGACCCGAGAGCGAAGGGGACAGACATGCCGACGATAAAGAGAAAGGCGGGAAAGACCAGATCGACAAAGGTCATACCGCTCTTGCCGTGGAAGTGGCGCATCCACGCGGGGACAATCCGGCTGGAGACGCCTGCGATGTCGTTGACGTAAATCATGGTGAAGATGACCAGGCCGCGCAGGGCATCGATGGAAGTGATGCGCCGAGCAGACAAGGCGTCTGGCTGTTGGTCTGTTGTCATGGCACTCTCACACGGGATGGCTCCGAAACCTTCATAGCGAATCTCCCCTTTCATCCGTCGGCCCAACCTCCAACAAGAAAGGCTCCTTCTTGCGATCATTATGCCGGGATGGCACACGGATGCAAGAAGGAGCCCTGATGGTTTGTAGCGGGCCTTACGGCGTCACTACCAGCAAACTATTGCTGACGTCCACGCCTTTGTCCCATCTGCTGCAATTGTTCCATCGTCATGCCCATCGCCGTGACCTTCTCTTCCATTTGCTTCTCGCGTTCGGCGATGATTTGTCCGAGCTTCTGGGCGGTCTCTTTGGCATTCTCTTTCTGAGCGGCGGCCTGCGCGTCCTTCAGCGCCGTCATGGACTGGTTGTACTCCGCCGCCATCTGCCGCATCCGGAGCCGGTCCACATTCTGCTGGATCGACGTCAGGAGCGCCTGTTGCTCCGTATTCCGCTCCTTCATCTTGGCGCGATCCTCTTCGGACATGTTCTGGAACCCGCCCTCCATCGCCTTGGCGCCCGCATCGACGAGGGCCTTGAGCTTGGTCACCTGCTCCTGGAGGTCGGCTACGGCCTTTTGCGTCTGCGCACCCATCATGCCGCCACGGCCGCCGCCCCGTCGAGCGCCCCCGGCGCCACCCTGGGCTTGCCCAAACGCCGCCCACGCCACGGTCATCGTGAGCAGGACACCGGCTGCAATCATCGTGCTTTTCTTCATGGGACTGTCCTCCTGAAAAAGGGTTATGAATTACCATTACTCCGATTCCCACGGCGGGAACGCGGAAAACGGCCGTTCATCACGCTGGTTTCCGCATGGAGGGACGCTCGGGAGCCCGTCTTTATTGCACTTTGGAGTCCGGTTTGCCGCCGGGGCGTCCCATCTTCTATCAATTCGTCTGTCGCTTATTGAACCGCCAACAGTGCCACCGACTCCGCGTCCCTGATGAAGATGCGGTTGCCCGCGAGCACCGGGTGGGCGTAGATCGGCGTGTCGGAGACCTTGATCTTGGCGATTTCTTCGTACTGTTTGCCGTCCGGCTTGAAGACGACCATCTCGGAGCTGCTGGGCAGGGCCACTAGGCACGAGCCGCCGTCCACGATCGACGTAAAGCCCTGGCGATCGCGTGCCGTGGCGTCGGTCCAGTCGGTCTTGCCGGTCTTGGCGTCGAGACAATACAGGTTGCCCTTGTCGGATAGGCCGAAGAGCAGGCCGTCCCTGAGCACCGGCGAAGTGAACTGCGGGGCGAGGTCCGCATTGCTCCAGAGCTCGGTCGCCTCAAAACCATCGCCCTTTTTCGCAATCTTCACAGCCTTGGCGCCCCGGCCTTTGCCCGTGTAGATCACCGTCTGCCCATCGATAATCGGCGTGGCGGCGTTGTACGCCATCCCCTGGATCGGGAACGACCGCTGCCACAGCAGCTTGCCGTCGGCCACGGCGATCCCGACGATGCTCTTTTCCGTAGGTGTCACGATCTGCTTGACGCCGTCCACCGTCATCAGAGCGGGGGAACCATAATCCGGGCCCTCGGCGCCCCACCGCCACTTCTCGTCACCGGAGGCCAAATCGAACGCGATGATCGCGCCGTTGCCCTGCCCGCCGACATGCACGATGGCCTTGCCATCGACAATAATCGGCGAGGTGGCCGCGAAGAACTTGGGCGCGACCTTGGGGAACGGGTCTTTGCGCCACAGGAGTTTGCCCGAGGCGTCCCAGCAAGAAACAACGCCGGCCACCCCCAGCGTGACAACCTTCCCATCCGCCACGGCAGGCGAGCTTCGCGGCCCCGGATGGCGGGCGGCCGGACCGCTTACGGCCTGCGCCGTGTACTTGTCTTTCCACACTTCCTTCCCGTCGGCGGCGTTCAAGCACGAGAGGACTTCTTCGTCGCCCTGGCGGGAAAAGACGTACAGCTTATCGCCCACCAAGGCGGGCGTCGAATCGCCCGTGCCTACCGTCGTCTTCCATTTCTGCGCCAACTGCCCAGGCCATTTCGCAGGCGCAGTGAATCCGCTGGCCTTCCCATCCCGATTGGCTCCGCGCCACTGAGGCCAATCCTGTGCGAGCGCACTGCCTGCGCAGATGACAACCGCGCAGACCGCCGCCACCACTCTGCCTCGATTTGTGCTCATCATAGTAACCTCCCGCTCGATTTCTCGATTTGCCGTACGAAGCCGCAATGAGTTGCACACGCGGCAACTGAACCCCGTTGCAGCCTTGCTGTAGTATTCTATCCCCCCGCGCTTCACTCAGCGATATATACCTGCACGAAAAATACTCAGTTTTTCTGCAAATGATTGAAACCGGCCCGTGCCTCGTCAACACTGAGTACAGTAGAGATCGGTGTGTCCTGATCGGGGCACGGCTTCAGAGAAGGGGTCTGCGCTTGCGGGGCGACAAAGGATCGCTCCCATCTGTTTTTTCAGGAACTGGGGTAGGGATGGAATGACTTGCCTGTTGCCAGACACGTCCCGTCGCCGCCATCACTTGTGGCTGCTGGCCGGCATTGTCCTAGCCTTCGGCGGGGTTCGAGCCGCGTCCGCAGCGTCGGATACCGATGCCGCGCGCGCGCAGCTCAGGACGGGCCAGTACGAGAAATCCCTGGAGGCGGCGCAGAAGGCCATCAAGGACGGCGCCTATTCCATCCAGTGGCGACTCCTTGAGGTCGAGTCCTTGATGGCGTTGGGCCGGTACAAGGAGGCGGTCCAGCGTATCGACTCCGCGATCCGAGACTCCCGCACGGATATCCGCCTCCTGGCGCTGGCGTACACGGTTTACCAACAGAACGGCCAAGCGAGCCAAGCCGGGCAGATGCTCACGATGATCTACCGGATTGCCGGCTACCGCCGCAGCCAATACCTGAACGGTGATGAGGTGGTCGCGCTGGGCCGCTCTCTGCTGACGCTTGGAGTGGAGCCGCGGGTCGTCCTGGAGAACTTCTACAACGTGGCGTTGCGGAGCGATCCGAACTGCCGCGAGGCGTACTTGGCCATCGGATCGTTGGCGATGGCCAAGCAGGATGACAAGCTGGCCGCCGACAAGTACCAGGAGGCGTTGAAGCGGTTCGGCGATGACCCGGACGTACACTATGGATTGGCGCAGGCGTTCTACCAGAGCGACCGAAAAGCCATGATCGCCGCGCTGGACGCCGCCCTCCACGTCAATCCCAGGCACGTGCCGGCCCTGGTCTTGCTGGCCGAGCACCAGATCGACTGCGAAGATCGCGACGCCGCGGCCAAGACCCTGGACCGGGCGCTGGCGGTCAACCCCTGGCACCCGGACGCCTGGGCCTACCGGGCCGTGCTGGCCCATCTGGCGAACGATCCCAATGCGGTTGCCAGCCGCCGGGCCAATGCCCTGAAGTTCTGGCCGAGCAATCCGCGCGTGGATTGCCTGATCGGCAGAAAGCTGTCGCAAAACTACCGCTTTGCCGAAGGCGCCGCCTGCCAGCGCCAGTCGCTGAAATTCGACCCGAACTACTTAGCCGCCAGGATCCAATTGGCCGAGGACCTGCTGCGGCTCGGGGACGAACAGCAGGGCTGGATCCTGGCCAACGAGGTGAACAAGAAAGACCCTTACAACGTCGAGGCGTACAACCTCGTCCACCTCCACGATGCGATATCGGCATTCCAGACCCTGTCGGCGGACGGATTGCTCGTCAAGATGGACAAGCGAGAGGCAGCCGTCTACGGCGACAAGGTCGTCGAGCTGCTCAAGCAGGCCAGATCGAAGCTCTGCGAGAAGTACGGATTTGAGCCGAACGGCCCGGTCACGGTGGAGCTATTCCCGAATCAGCAGGATTTCGCCGTGCGCACGTTCGGCATGCCCGCCGTGGAGGGCTTTCTCGGCGTCTGCTTCGGCAAGGTCATCACGGCCAATAGCCCCAGGGCCGCCACCGCCTTTAACTGGCAATCGATGCTGTGGCACGAGTTCTGTCACGTCGTAACCCTGAGCCTGACCGCCAACAAGATGCCCCGGTGGCTCAGTGAAGGGATTTCCGTCTACGAAGAATCTCAGCATGATCCTACTTGGGGCCAGCAGATGAATCCGACGTATCGCCGGATGATTCTCGGCGGCGAGCTGACGCCGGTCGGCAATCTCAGTGCGGCCTTCCTAAGTCCCAAGACGCCGATGCACCTGCAATTCGCGTACTACGAGTCGGCCCTCGTGGTCGAGTTTCTTGTCCAGCGGTCCGGACTTGCCTCTTTGAAGGCCATCCTTGCCGACTTGGCGAAGGGTGAACCGATCAATGCAGCCATCGCTAAACGCGCCGGTCCGCTGGACAAAATTGAGACGGAGTTCGAGGTGTTCGCCCGCAAGCGGGCCGAGACTCTCGCGCCGGGAGTGGATTGGGAGCAGCCGCCGCGTGAACAACTCGGTCGTGGCGAGGGCGTCCCGCCTTCGGAGCGCGGGCAGGATGCCCGCGACACGCAATCGGTAACCCAATGGCTGGACAAACACCCCAACAGCTTTTGGGCCTTGACCGCGCAGGCCGACCGCCTTCTGGCCGACCGCCAGTGGGAACAGGCGAAAGCGCCGCTGCAAAAACTGATCTCGCTGTATCCCAAGTACGCCGACAAGGACAACGCCTATCAACTCCTCGCGGCGGTGCACCGTAATCTCAACGAGACGGCGCAAGAAGCCGAAGTGCTCGGCACGCTGGCGGGCCTGTCGTCCGACGCCGCCGACGCGTACAGCCGGCTCATGGAGATCGGCACCGAGCAAAAGAACTGGACGCAAGTCGTCGAGAACGGCGTGCGATACCTTGCCGTCTACCCGATGCTGTCCGCTACGTATTGGCGTCTGGGCCGGGCTAACGAGGAGCTGGGCCGCGCGGAGCCGGCCGTCCAAGCATACCAGCGCCTGCTCTTGCTCGACCCGTCCGATCCGGTCGAGGTCAATTATCGTTTGGCACGCTTGCTCCAGCAGCGGGACCCCGCCGCCGCGAAAAGGCACATCCTGGAGGCTCTCGCCGACGCCCCACGCTTCCGTGAAGGCCACCAGTTGCTTCTGACGATGCCGGCTCAGGGAGAATCCAAATGACGAAAACCCGAGGGCTCGCCATCTTGCTTGCCGTGATCGTCGTGGCGGCGACCGGAACGTTGGCCCAGAGATACGGTCGGCGCGGCTATGACGACCGTGGGGGTTTACCCAGTTGGCAGCTCGACAAGGAATTCTCGCAGGATGCTTTTACCTTCGTGCGTATCCAGTATTCTTCCGGCTACGGCGGACGCGGATTCGGAGGCCCGTATGGTCGGGGCGGCAGGCGCGGCTATGGCCGCGGCTTTGGCGGGGGAAGTTGGGCAATCGACTATCGCGACGCCGATCTGAATATCTCCTATCGGCTGCACCAACTGACCGCGATGGAAGTGAATCCGGAGGGATTGGTGCTCGAGCTCACGGACCCCAATCTGGGGAATTACCCGTTCATCCACATCAACCCGGGCGACCCCGTGGGCGTCGTCTTCACCGACGAGGAAGTGAAATGCCTGCGGACCTACCTGCTCAACGGCGGTTTCCTTTTTGTCACCGACTATTGGGGCGAGCAGGAGTGGGACGACTTCCAGGAACAAATGAGGCGGGTGTTTCCCGACCGCGAGCCGGTCGAGCTTGACCTGAGCCACCCGATCTTCCACTGCGTGTTCGACCTCAAGGAAAAGCCCCAGGTCTCCGCGATTGAAGTCGCCATGGCGGGCCGTGGCTCCGGCATCACCTGGGAGCACGACAATTGGGGCGACACCCAAGAAGTCCACTACCGCGCCTATCATGACGACAAGGGCCGGATGGTGGCTCTCCTGTGCCACAATAACGACCTGACCGACGGCTGGGAGCGCGAAGGCGAAAACGAATGGTACTTTCACGAGTTTGCGGAGAAGAGGGCCTACCCGATGGGGATCAACATTATCGTCTATGCGATGACGCATTGAAAGAGAGTTTGAAACGGCTAGTGGCAAGTGGGAAGTGAGGGGGCTTCCAACTTGACGCTTCATACTTGAAACTGGTTTCTGAAAGGACAGGACCTTTGCACAACGAAGCATACGAATCCGAACGGCAGGCGGTCGAACAGATCAAAAGTGCGCGGGAGCGGATCAATGCCGAGCTCTCCAAGGTCATCATCGGCCAGCAGGACGTCATCGAGCACCTGCTGATCGCCGTGCTCTGCGGCGGGCACTGCTTGGTCACCGGCGCGCCGGGCCTGGCCAAGACGCTGCTGGTCAAGTCGTTGACGCAGCTCTTCGATCTGAAGTTCCAGCGGATTCAGTTTACGCCGGACCTCATGCCGGCCGACATCACGGGCACGGAAATCCTCCAGCAAACGGACCAGGGGCGCAAGATGACGTTCATCAAAGGCCCCATCTTCGCGAACATGATCCTCGCCGACGAGATCAACCGCACGCCCCCCAAGACCCAGGCGGCCATGCTCGAAGCGATGCAGGAGCACCACGTGACGGCCGCCGGAGTCAGGTACGATCTTCACGAGCCCTTCTTTGTCTTCGCCACGCAGAACCCCATCGAGATGGAAGGCACGTACCCCCTGCCGGAGGCCCAGCTCGACCGGTTTATGTTCAACGTGTCCATCGGCTATCTGTCTGAAGACGATGAGGTGGCTGTCGTCCAACGGACCACGACGACCGAGCCTCGGCCTGTGACGCAGGTGCTCAGCGGCGCGGACCTGCTGCGGTTCCACGCCGTGGTGCGCCGGGTTCCGATCGCCGAGGACGTGGTGCGCTACGCCGTCCGGCTCGCCGCCGCCTCGCGGCCGAGCGCGGACAATCCGCTGGGTTTCATCAACGAGTGGGTCACGTGGGGCGCCGGCCTGCGGGCCTCGCAGTACATGGTGCTCGGGGCCAAGGCCCGCGCGCTGCTCTACGGACGTGCGCACGTCAGCTTCGAAGACATCCAGGCCCTGGCCTATCCGGTGCTCCGGCATCGAATCCTGATCAACTACCGGGCCGAGGCCGAGGGCGTGGTCGTGGACAGTATCGTGGATCGCCTGCTCAAGTCGGTGAGAGAATCGAAATGAGAAATCGAGCGGCCTCCAATCCGCAATCCGCAATCCGCAATCCGCCCCTGATCGATCCGGCGGCCTTGATGAAGATCAAGTCGATGGAGCTGCGCGCCAAGGCGGTCGTCGAGGGATTCTGGAAGGGGATTCACCGCAGCCCCTATCACGGCTTCTCCGTCGAGTTCACGGAGTATCGCCAGTACGCCTTCGGGGACGATCCCCGCTACATTGACTGGCGGGTCTATGCCCGGAGCGACCGGTTCTATATCAAGAAATTCGAAGATGAGACGAACCTGCGTTGCCATCTGCTGATCGACCATAGCCGGTCGATGGGCTACACCTCGGGGGACTACAGCAAAGCCCAGTACGCCGGCACGCTCGCCGCCACGCTCGCGTACTTCCTGTTCACGCAGGGCGACGCCGTCGGCTTGGCGACTTTCGACGACCAGATTCGAGAGTATATGCCGCCCCGCAACCGGGCAAGCTATCTGCGGCGGCTGATTCTTGCCCTGGAGGCGCAGCCCAAGGGCAGCGCCACAAACCTGGGGCCGCCGTTGCAGCGACTCGCCCAGATGCAGACGAAGCGCGGGATGATCGTGCTGGTTTCCGATCTGCTGACGTCCATCGACCGGCTCGAACGGGACTTGGGTTATCTCTGCGCCGGTGGCCACGACGTTGTCGTGTTTCACATTCTGGACCCGGCGGAAGTGAGCTTCGACTTTGACAAGCCGGCCCTGTTCCAGGACGTGGAGACGGGACGCGACTTGTACGTCGATCCGGCGGCCGCCCAGAAAGGCTACCAGCACCTGCTGGATGGCCACTTGGCCAAGACCCGGTCCGTTTGTCAGAGCCTCGGGATTGACTACCATCTGTTCGCCACGGACCGGCCGTTCGACCTGGCCCTGCTTGATTTTCTCCAGCATCGAATGCGTTCCAGGAAGCGAGTCAGACGCGTGCACGGGCCGGGGGCCGGACCCGGCGCGGGCGGGAGGGCGGTATGAGTCTTCTCTACCCGTTATTCCTGGCCGGGATCGCGGCGGCGGCGGCGCCCATCCTGCTGCACATGATCCGCCGGCACACGCGTCAGCGCGTGACGTTCAGCTCGCTGATGTTCCTTCGTCCAACGATGCCGCGCTTTCGCAGCCGCAGCCGCTTGGAGCACGTGCTGCTCCTGATCGTGCGCTGCTCGGTGCTGTGCCTGCTCGCTTTTGCCTTCGCCCGTCCCTTCCTGGCGCGACCCGCCGCCACGGGTGCCGCCGACTCGAGCAAACGAATCGTCCTCCTGATCGATACCAGCGCCTCCATGCGGCGTAGCGGTCTGTGGACCCGGGCCCTCGACGAAGCCCAATCGGTCCTGAAAGAGACCGGGCCGGCCGACCGCGTGTGCGTGATGAGCTTCGATCAGGGCACGCGCACACTGATTGGCTTCGACCAATGGCAGACGATGGCCCCGGCCCAACGCGCCGCCATTGCATCCCAGGAGATATCAAAGCTGTCGCCCGGCTGGTCGTCCACCGACCTTGGGCATGCCCTGGTCACAGCCGCCGACGCGCTCGAGGATGATGAAGCCAACGATGGCGCGCAGTCACGCGCCCAGTGCCGGATCGTGCTGATCGGCGATCTGCAACAGGGCAGCAAGCTGGACGCCCTGCTCGCCTACGAATGGCCGCAGCGAACGGAGCTCGTGGTCAAGGCGATCCCCTGCCGGGGCGTCACGAACGCCTCGCTGCAATTGCTGGCCAATCGCGACTCCCTGGGCCCAGCGCGTAGCGACGATTCGCCTGACATCCGCATCACGAACTCGCCGGACGCGACCAACGACCATTTCCAACTGCATTGGGCCGATTCGGCGCAGCCGGGCGCGGCGGTGGACGTATATGTCGCGGCGGGCCATAGCACCGTCGTCCATGCCCCGGCCGAGCCCAACCAGCAGACGAGCGCGAGGCTTGTCCTGACCGGCGACGACCAGGACTTCGACAATACCCTTTACGTAATGCCCCAGCTTCGCCGGCAGGTGAACATCCTTTACCTCGGTCGCGACGATCCGAACGACACGGCCGGAATGCTGTACTATTTGCGCCAAGCGTTTGGGACCGGCAAGGCGTTGACGTCGCGAATCGTGCGCCATCCCGGCAGCGAGGTCCTGGACGCCGCGGACATTGTCACCGCCCACCTGATCGTTGTCACCGACAACGTGAATCAGCAGAACATCACGGCCCTGCGCCGTTACCTCGAATCGGGCAAACCGCTTCTGTTCGCGATGAGGTCCGCCGAGGCGGCGGACGCCTTGTCGGGCCTCGCCGGTGTCGATACGATCGACGCGCAGGAGGCCGAGGTAAGCCGCTACGCGATGCTGGGCCGGCTCGAATTCGACCACCCGCTGCTGAAGCCTTTCTCCGATCCCCGCTTCGGCGACTTCACCCGGATTCACTTCTGGAAACATCGGCGTGTCGATACGGCGAGTTGTCCCGGGGCGCGGGTGCTGGCCCGCTTCGACAATGGCGACCCGGCGTGGTTCGAGGTCCCCGTCGGCCGAGGGACGCTGCTGGTCTGGACCAGCGGGTGGCAGCCCTCGGACAGCGACTTGGCCCTCTCCTCCAAATTCGTTCCGCTGCTGTACGGCACCCTCGAATACGGCGGGACCCTCACGGAGCATCCATCGCAGTATTTCGTGGGCGACGCCGTGCCAATAACAGGTCGGATTCCGGCGGGGACTACGGACATTCAGGTCCGCAAACCCGACGGCGTCACGGTACGCATGGACGGAAACCAGCAGACCTTCACGCAAACGGACCTTCCCGGAATCTACTCGATTTCGGATTCGACTCGGGACACTGATCCGCAATTCTTCGCCGTCAATTTGCCGGCGGCCGAAAGCCGGACGGACCCCATGCCCGTCGAGGACCTGGAGAAGCGGGACGTTCCACTGACGCCGACGGCGGCTGTGGTATCCGAGGTCGCTCAGCGCGCGGCTCGCCACAACAGCTTCACCGAAATGGAGTCCCAGCAAAAGCTCTGGCGGTGGGTGCTGGTGGCCACATTGATACTGCTGCTGATCGAGACTTGGCTGGGCGGATGGCTGGGGACCCCCCAACGCGAAACAGAGCGTTTGGGGACCCCGCTCACTCGTCCCGGTCCTGCACCTGAAAGGGAGCCCATATGATCGAGGAAGCCCTTCGCAGACAACTCGCACCGGTCGTGAACCGAAGGCAACGCCTGTCCCTGGCCTGGCGATTGTCGATCTATTGGCTCACCTGCGGGATAGCGGGCCTCGTACTGATCGGCGCCGACCGGCTGCTGGGGTGGAGATCGCCACCGGCCCTCTGGGCCTTGTACGCCGCGATCGGTATGGCGACCCTGTGGGCCATCTACCGGTCGCGTCGCCTCCGGCCGGACTACCGGACCATCGCACGCAACATCGAGGAGCAACACCCGGATTTGAAAGCCCTGCTGCTGGCGGCCGTCGAGCAAAAGCCCGAAAGCCCGGACGGCCAATTCGGCTATCTGCAACAGCAGGTCCTTCTGCAGGCCGTCTCCCACGCCTCCCATCACGATTGGGTGCAGACCGTCTCCACGAAGAAGCTCGCCCTGGCCGGTATTGCCCGGCTCGCCGCTCTCGCATTGTTGGTGTTCGTGTTGCTGGCGATGTTGCCGGGGCGATCCCAGCAGGGTCCGCCCGCCGGGATGGGACTGTTGCACGGCGGATACAACGTCACCGTGACTCCCGGAGACACGGAAGTTGAGAAAGGTTCGCCCGTGGTGATCCTCGCGAGGTTTGAGGGACGCCTGCCGGCGTCGGTCAATCTCCTGTTTGGACCGGCCGGCGAGACGCCGCAACGGATGACGTTGACCAAGAGCCTCAACGACCCGGTGTTCGGCGGCATTATCCAGGACGTCGCTTCCGACCTGCTCTACCGCGTCGAGTACGCCGACAGGTCCACGCGAGACTACACGATCGGCATCTACCAAAGGCCGGAACTGGTCCGGGCCGACGCGAAGATCACCTATCCGGCCTACACGAAGCTGCCCGAAAAGACCGTCGAGGACACGCGGCAGATCAGCGTGGTCGAAGGCTCCGAAGTCACACTCGTGTTCACGCTCAATAAGCCCGTGACCAGTGCCCGGCTGGCCCCCAAGACCGGGATCGCCCCAGCCCTGACGATCGACAGCCAGTATCCGAACGTGCTGACCACGACGCTGACCGCTGGGCAGAGCCAGCAGTACGAACTGCACCTGGCGGACGCCCAGGGACGTTCGAACAAGCTGCCGCCGCGCTTCGTGATCGACGTCCAGAAGAACCTGCCGCCGCAGATCAGGCCGGTGTTTCCGGGCAACGACGTGGTCGTATCGCCGCTGGAGGAGGTCGCCCTGGAGGCGAAGGTTGCCGATGACTACGGCCTGATCGGCTACGGGCTGACGTACAGCCTGGTCGGCTCTCAGAGCCAGGACGTCGCGTTGGGTCCAGTCGAGCCGGGTGGCATCGCCAAGCCTGCCCTGAGCCAGCCGAATGGGGCCTCCGGCCTTGACGATGGTCGTGTCGAGGGCGTCCCGCCCTCGAATCGCGGGCAGGATGCCCGCGACACACAGGGCAACGCCCTTACGGGCACACTACCAACCAAGCCTGACGGCGCGAGCCAGATTCGCTACCTGCTGGCGCTGGAGGGCCTCAAGGCCGAGCCGGACCAGCTTTTGACGTACTACTTCTGGGCCGACGACGTGGGCCCCGATGGCAAGCCCCGACGAACCGCCAGCGACATGTACTTCGCCGAGGTCCGCCCGTTTGAGGAAATCTTCCGCGAGAGCCAGTCCTTCCAGGACCAGCAGAACCAACAGCAGCAGCAGAGCCAGGGCGATCAGCAAAACCAACAAGGCGATCAGCTCGCCCGCCTGCAAAAACAGATCATCATCGCCACGTGGAACGTCAAGCAGCAGGCCGAGCGCTCGGGCGGGATGCAGGAGCACAAGACCGACATGGACGTCGTGCGTCAATCTCAGTCCGGCGCCTTGGAGCAGGCCCGGCAAGCCCTGACGCAGGCCGAGGCCCCGTCGGCCGCGAAGTCGCTCCAAACCGCCGCCGGGCACATGGAGACGGCCGTGGACCATCTGGCCAAAGCCTCGGACGCCAACGCGACGGCGGAACTGACACCCGCCCTGGCTTCAGAGCAATCCGCCTACCAGGAACTGCTCAAGCTGCGGCAGCGCGAGCACCAAGTTGCGCGGGGCCGCAACAGTTCGAGCCGGGGCAATAACGCCAATTCCGAGCGGATGCAGCGACAACTCCAGCAACTGGAGCTGACCCAGCGGGAAAATCGCTACGAGACGCAGCAGTTGGCTCAATCCCGCCAGCAGGACAGCCAGCGGAACGACCTCCAGATGCTCAACCGTCTCCGCGACCTGGCGCGCCGCCAAAGTGAGATGAGCGACAAGCTCCGCGAGGCCGAGGCCGCCCTGCGGCAGGCCCGCAACGAGCAGCAGAGGCAGGACACGCTCCGCGAGCTCCAGCGTCTGCGGGATGAGCAGCTCCAGTCGCTTCGCGATGCGGACGAGATCGGCCAGCAGATGGATAGCTCGCAGAACCGCCAACGCATGGCCGACGCCCGCCAGCGGCTCGACGACTCCCGCTCGGAAATCCGTCAATCGGCCGACGCAATGGAGCACGGACAGCTCTCCAGGGCGCAGACCAGCGCGACCCGCGCCCAGCGGCAGCTCGAACAGATGCGCCAGGAGCTGCAAAAACAGACCTCCAGCCAGTTCACCGACCAGATGCGCGACATGCGCGACCAGGCCCAGCAGCTCGACCAGCGACAGGGCGAGATCGCGCAGGAGATTGGCCAGCAGCTCGATTCGAGGCAAAAGTCGCTTGCCGGGCCGAACGTCGGCCGCGAGCTGGCGGACAAGATCGACCAGCAGAAAGAGACCATGGAGAAGCTACTCAACCAGATGAAGCAAACCAGCGACCAAGCCGAAGTCTCCGAGCCGCTGCTGTCGCGAAAGCTCTACGACACGCTGCGCCAGGCGAGCACGGGAAACACCGACCAAGCGCTCGACACCACCGGCGAACTCCTGAGACGCGACTTGTTGCCCCAGGCCCAGCAGATCGAGCGGCGCGCGGGCGAAGGGATCAGCCAGCTCAGGCAAGGGGTCGAAGAGGCGGCCCGCAACGTCCTCGGCGGCGAGGCCGAATCGCTGCGCCTGGCCCGCCAACAGCTCGATGAGCTCATCAAGCAAGCTAACAGCCAGAACCAGAGGACGGAAAACAGAGACCAGCAAACACAAGACGCAAGACAGCGGACGGAGGGTCAAGGACAGCAGGCGCAAGGGACAAACCAGCAGATGCAAGATGGACAGCAAAGAGCGCAGGACGGAGAGTCTTCTAATCCGCAATCCGCCATCCGCAATCCGCAATCGAACAGATCCGGCCAGGCCCGGCAATCAGGCTCCCCGCGTGAGGGTGGCCAGCCACAGGACTCCCAGACCGGACGTGCCCAGGCCAACGCGGGCAGCCGAGCCGATCCGCAAGGCCGTAGCGGCGACTCTCGTGTCGAGGGCGTCCCGCCCTCGAATCGCGGGCAGGATGCCCGCGACACGAACATGCCCGATGGCTGGGGTAGCACCGGGGCGCGAGGCCCGTTCACCGACGAGAACTATGGCCCCTGGTCAAACCGGCTGCGCGACGTGCAGGAGATGCTGCCGCAGCAGGACCTCCGCGACCGGATGGCGCAAGTCTGGGACAGTGTGCGAAGCCTACGAGCCGAGTCCAAGCGCCACGGCCAGGAGCCGCAGTGGGACCTGGTGCAAACCCAGGTCATCAAGCCCCTGGCCGAGCTGCGGCAGCGAGTCAGCGAGCGGCTGGCCCAGCTCCAATCGAATGAGGCGATGGTCCCGATCGACCGCGATCCGGTGCCCGATCGTTATAACGAGATGGTCCGAACGTATTTTGAGAACTTGGGACAGGGCGAGAAATGATGCCACTGGGAACTATCACGATTCCCAGCAGCCCGTGGGTCTGGCCGGTCGCGGCACTCTTGCTCACGACGGTTGCCTTGCTGGTCTGGTCGTACCGGCGTGTCCCCCAAGCCGGGCCTATGCCCCGAATCGCCTTCGGCCTCAAGCTGCTCGGCGTGCTTGCCCTGGCCTTATGCCTCATCGAGCCGCTCTGGAGCGGCCGACGCGCCAAGACCGGCGCCAACCTGTTCGTGGTCGTCGCGGATAACAGCGGTGGCATGACGATTCACGACGCAGGCGCCGTGCAGAGTCGCGGCGAGGTTCTCCAAGGCTCTTTGAAGACTGGCGAGACCGGCTGGCTCGCCGCGATAGCCGAGAACTTCCAGCTTCGCGAGTATCTGTTCGATTCCCGGGTGCGCCGGACGACGGATTTCTCCGATCTGGCCTTCGACGGCAAGGCCACTGCCATCGGCACGACCCTGCGGACCCTCGCCGAACGCTACCGGGGCAGGCCATTGGCGGGCATTCTCCTGATGACCGACGGCTGCGCCACGGACGCCTGCGAACAACTCTACGATCTTTCCGGCTTGCCCCCGGTCTATCCCGTGGTGATCGGGCAAGGCCGGCCGCCGAAAGACCTCTCCGTGGCCAACGTCTCCGTCAGCCAGACGTCCTTCGAGGACGCCCCCGTGACGATCCAGACCGACGTCGAGGCCGCCGGGTACGCCGGTGGGACCGCCGCCGTCGATCTGCTGAGCGAGGCCGGCAATCTGGTCGAGCATCAGCAGTGGAAAATTGGCAAGAACGACGACAAACAGACGTTCCGCTTCCGTCTTCGCCCGGACAAGACCGGCGTCTTGTTCTACCGTCTTCGCCTCAGCGAGGAGAACGCGGGTAGGGTGGGGCTTGCCCCACCGATTCCTCCTGCCGAACAAGGCAAAATGGTGGGGCAAGCCCCACCCTACACCACCGAGGCGGTGTCGGAGGCAACGCTGGTCAACAACGAGCGGACCATCGTCGTCAATCGCGGCAAAGGCCCCTACCGAATCCTCTACGTCGCGGGCCGGCCCAACTGGGACCTCAAGTTCCTCAAGAGAGCCATAGAAGAGGATGAGCAAGTGCAGCTTGTCGTGCTGCTTCGCGTCGCCCGACGGGAGCCGAAGTACGATTGGCGGGGACATGGCGGCGAGACGAGCAACCCGCTGTACCGCGGATTCGATCCCGAGGACAAGGAGCGGACCGAGGAATACGATCAGCCCGTCCTCGTCCGCCTGAACACGCGCGACCAAGCGGAGCTGCGCGAGGGATTTCCCAAGACGAAAGAGGACCTGTTCGAGTATTCCGCGGTCGTCTTCGACGAGATCGAGGCCGAGTTCTTCACGCATGAGCAGATGGACCTGGTCCACCGGTTCGTGGCCGAGCGTGGCGGCGGCTTCTTGATGCTTGGCGGCAAGGACTCCTTCCAGCGCGGCCACTACGACCGAACGCCCATCGGCGCCATTCTGCCGGTCTACTTGGACCCTGTGCCCGCCGCCGATGCCGCCGCTTCGGCGCGCATGGAGCTAACGCGCGAAGGCTGGCTCCAGCCCTGGGCCCGGCTCCGCGACAATGAAAAGGACGAGCAGCAGCGGCTCGCGGCGATGCCGGAGTTTCGCGTCCTCAACCGCGTCCGCGCGGTCAAACCGGGAGCCGGCGTCGTCGCCACCACAGGCGAAACAGGTAGGGTGGGGCTTGCCCCACCGATTCCTTCTGCAGGACAAGGCAAGATGGTGGGGCAAGCCCCACCCTACATTGCCCTGGCCGTCCAGCGGCTCGGCAACGGGCATACGGCGGCGCTGGCCATCGGGGACATCTGGCGCTGGGGCATGCAAAAGCCCCAGATGCATGACGATATGGACAAGTTCTGGCGGCAAACGCTACGCTGGCTGATCGCCGACGTGCCCGGCCGGATCACGGTCCAGGCGACGCAAAAGGCCGACGAAACGAACCAGCCGGTGACGATCCAGATTCGCGTCCGGGACAAGGCCTTCGACCCGATGGACAACGTTGCCGTGACCGTGGACGTGCGCGAGCCTGGCGATAGCGCCGCCAAACTGACGGCAGCGCCGGTGGCCACCGAGCGAGGTCTGTTCGAGGCCGTCTACCTCCCACGGACCAGCGGGGGCTATTGGGCCCAAGTCACCGTCGCCGGCGCGGACGGGGCGAAACTGGGCGAGACCCAGGCCGGATGGACAGTCGATCTTGAGGCACGCGAGTATCAGTCCGTCAAGGTCAACCGGGCCCTGCTCGAGAAGATCGCCCGCCAGACCGGGGGCCGGCTCGTGGAGACGGGAGAGCTGGACAAGTTCGCCCGGGGCCTGCTGCATCGCGACGCCCCGATCAGCGAAACGTGGGTCAGGCCGCTATGGGACCTGCCGGGGATTCAGCCAGCGATTTTCCTGTTCGCCCTGGCCTGTTTTCTCGCCGAATGGGCGCTGCGCCGCTGGAAGGGAATGCCGTGAAAATCGTAACGATATTGCTTGTCGGCATCGTAGGGTGGGCTGTGCCCACCGTTCAGCCCGCGTATTCAGCAGAATCGGTGGGCACAGCCCACCCTACGGCCTCCCAACCCCAGGACACCCAATCCAGACAGGTCGTGATCGTGGTCGTCGGTGCCGCCGGGACGCCGGAGTATGCGACGCAGTTTGTCGCCTGGGCCAAGCTTTGGGAGCAGGCGTGCGAGAAAAGCAATGCAACGTTCACGCCTGTCGGCCTGGACGAACCCGGGCCTTCATCAGACCTGGCAAGGATCCAACAGATCTTGGCCGACCAATCGGGAGAGACTGCCGCTGCCCTGTGGCTGGTCTTGATCGGACACGGGACTTTCGACGGCCGAACGGCCAAGTTCAACCTCCGGGGACCCGATCTGTCGGCGAAGGACCTGGCCGAATGGCTCAAGCCGCTGCATAGACCCGTCGCCGTGATCGACACGGCGTCGGCGAGTGCGCCGTTCCTGAAAGAGCTGTCTTCGCCCGGCCGCATCGTCATCACGGCCACCAAGAGCGGCTTCGAACAGAACTACGCCCGCTTTGGCCAGTACTTCGCCGAGGCGATCATCGACCCGAAAGCGGATCTCGACAAGGATGGCCAGACCTCCCTGCTCGAAGCCTTCCTCAGTGCCTCCCACGCGACCGGGCAATTCTACGCGGGCGCCGGGCGGCTGGCCACCGAGCACGCCCTGCTCGATGACAATGGCGATGGTCTGGGCACACCCGCCGAGTGGTTCCGCGGCATCCGCCCCGTGCAAAGGGCTAGGGACGGCGCCGCTCTCGACGGCTACCACGCCCACCAGCTTCACCTGCTCTCCAGTCCGACCGAGGCCGCCCTGCCGCCGGAGTTGCGGGCCAGGCGCGACCAGCTTGAGCTCCAGGTCATGGACCTCCGCGACAACAAGACAAAGTACTCAGAAGAGGAGTACTTCACCAAGCTGGAGCCCCTCCTCCGCGAAATCGCCCAAATCTACGAACAGGCGGAAAAATCCGGCTCACCCGGCAAATCGCAGCCACAATAGCAGCAGCCCAAGGACGCAAGGCTGACCACGGAGTGCACCAGGATCCTCGGTCGCCCCAACCACATGGTGAAAGGCGTGGTCCACGAACCTCTGCCCTCTCTATTCCTTTGAAAGGATGCGACATCTGACATTTGACATGACTGCGGTGCGCATTGAAGAACCCGAGTCTGAAGCAATGATCTCCACTCCTGTATGCCTCTCAATACCCTCTATTCGCAGGCTAAGGCGACGGAATTCAATGTCTTTGCCCCGATCCATGTTTGAAGTATCGGAGACTTTCGCAAACACCACGAAGTCTCCTGCTTCCGTGATTTCCCCAACGACTCGCCCAACTACTTCTCCGGCTTGATACAGGAGATTCGGATCGCGCGTTGCAAGGAGTTCTGTTGGCTTCTCTTGGAGCTTGGCGATCACGTTTGAGAATGTCTTCTGTGGATCTATATGACTACGCCACACAGCGATCGTGAAGGACACAATGCCCCAGACCATTACGGCTGCGACGAGCGTCACAAGCATCTTGATGACGAGTTCCATGGACAGAGTCCTCCTATACATTCGACTTCAGGTGGCGGCTTGGGACGGTCGCCTGGAAGCAACGGTTCGACGATGCTATTTCTTCGACTCAGATGCATTGGCTGTTGTTTGGAGCTTCAGAATGTACTCAGCGGAGGCGGCGAACCCAATCCCAAACTGCGACACATCCCCGATTAGTTCCAGATTCTTGTTGTAGGTCTCTACTGACAAGCGAATCGGGTCCACATTTCCAAGTGAAATTCCAGATTTGTAGTCTGAGGGGAGTTTTATCATTCGCTCCTTAACATCTGCGGTTTGCCGGGCGTTCACCAAGCCGATCACCTGACCAGTTCGTTCGAGAAACAACGGGCCGCCACTATTGCCGGGATTCACGAACGCATTCAGAGCTATTAGGTTGCGCGCGTCCAATCCTTGCATGAGCGGGCTGCTTTCTTTTGCAGAGACTATTCCCTTGTTGACCATGGGAAATGGAAATCCCCGAGGGTAGCCAACGAAACCAATGCCTTCACCTACAGGTACCTGGACAGGGTCAACTGTATCGACTTTGGGATACCCTTCTCCATTGATCTTGAGTATTGCGACATCAGCATGTTTGTCTTGAGCAAGAATCACAGCTTTATGTTTCACGAGTTTCCCCGTGTATTTGGTCTCGGTTGTGATGTCTCCCGTGATCGGCGCAACAACGTGGTTTGCGGTCACGATTTTGCCATCGGCGGAGACGAAGAATCCTGACCCTATCGAGTAGATCTTTTTGTCTGCAGAGACAAAGGACTCCGCCATGAGTCCTCGTATCTGCTCTGGATTGGCCTCTCCCGACACGCGGACAACACAAGGAAGAACGCGACCAACAGCAGCGGGAAACTCCGCGAGAGCGGGACCTTGCGACTGCGCAGGAGCGAACGAAGTCAGGAATACGACAGCACCGACAAAGACCGCAACATAGTGACAATAACCTGATAGTCTCATTCTGTATCTCCTTAAATTGTATTGCCATCGTAGCCGGGGTCTGGGCGTGAGGCAAGGGAAAAACGCGACAAGTGACGGTGGACACGCCAACTCCGGCATTGTGGAAACGCGAAATGTGTTGCCGCGACCCTGTAGGCGGTCTGTTGGGCCCCACGTTCGCTATCGAGATTCCATCAGAGGGAGTTTTGGGCGTCAACCTGTAGACTGCGCTTCTACGGTGGGTGTGCACCACGAACCGTCACCGATTGAAGAGGGCGCGGTCCAGGACGGTGGTGCGGATGAAGTCGGCAAGACCTTTGAAGCCGGCTTTGGCGGCGGCGGAGGCGATCATGGTCTTTTCCTCGTGGGTGAGGCGGACGTTGACCTGGGTGGTTCGCTTCATGAAGGCGGCGGGCTGGGGCGGGGTCTGGCCCGCTTCGAGCATTGCGGCGACGGCTACGCTGAGCGCCTCCAGCGCAGCCTCGTAGCACTTCTGGGGCGTGTCGCCATCGGCAAAGACGGTCGGCAGTTCGACCGAGGAGCCGATGTAGCCGAGACGGTCGCTTTTCTCGATCGTCAGCTTGTAGCCGTGGGCGATCTCGCGGGCCTTTTGCAGGATCGCCGGGCGGAACGGCTCGGCCGGATCAATCACCTTCTTCCCGTTCCCGGAAGAATGCTTCGATCTTGTCAACATACTCGACACTCACTTTCTGGCCGTGAACGGGGATCAGGAACGGCAATTCGCCTTCCTTCAGGAACACCCGATGCGGCTCCCAGATCTTCTGCAATCTCCAGTATAGCCTACGATATACGCATGTCAAGGGTTTTCTTTCAGACAGGAAGAAATCTTTGGCATCCCCAATGCCGATTCTTTATGCCCCAGAAATTGGTGGGCACAGTCCACCTATGGCTTCCGCCAAGATCGTGTAACTCCCCTTCAGGCAAGGGTTTATCCCGTCTGCTCTCGGCGACTGAGAAAAGTCCCTGCGGGGGCACAGAATATCATTTGACGCCGAGTGCTGGGGCGAGTATGATATACAGTCAACAGAATAGCGAATTGTAAATCGTAACTGGTAAATGTGGAGGGGTCTGTCATGGGCGTGGCGACGCCGAAAGCTGGATTGGCGGACAGCCGAAAAGGAGTCTCAAGTCTGAAGTCGGAAGTTCCGAGCGGCTGCCCCGCACTTCCAACATCACGCTTCACACTTCCAACTTCACCAGAGCCGCCTGAAGACGGTACTCCGAACGTCTTGGATGCCCAAGAGCCATCGTGCGAAACAAACCCAATTTGCACCAAGCCCGGATCGATGCTCAGTACCGTTCAAGAAGAGAGTCGCGCGAGACTCGATCGATTGTGCGTCCGCACAAACAAAGCCAATTGGGCGGCGAGCGCGGGAGTCATCGTGCAAAACAAAGCCAATTCTCGGGGGGCTCAAATGGGTGCTAATTGCCTGATAAGAAAGGGGTTACGGGAGTTTTGCCCGACTGGGCGGCGAGGGAAGACAAAGCCAATTTCGCGGGGCGGGATCGCCTATGCTGCTTCCGCGGCGAGAAACCTATTGCCCGATTGGGAACGGCGAAAAGGCCGCTATCCGATCCCTCCGGGCGGGGAGCGGAGACGCGATCGTGCGAAACAAACCCAATTTGCACCAAGCCGGATCGATGTCCAGTGCTATTCAAGAAGGGAGTCACGCGAGACCCGACGGATTGTGCGTCTGCACAGACAAAGCCAGTTCGGCGGCGGGCGCGGGGGCGCCCTCGTGCAAAACAAAGCCAATTCTCGGGGCGTTCAAATGGGTGCTAATCGCTTGGCAGGAAAGAAGTTACGGGAGTCTTGTCCGAGTTGGCGGCGATGGAAAACAAAGCCAATTTGCAGAGACGGGCGGAGAGACCGGCCATCCGGTCCGTCTGGACGGGAGCCGAGATGCCACCGCGCAAAGCAAAGCCAATTTGCGGGGATGGCGCGATTTGCCGTCCCATGCGGCCGTGGTACACACGGTGCGTCCCATTTACATGCCTCCGGGGGCGTGCTATGAATACCGCCATGTCCAACGCACATGAAAAAGTTGTGGAGTTCCTCGGACACCAGAAGGCGTTTCGTTTGGGCGAGCTACTGACGGAGTTGTCGCACCCGAAGACCCGGCGGCTCTCGCAAACGATCCAGACCGATATTCAGGCGGGCGTTCGGCTGCTGCAATCGGTGGATGAAGACATCCCGGCCGCCCTGGAGAGGATCTTTGCGCAAGACTCGTTCTCGCGGCTGGTCGAGGCCCTCCACGAAGCGATCCGCACGGGCCGGCGGATCTTCTTCACCGGCTGCGGGGCCACGGGCCGGCTCAGTATCCTGCTGGAAGCCGTCTGGCGGCGATTCTGGCGCGAGACAGATGTAGGTCGTGGCCCTGCCTTCGCCGGGCCAGGCTCCCCCCGCGCAGGCGGGGGTCCTCCGCACGACAACATGTCATTGCGAGCGCAGCGCGGCAATCTCCGGCGAGCGGGGACGCTCGCCCTACAGCAAGATCGGTGCATCAGTGTCATGGCCGGTGGGGACTTTGCGCTCATCAAGTCTGTCGAAGGGTTCGAGGACTTTCCCGACTTCGGGCGACGCCAATTGAAAGAGGCGGGCGTGCAGCGGGACGACGTCGTTGTCGCTATCACCGAGGGCGGCGAGACCCCTTTCGTCATCGGCACGGCCTGGCAGGGCCTCGAAGCCGGGGCCCACGTGTTCTTCGTCTATAACAACCCCAGCGCCCTGCTGCGCCGGCACGTGCAGCGGTCGCGGGAGGTCCTCGACGAGCCGCGCATCCACAAGCTCGACCTCGCGACCGGTCCCATGGCCATCACCGGCTCGACCCGAATGCAGGCCACAACGACGGAACTTCTCGTCGTCGGCGCCGCTCTGGAGACAGCCTTGGCTCAATTCCTGCAGGACCATTCCTCGGGATCACATGCCTACGCCAGCGTAGGCATGGCACCCAATCCCGTAGGTCGTGCGTCCCCGCACGACATCTCCGGGCGAGCGAGGACGCTCGTCCCACAGGAGTACCGGAGGTTCTTCCGGCGTCTGCTCGATCAGTTGTCCAGCCCGCAGGCCGTCGCGGCCATCGCTCACATGGTGCAGTTGGAGGAGCAGGTCTACCGCAACCACGGTCTGGTGACTTACGTTGCCGATTCCCTGCTGCTCGATATCTTGACCGACACGACCGAGCGAGCCCCGACGTTCATGCTGCCGCCCTTCCGCAAGGAGGGGGACGCGATCTCGCCCGTATCGTGGTCGTTCGTCAAGAGTCCCCATTACCCGACGCGTCAGGCGTGGACCGACCTGCTGCAACGGGAGCCGCGCGGCCTGACCTGGGGACCCGAGGTCTACCAGCAGTTGAACGCCCCGCTGCCGCTGCAGACCAGCCCGCCGAAGCTTGACAACGCGGAGATCTACCGGTTCCGCATCGGCAACGAGCCCGATCCCTCGCGTACTGATGCGCCGGATTCACTTGTGGTCGTCCTCCGCGGATGTCTCCCCCCGGCGCAGCTCCGGGACGGTCGTGTCACGGCCGGCGTGGCCGCGCTGTGTCGAGGGCGTCCCGCCCTCGGACCGCGGGCAGGATGCCCGCGACACGAAGAGCCAGCGCCAAGCCCGGAAGGCTTGACGATGCCACCCGATGCTATTCAGAGTCTCAGGTCGCAATACAAGCGGACGGCGGCCATCACGTTCGGGCCGGTCGCCGCACCACTGGATGTGGACGAACCTATTCACATCCCCTGCGATTTGCCTGCTTCGCCGCTGCGGCTGTGGGAGCATCTGGCGGTCAAGCTCATCCTCAATACGCTGTCCACGGCGACGATGGTGCGGATGGGCCGGGTTATCGGCAACGCGATGGTCTGGGTCTCGCCCAGCAACAAGAAGCTGATCGATCGCGGCTGCCGCCTCATCGCGCAGCAGACCGGCTGCACCTATGAGCACGCCTGCGAAGTCCTGCACGAGGCGATAGAGGAGATCGGCCGTCGCGCGCAGGCGGGCGAAGAAGTCCCGTCGCCTGTCGCCTTGGCCATCGAGCGCCTCGGCACCCAAGGCGGGGAGAAGGCGATATGAAGCAGAGAGGCCGGAATCTGAAGTGTGAAGTCTCAAGTTTGAAGGGCGGAGCGAGAGACAGCAATCGCACTTCATACTTCATACTTCACACTTCAAACTTGTTCCTTGCCTTGCTCGTGGGCTTGTCTCTATCCTGCCGAGTGGGGCACGTTCGCGACGCGCGCTGGGCTCGGATCGATGCCGCAGTCCAGGAAGAGATCCAGGCGGGTCATCTGCCCGGAGCGGTGGTCCTCGTCGGTCAGGCGGACCGCATTCTCTATCACCAGGCGTTCGGCTTGGCCGTGGCCGAGCCATTCCAGACGCCTATGGAAAAGGACACGGTCTTGGACCTGGCTTCGCTCACCAAGCCGATTGCCACCGCGGCGGCGGTCATGGTCCTGATTGATCGGGGCAAGCTCGATCCGAACGACCGCGTGAGCGACTACCTGCCGGCCTTCGCCTGCAACGGCAAGGAAGACGTGCGGATTAGGCACCTCCTAACCCACACCTCCGGCCTGCCCGCGTATACGGACGCCAAGGCGCTCAAGGACCTCTACGGGAGTCCCTGTCCCGACCAGGTCATCGAGAAGATCTGCGGCCTGAAGGCGCAACCCGAGCCGGGCCAGGAGTTCCGGTATAGCTGCCTCGGCTATATCACGCTGGCCCGGATCGTCGGCATCGTGAGCGGGCAGGACCTCGACGAATTCACCCAGGCCAATCTCTTCGCGCCACTCGGGATGGAACACACGCGGTTCAACCCGCCGGCCGCGTGGCAAACGCAGATCGCCGGGACGGAAATCGTCGATGGCGAGCTGCTGCGCGGCACGGTGCACGATCCGCTGGCCCGGCTGATGGCGGGCGCCGGCGGCAACGCCGGTCTGTTCTCCACCGCCTCCGATCTATCCATCTACTGCCGGATGCTGCTGGACGGCGGTTCCTGGAAAGGCAAACAGATCCTCAGCCCCGCCGCCGTCGCGCTGTTGACCACGGCCCAATCTCACGGCCGGGCCTACGGCTTCGACGTCAGTTCCAGCTATTCCTGGATCAAAGGCCCCAACGCCTCGCCCGCCGCCTTCTGCCACTCCGGCTACACGGGCACCAGTCTCGTCTGCGACCCCGCCACCGGCACGTACCTGATCCTCCTGACCAACAGCGTCCACCCGCACGACAAAGGAATGTCCAAGCCCCTCCGCCAGAAACTCGCCGAGATCGTCTTCCCCCGGCCCGCCGATTCGCAGCAACTCCGGCACGGCCTGTCCCCGGAATCCCATAGTGGAGGGTCTGCCGCGGATGCTGTACCGTATTGAGCTTATTGAAGCCGTCGGGGGGGACGCGATGGACGAGGTCAACCCAGCGTGGCCTCCGACTGCAACCTGCCGGCTGGCTTTTGCCCTTTTACTTCGTCCCTTCCCCCTCGAACCATCACACCCTCGAAAAAGGGACCGCGTACGAATGGCATGTCCCTTTTCTGTGGCCCGAGTGTAATATGACGCGGGCCGCGCAAGACGATCAGCCGGCTCACGGCAGCGGCGGCACGTAGAGGATCATGGAAGACACGACGACTTGGAACGGTAGCAGCGGGAGAGACAAGTATGAGAACAATTAGTATTCTGTGCAGCGTTGTGTTTCTACTGAGCCTCGCGGCGTGGCCTGTCATTGACTACGCCGGCGGGCGGTCGTGCATGCCTGTTACGTTCCCGCCTCTTTGGCCCGCCGAACTGACAGCCTCTGCAATCGGCTTACTTGCTGCCGTGGTGCTCGTGATCGCTGTCATCAAGTCGCTCCTGGCCCGACGCCGACGAGCCTGGACCATAGGGGCGTTGGCCGTTGTCATCGCCGCCGGCTCGGCTTTCTGGTTCTGCCCACCGGAACTGCCCGGATTCCTTCACGGTCTGCGGGACCGCTTCGTCGCTGAAGTCGGGTATCCCAAGATGCGTGAGTTCGCCAAAGAGATGTCCCAGGCCGGCCCAGAGGCAATCATCGGAAGACCGGGCATGGGAAGTCCGCCGGCTCCGGAGCAGCAGAGGCGATGGGATGACCTTGTCGCCCGCTATCCTTTTCTCAATTGGACGTACGGGGCAGGCACAGTGATCGTACGCGGGGGGATCGTCGAATTGACGTGGGGATCGGCCCTGACGGGACACTGGGGCTTCCAGGTGGCGCCGGATGGCGTGGTTAAGGACATAGAAAAAGACCGCGGCAAGGTTCTCAGAGTCGCCGCCGATATTCAGTTCATCTACTACTTCGATTGAAGCGATAGCAGCAACCACGAGGATATGAGGGAAGGGAATGATTACCATTGCTTTGTTCTCGATACTGTGCTGGGGTGTGGTTGGGCAGGCGAAGGAATTGCCGGCGAAGCCGGCGGGGGAGTTCTTTCCACTCCAAGCGGCGGATCACGAGAAGGCAGTCTCGTTCCAGAGGGGCCGGCCCGTGGTGGGGACGACGTACTTCTACTGGTATGACGTCGAGAGCAAAGCCCACATCATCAACTCCAACGGCTCCGATGCTCTAACGGACCATCCGGCCAATATGGCGGGCGTCAGCTTTAAGAGAGTCGCCTGGCACCAGGGGCAGCTCAAGGACATGATGGACGCCGGGATCGATTTCCTGATGCCGGTATACTGGGGCGTGCCGGGAAAGCGCGACGGGTGGAGCTTCGTCGGGCTGCCGCCTTTGGTCGAGGCACATACTGCGTTGGAGAAAGAGGGCCTCAGGCCGCCGATGATCGGCATGTTCTACGACACTTCGATCCTTCAGTGGAACGGCTCCAACGCCGACGGCAGCAACTACCACGTGGACCTGACGACGGACTTCGGGCGGCAGTGGTTCTACGCGGCCATTCGCGACTTCTTCAGCCTGGTCCCGCCGGCGAAGTGGGCCCGCATTGACCGCCGGCCGATCATCTTTCTCTACGAGGCGGCCTTCGTGAAGAAGCAGGACCCCGAGCGGCAGTTCGCCTACGTCAAGGCCCGCTTCAAAAAGGACTTCGGCGTCGAGCCTTTCCTCGTCAAGTCCGCCGGCTGGCAAGGCGAAGCGGACGCCGTCTACTCCTGGGGTGGGGCGGTCAGCGGGCCGATCCTGTTCCGGGACGTCGCGGCGTTGGGGCCGGGCTACGACCATAGCGCCGTGCCGGGCCGCCAGCCGCTGGTCGTCGAGCGTAAGGACGGCGGGACGTATGTCGATCGCTGGACCAAGGTCCTGCAGCTCGACCCGAAGGTCCGGCCGTGGATGGTGCACCTCGAGACCTGGAACGAATGGCACGAGGGCACCGACATCGCCGACTCCCACGAATACGGCCGGCGTTACATTGTGTTAACTCGTGTGCTGGCCGACTTTTGGCATCGCGGGGCACAGGTGTACCTGCCGTCGAGCTACATTCATGCAAGCAGTGTGAGCTGGGAGCCGGGAAAGCCCCAGGGCCTGGATCTGCAGCCCACCGGCGGCGACGGCAACTGGGAGCTGCGCGGGTTCCAGGGCGTCCGGGCCGCCGTCACTTTGCCCAACCCGCACTCGCAGGCCGCCCGGTACTTGTACATCAATGTGGACGACGCCTTTGCCTACGGCCTCTTCGGCAAGCCGATCGTGCTCCGCGTCACGTATCGGGACGCCGGGTGCTCATCGCTGGCCGTCGAGTACGACAGCACGGTGGCTCAAGGCCCTCTGGAGGGGGCGTTTCGCCCGGCCGGCAGTGCGACGGTCACGGGCGCCGGCCTGTGGAAAACCGCCGAGTTGCGGCTGCCCGAGTGCCGCTTCATGAACCGCTGCAACGGGGCCGACCTTCGCTTGGTCGTCACCGGCGGGCAGATGGAGCTCGCCGTGAGCCGGTTGCAGCTTCACAAGGCCGATTGAGCACGCCCGCGTGCCGCCTGGGCGGCCCCGAAGAAAGCCGTTATCTACGATTTGTCCACCAAGGGCCGGGAAGCTTATGTGGATTGCGATAAGATAGGAAACATGGGTAGGCAACGAATCAAGCTGGGCTCCGCCCATTCGCGCGTCTATCTCCTATGAACATACGATTTTATAAATCCTTTTTGCAGCGTGAGTTACAGAACAAACGTCCGCCCTAAATGTCACTCTATCCGTACCTGTTATCAGACTCGGCACGCTTTTTGCACTGATTTGGGACAGACCGATACGACAAATTGCCACCACCCATCAACTTATCAACAGGTTTTCCACATTGGCAAGTAACAAACAAAAGAACGCCGACGCGAGGGTGCCTGCCGCTTCGCTGGCTTTGCTCCTTTTATGGGGTGGCGGCCCGCTTTTGCAGCTCCTGTGTATTTTGGTCTTTGCTTCTTTATCGAGTCCCGTCTACAATCTTGCCGATTCGAAGAACGAGAGACCGTCTTCATGACCGAGCTCCGTATTGCGGAGCTTCGGCCGGCAGGAGCAGCACCATGACCGAGGACATGCCCGAACTCACACAGCAGTACCTCAAACAAGCCCTCAAAGCGTTCAAAAAGCGGCTCAAGCTGACGCGGCTCGACGAAGAGTCCGGCCTTGGGGGCGGGCCTTTCAGCAGCGGACGGGCCTCCGGCATCGTCGCCATTCAGCCGCCCAATCAGTACCCCCACGAAGTCTGGGACAAGCTCGTCGAGCAGGGCAGACTCCGCCGGGTCGCGGCGGGACTCTACGCACTGACGCAGGACCCCAACGCGCCCATAGGGGACTGAACCGGACCTATTTACGACTCAACAGGGGACAGACCAACGATGCTGAACCGAATTGGCGTTCACCGTGGGTACAACCGCACAGAGGTCTTCAAGATGCGGCGCGGCACATGGCTGCGCCTGGCGATGACCTGCCTTGGGCCACTGCTCGGCCTCTGCGCCCAGGCCCCGGGCGCGGGCGCCCGTTTGGAGGCTCGCGCCGTTGACGACGCGACCGGCGAGCCGCTGGCGGCGCGGGTCGCCGTCACGAACGCCGAGGGCAAGTTCCTGGAGATCGAGGGCCAACACCCCCACGTTCAATACTTGGGCAAACGCTGGTGCTACGTGGACGGCCCCTTCGCCCTGGCGATGCCGGATGCGGGAGTTCAGCTTGAGATCCGCCGGGGATTCGAGACCCGGCCCCTGTCTGCGAAGATTGCCGCCAACGCCGCCGGCAAGCCCATCCAAAAGACCTTCCTCCTGCACGTGGCCGACTCGCAATCTCCGATGGCCATCAACAAGTGCTTCACCGGCCGGCTCGACACCAACTCGACTCCGGGCTGCGAGATCTACGTAAACCAGGAGGTCCAGGACTGGCAGATGGGGCACCTGACGCTGCTCGGCGTGACTCGGCTCGTCCCCGGCTATCCCGACGCCGGCGGGTCGCTCGAATACTGGAAGAGCCATCCGCACTGGGACCTGACGCGGGCCATGCGGGCGACGCGCGAGCAGAACGGCACAATCTTCTGGTCGCACATGTCCTCCCTGCCGGGCACCCAGTGTCCCATCGGCGTGGCCCTGGGCTTGGTGGACGGCGTCGAGCTGATCACCTGGAACGACCCGACCCAGCTTCCCAACCACTGGAGCCCTTGGCTCAACTCCGGCATGTCCCAGGCCGAGTTCCCGGTCCTGCGCGGCGTGGACCTCTATTCCCAATACCTGAGCGCCGGCTTCCGCCTGCCCATCGCCGCCGGGACCGACAAGCTCGCGGAAGACATCCCGCTGGGCAGCAACCGCGTCTACGCGAAGGTCCAGGAACCGGCCGGCTACGCCTCCCGGCTGGCGGCCGTCAAAGCGGGCAAAGGCTTCGTCACCAATGGCCCGATCCTGGAGTTCGAAGCCGCCGACGCCGTGCCAGGCGACGTGGTCGAGTTCCAGGGTAGCAAGCGCATCAAGGCCCGCGTGACCGCCCGCTCCATTCTGCCCTTCACGACCCTTGAAATCGTCCTCAACGGCGACACGGTCGGCCACAAGACGCTCGCGCTCCCGAAGAACGACCCGAAAGACGGCGTGTACTCAATGAAGGTCGAGGCGACCCTCGAGCTGACGCGCAGCAGTTGGCTGGTCGCCCGGGTCGTGGACCATCCGGACCTCAAGAACCGCATTCTCCCGAGGGACGTGTCCGTCTTCGCCCACACCGACCCGGTCTACTTCCTCCGAGACGGCCGCAAGGTCCGCGAGGAGGCCTCCATCGTCTACCTCCGCAAGTACGTTAAGGGCGTACTACACTGGCTCGATACGAATCCGAAATTCACCAACGACGAAGACCGCCGCGAAGCCCACCGGGCCGCCGAAGAAGCCATGAAGTTTTACGAGGGCCTGTAAGAGCCAGGCAAATTGGCTTTGTTTCGCACGTCGGAAGCTTGAAGTGGGAAGTCTGAAGTGGGAAGACTCGGAGGACTTGCCGCCGAACTTCATTCGCTTGACACTTGACACTTCCCACTTGAGACTCCTCTGCAAATTGGCTTTGTTTTCCACAGCCGGCCCTGAGCACAAATCCGCCGTAACCCTTTTACTGCAAGGCACTTGGCCCTTATCCGCGTCGCCGGGAATTGGCTTTGTTTTGCACGCGTGTCCCCGGTGGCGGCAGGGCTCCCGGCCCTGCCAAGCGGCGTCTCTTGTGGTCCGTGCGGGGCAAATTGGCTTTGTTTCGCACAACCGAATGAAGGACGTTCAGGGGCTGGCTCCACGCGCTTGTCATTCCTGCGGAGGCAGGAGGGTTCCCAAACGCGACATGTCGCGTTTGGGGTCCCCAATCCAGAAATGCCGCGACGTTCCTGGACCCCTCTCCGATCCCGGGCGCTGTCCCGCTCTCGGTCCAGCCGGGCAAATTGGCTTTGTTCTCACAGCCGACTCGGAGCACAAATCCGCCGTAACCCTTTTACTGCAAGGCACTTGGCCATTTGCCGCGTCTCCCGGAATTGGCTTTGTTTGGCACACTTGTCCCCGGCACCGGCAGCCTTGCCGGCCCTTGCCCGCTGCGGTCCGTGCGGGAATTGGCTTTGTTTTGCCGAGACTGTGTAGGCGTCCGATGCGTCATAACTCCTTTTCCACCAAGTACTTGCCCTTCGTGTCGCTCTGGGAGAATTGGCTTTGTTTCGCACGTTGGAAGCTTGAAGTGTGAAGTGGGAAGACTCGGAGGACGCGCCGTCGGGCTTTATGCACTTGACACTTCCCACTTGAAACTCCTCTGCAAATTGGCTTTGTTTCGCACAATTACCCCTGCGGGTGCCCGGGGGGTCCTTCACCACGGAGACACAGAGGTCACGGAGACAGCGGAAACCAGACAAACCGAGAGGAACGAAAGATCGTGAAACCGAAAGAAACGCAAAAAGTCGAAAGAAGAGACGGAGTCGATGTCCTCGACCAGCTTCCCTTTTGGGGCCTGGTTCAGCATCGAACGAGCCAGGGTAACACCCGTGCGACCCGCAATAGCGGACGCGATTGCTGTAGAGCATTTGGAGACAGCACTTTATGAGTACTTCAATATGACTTCGGCTCCCGAGGATTGTTACCCTGTGTTGAACCAGGCCCCTTTTTTCGCTTTTTTTCGTTTCTTTCGGCTATCATTGGTTTGGCTGCGGCTGACGGTCGCGCCACGTCTTCACGTCTGCGCGCTGAATCCTCCACGCTTCGCCCTATTCGCTATTCACTTGTCAATTGTGACTGCAACTCAATAGTTCTGCACATATCATACATACACCAGCATTGGGCGTCAAATGAAATCTCCGGCAATGCAGAATGATTTCCCACCTGCATGGATCGACGCGCATAAACCCTTGCCGGGACAGGAGTAAGAGTCTCTCACAGAATGGGTGCCGTGCGGCCGCCCTCTTGTCACCCCTGCACCCCAAGGGCGCAACATCTTGTTTTCTTGACAAGCTTTCTGAGGGGACATGCTGTGAGTCTCCGGACGTAACGGAATTAGAGAATCCGCAGATTACCCAGATTCTCGCAGATTCAAGAGGAAGGGAAGCAGGAGAAAGTAAAAGGGAAGGAGGCCTAACGCTGGCAGTTGTCTCTTCGATTCCCCTTTTGCCCCTTCTTTGAAAATCTGCGCCAATCGGCGAAACATGTCATTGCGAGCGGAGCGCGGCAATCCGCGGACAACTGGTTCTTGGTTGCGGCCGGACTTCGGCGAGCTCAGTCGAGCCGAGGCCACGCCGCGAAGGCAGGGGTCCAGGAAAGCCGCGGGATTCGCGCTTTCGCGAGAATGAGGAGTAGGCAGCAGCCTTGTCCTCAATTGTCATCTTACTGACAACTGAGAACCGACAACTGATTACTGGCCTGGTTTCCCATTTGCCTTTCCGCCATCATGACCATAGAATGGCGGCTGGAATAGGAGACCATTATGGATTTCGGGCAGGTCATTCAGAAAACACACGCAGCCTGCTTCAACAGTAGCCAGCGCAACCAGCACCATTTCGTCGAAGTTACCGAGACGGTCCCACGCAGGAGGCAACTTGGATCGAGAAGACCGAATGGGGAGCGTGCAAGCATGACTCACGGTGTGTTCGATCCCGGTATTTTAGAGGAACATCTATGGCATCAACAGATAGTTCACCCGAGCCTTCATCGATAATTGTCATCCTGCACAATTATCTTAAGCGAGGGACTAAGCTCGCGGAAATGCGCAAGGTGGGCCGTGGAGACCTGCAGCCGTGGGCCAATGGAGTCAGATTCCAGCTTGCGAGGATCTACGGCAAGAATGCGCCTCAACTAACCCACTTTCCCCCAGTGGCGTCCAACCTGTCCGAGCATCTCGTATCCGATGAACTCACAAAGCGCCTGGTACATCTCCAGCGAATCGTAGGGAGTCTGGAAGTCCTTCCACAGGTTACTCAAACGCCTCTATGTGGGAAACGCATTTTCATCGGCCACGGTCGTTCGCCTTTGTGGAGAGAACTCAAGGATTTCATCGTCGAGCGACATGGGTTACCGTACGATGAGTTCAATCGAGAGCCGGTTGCTGGACACACAACTACGCAGCGCCTCCAGGAGATGATGTCACAAGCAGCATTTGCACTACTCGTGATGACCGCGGAGGAAGAGGGCGCGAATGCCTCTCTTAATGCTCGGCCCAACGTGATTCACGAAGCAGGCCTTTTCCATGGGTGCCTCGGCCCGACGCGTGCAATTGTATTGTTGGAAGAGGGTTGTTCGGAGTTCTCAAATATCATCGGCTTGTGCCAGATCCGATTTCCGCGCGGCAACATTGCGGCAACGTTCGAAGAAGTACGGCGAGTCTTGGAGCGAGAAGGGCTCCTTTAGACAAACATCGCGGAAAGAGGTACACTACGGATAGCCACCGATTATTGGTGCATGCGAACGTGAAAATGGTGTCCGTGCCTAGTGTTCCCTGCTGATAATGAGGAGAAACATGATGACTGATGTCAGATACAGTGTCTTGAAATTGCTCAACGATCGTGCTCCCAACTACGTCAGTGAGTGGGTCATTCTCAGACGACTCAGCCACCATCCACAGGAGAAGGTTCGCAAGGTCCTTGATGCGCTTACCACCGAGAAGATTCTTACCAAGGAAGTAGATCCCCATGAAACCACTGGCGAGCCTGAGGCCCTCTATCGCTGCCGAGATTGGAGAGGCGTTGCCGTCCGAAAGACAATCCAGATTGGGGACATGCTTGTACCTCGCCTGCTGAGTGATTCGAATGCCAGGTTCCTCCCTGAGACACTGAACGAACATCTGGAGTCCATGGCGGAATACTCCGTGAAGCTTGAGGAACGTTTCAGAGAACTCGTGAAGAAGGAACAACGCCAGTATTGGGCGAACGTCGTTGGCGTCGTGGGCCTGATGATATCCATTCTGGCGGTGATCATGGTGGGGCTGCCCAAGATACAGACCGACCCCAGTCTGGCGTTCTGGGATGTAGCGCTTGTGAACCTCGCACAGATCCTGCCACTGGCCATAGTCCTGATTCTGCTTGTACTAACACTCCGTCGAATACTTCGTTAAATATGGGCTCCTCAAAGAATTGGAGAACCCGCAACAGTTGTCTATCGGTAATGTGTGCGAGTCCAGAGAGTGTTGTCTGTCCCTGGTAATACGCATGGCAAATTGGCAATTCACGAAACTCGTGGAAGAATCTGGCGGGGGAGAGCCACCCGTTATTGGTGCATGCGACTGCGAACAATCTGTATCCGTCACCCGTATCCCCTAGTCCGTCCAGTACTTGTTGAATGGCGAGGATTCACAGATGGTTATTGATGCGTCAGTCCTAGTCGACATATGGGTAACCAGCAGGCCAAGGCACAACATTGCACAAAGTCTCGCGCGGTACATAAAGGAATCGCGTCTGCTCGTCACCATACCCATGCACGCACTGCTTGAAGTCAAGTGTGCAATAGACAACGAGCGCAAGACACCGGGACAGGGCGATCTGAGAAACAATGTGTTCACGCAAGATGATCCTCTAAGGGTGAAGTACATCGCCATTGACAATGCTTTCATTCACGACTATTTGGATCTTTGTGTGCCTTACATCAAGGCTGGTGACCTCCCGTACGTGCTAATCGCCAAAAAACACAACTGTCCGCTCATTACAGAGGATACCAAACAATACAACGTTGCTCAACGCGCGGGGGTCTCGGCATACACGATTGCTGAATACCTTGAGGTACTTGAGCGGGGAGACACGCGGCATCCCTTAAGCTAAGCTTTGGCAACTTCGGGGGCCAGCTAATATGAAAGGCAGAACCTCCTCGCTGCTATGATGGCAGCGTAAAGGGCAAAGAAGAAAGGAGGCTCTGCCATGTACTACGCAGGAATAGACTACCACAAACTCTGCCGGCTGTCGCCGAAGCCGTGGAAATCCGCGTCCGAAAGGCGGGAGTTGGGGGGCGCAGACCGCGCATGACGTTGGGTGACGAGCGAGGTCTGCTGAGGAGTTGACCGCCAGCCCGTAATCGACCACGCCCACAAGATATGGCATTGCGAAGGCCCCGGTGACGGTCGCCCGCTTCATTGCTATGCGGCAGTCTTGAGACTGACATGCAGGCCGGCTCTGATGGCCAGGGTAATGAGCATTTCCGGGGGAGGCCCAGTTTCACACCTACACATTTCACGATCTTCCGCAAGATGACAAGGCAGTGGGCGGGAGAATTCACTCATTTTGCGATGGAACGGAATGTGGTATCCCCAGATCCATATCTTGACGTGCGTCCCAGAATTCGGCGAGGGTGGGGCCGTCGCTGCGGCGGCGGTTGCGAAGCAGGAAATTGCGGATCTCGTAGGGCCAGACCTGGCGGCCGATGCGATAGTACCATCTCATGGCAGCGCGGATCACAAAGGTCGCCGACTATGGTCTCGAAAGACGAGTTCGATCAGGAAGTGCGGAGCATTGTGAGGCAGCTTCTTCGCCTGTACCAGCCGCGTCCACACACTGGAAGAAGTTGAGCACAGGCTGTCGTTGGGCGATCCGTTTGTCAAAAGCATCTTGGAAGAGGGGAGAGTGCTTTATGATGCTGCCTGAGCTCGTCCCTGGCGATAGTCTTACGCACCGCCAAGCCGCCATCGCCAAGCTGCGCTTGACGCTGCCACCCGGAGAAATCCAGGCTTCTCACACACCCTCATAGGCAAGGCGGCGGGCCGAGAATCCAGGAGACAGAGGTTCCAGACTTCCTGACTCCTACCCTCTGGGCGTGTGTGACTAACTTGCGTGGGGCCGTGGGTTGTTCCTGTCATCCTGAGCAACAGCGAAGGATCTGGCCGAGGATGTGCACACGGACTCGATGCGACGGGGCTTTTCCTGCGATGCCCAGATGCTTCGCCTCGCTCAGCATGACAAACCCACGGTTGGTCCCCCACAGGATACGGTCACATACCTCTCGACTGCGCCCCGCGATTCCCATTTGCCCCGCCACCGAGTTGGACCTACAATCGCGTCGTGGACTTCGAATTGACTGACTCTTTGAGGTGACGGATGAAAACGCGGTCTGTTCTGATGGCCGGTCTGCTGATCGGTGTGATGGGGTGCGGCGTCGCCGGGTTGGTGCGAGGCGGGGAAAGCGGGCGGACTTTCTTTGTCAGCAGCGCGTCGGGCGATGACGGGTCTGACGGTCTTTCGCCGCAGTCGGCTTGGCGCAGCCTGGGCAAGGTCAATGCCGCCGAGCTGCGGCCGGGGGACAAGGTGCTCTTCCAACGCGGCGGATCGTGGCGCGGGACCTTGGTCCCGCGCAGCGGCCGCGAGGAGGCACCAGTCACCTACGGAGCTTACGGCGACGGGGCCAGGCCTCTGCTGCTGGGGTCCGTCAGCCGCAACGATCCGCGCGACTGGCATCAGGAGGCCGACAACATTTGGGCGACTGCCAAGCCCACCGTCGTCGATATCGGGTCGGCGGGCGACTTTGCGGCTCCGGCGTGGGCCGTGTACACCGAAGGCGGGGCGAAGGTCAAAACGACCGTCTCGACGAGCGCCGAAGGCACGCCGGCCTCGCTGCAAATCGCGTGCGTTGACAGCGGCGCCAGGCCCAATCACATTCAGCTTATCCTGCCCCGCGTTTCGGTCCGCGATGGGGACGCCTACGTGCTGGCGTTCCGCGTGCGGTGCATGAAGCCGTTTGCGATCCCGCACATCGAATTGATGAAGCAGTCCGCGCCGTGGACCAGCTACGGGGAGGGCGGATCGAGTCCAATCGAAGTCGGGGCCGGCTGGGCCGACCATGAGGTCCGGTTCCAGGCTAATCGAACCGCCGACGATGGACGGATCACGATCTTCCTCGGCGGCGCGCTGCCGGCCGGGGCGACGTTGGTCTTCCAGCCGGTCGCGTGGACGCAGATTCGGCGGGATTCCTCGGCCGAGCTGTCGGCGGACGTGGGCAATATCATCTTCGAGGGCGGCCAGGCCGTCGGGGTCAAGAAATGGAGGCCCGAAGACCTCCAGCAGGAAGGCGACTATTGGTATTGCGGGGACACGTGGCAGGTGAAACTGTACTCCCAGGGAAACCCCGCCGAGCGGCACAAGAGCATCGAGCTGGCGCTGCGCCGGCACATCGTAGACCAGGGCAACAGGAGCTACGTCGTCTATGAGGGCCTGGCGCTGCACTGCGGCGCGGCGCACGGCATCGGGGGCGGCAGCACCCATCACATCGTCGTCCGCGACTGCGACGTCGCGTGGCTCGGCGGCGGCCATCAGTCCACCACGCCGGCGGGCAGGCCCGTGCGGTTCGGCAACGGCATCGAGTTCTGGGAAAACGCGCACGACAATTTGGTCGAGGGCTGCCGCCTCTGGGAGGTGTATGACGCCGCCTTGACCAACCAGGGCAGCGCCAACAATTCACAAATCAACATCATCTATCGCGACAACGTCATCTGGAACTGCGAGTACTCGTTCGAATACTGGAACCGCGGGCCGGAATCGACGACGCAGAACGTCCGCTTCGAGCACAACACCTGTGTCAACGCGGGCTGCGGCTGGGGTCACAAGCAGCGGCCGGACCCGAACGGCCGGCACCTGATGTTCTACGTGAATTCCGCCCGCACGACCGGCGTCTACGTGGTGGACAATATCTTCTGCGACGCGACCGATAGTTGCCTGCGGCTGGAGAATGACTGGACGGCCGGACTGACGATGGATCGCAATTGCTGGTGGCAGCGGGCCGGTGCGCTGATGCAGTTCCTGAAAAGGCCCTTCACGGCGGCGCAGTTCGCGGACTTCCAGAAACAATCTCACCTGGACACCCACTCGATTGTCGCCGAGCCGGGATTCCTCGATGCTGCGCGACTCGACTTTCGGCTATCCGCCGCCGGGGCGGCCCGCACAGTCGCGGGCGACGGCAACTCGGCCGGATCGGGCCGGCGGCTGGAAGAATAGCCCGGGAAGGCGATGGCAACGGCCGCAGAGAAAGGGAGAGATCAGGCATGACACGCGATGGGATAAAATGAGGGCAGGAACAGCCGCCTGTTGTCCGTCTGGTGAACAGGCGGCTGTCCTTGATTCTATCACAGTCCCGCGGTCTTGTTATCTTTCTTCATCTTCTTCTCAAGCCGTTTCTCTTTCAGCGTTTTCTGTGCCTTTTTCTTTACGTTCTTCTTGGCATCATGACTTTGGGCCATACATCATCCTTTCCTGCATACCCAGATTCAGTTGCGTACTTACCCCCATTCTATCGGCAGTCTTCGCGGACGCCACCCTAATTTTCTTTTTGGCCAACCGAGGGACTTCGAGGCCGGCCCTCAAGTCGAGCTGGGACGGGGGTAATTCACGGCCGGGCAAGGCGATCTTCTGCGCCGGGGACCCGCGTGCGGTTCCGGCGGGAAAATCTTTGCGGTGCGGCTAAGAAACACAGCCGTTGCATCCGATAAGCATGGGCCGGACAGGCCCGTGAGGGGCGTCGTGAGGCCACGTCCGGCCGGGGCGGGCGCGGGCGGCCTATTTCCTTGACTTCCTCTCGCCAATCGGGTACACTTACTCTTGTGAATCGCCTGTGGGGGGTTGATTCCGCTTGGGGGGTGCTCGAGAGTCTCGCCTTGGGGCACCAAGTAAGGTTGGTGACTCTACGAGCGTTTCGTTTCTTGGGGGTGGGGCGATCATGCGAATGCGGATCACATCGAGATTTCTGGCGTGGGCCATAACCCAACTGCTGCTGACGGCCGGAACGAATTTCGCCAATACGGTCAACATCGTGAACGACGGCTTCGGGGCCTACGATGCGGCCACCGTCTGGGGCGGCGGCCAGTACGGAACCGACATGGTGGCCGGCGTCTACACGCTCAACAAGACCGGCGACAGCGGCGCGGGCAGCACGTGGCACAACGGCCCGATTTCGGGTTTCTGCGTCGAGCTCAACGAGGCGGCCCCGACCCAAACCCTGCGGTACGCGGTGGACACGCCCGACAACATGGTCGTCAGCTATACCAGCGAGACCTTGGGGACCACCAAAGCCACGTACCTGCGGGAGCTGTGGGCCCGCTATTACGATCCGTCCTGGTCCCAGAGCGGGACCTCCAGCGCGGCCAACCGCAGTGCGGCGGCCTTCGCGGCGGCGGTCTGGGAGATCGTCTATGAGAACGCGCCCGCCTCGGGGTCGAAGTGGGACGTGGCGGCCGACGGCACCTCCGGCATCGGCGGCTTCATTGCCCTGAACATTGATGCGGCCACTGCGAACAAATGGCTCCAGAGCCTCACGGGCTGCGGGCCGAAGGCGGACCTGCGCGTGTTCACAAACAACGGCGGGCAGAATTACCTGGTGGCGGTGCCCGAACCGGCGACGATCCTCCTACTCGGGCTCGGCGGCCTGTGCAGCATCCTCCGCCGCCGGCGCACCTTACATTGATCTGAAGCCCCCCTGTATTGGAAGGGCACGGGCCGCGGATTCTCTGCCGCGGCTCGTGCGTTTTTATGCGCCGCAGATGCGGCCGGTGACCCCGCAAGGAGGGCTTGACAGGTCTGCGGCCTGCTGGCATGATATCGCGCGTTCAGGCGCCTGGGTAAGGGATCGTGGTCAAGCCCGGACGAAGACATTGTCCAGTTAAGATGAGGCCCAAGCAATGGCAGATCGATCGGACGCACTACCCGGTAAGGATGCGGCGGCTCTCACGCCGGCGCGCGTCGCCAGCCGGGTCATTCCCGCGAACATCCTGTGGTCTTTCGTCCTGGTCACGACGCTCTTCTCGCTGTGGGGGTTTGCGAATGACATCACGAACCCCATGGTCGCCGCCTTCAAAAACATTCTGCTGATCAGCAATTTCCAAAGCTCGCTGGTTCAGTTCGCCTTCTACGGCGGCTACTGCGTGATGGCCATCCCGGCGGCGCTCTTCATCAAGCGTTTCAGCTACAAGAGCGGCATCCTCGTGGGACTGTCGCTGTACGCGGCCGGGTGCCTGATGTTTATCCCGTCCGGCTGGATGATGGCCTTCTGGGCCTTCCTGCTTTCCTATTTCGTGATGACCTGCGGCCTGTCCTTCCTGGAAACCAGCGCCAATCCCTACGTGCTGGCCATGGGCCCCGAAGACACCGCCACCCGCCGGCTGAACTTCGCCCAGTCCTTCAATCCGATGGGCTCGCTGCTGGGGATGTTGACGGCCCGGAACTTCATCCTGGCCAAACTCGACCCGACGGATGAAGCCAGTCGGCGCGTGCTTCAGGGGACGGTGCCGGAGAAGTTCACCGCCATGAGCCAGCACGATCTCAACGTGATTATCGGCCCCTATCTGGTCTTGGGGTTGGTGGTGCTGGTCGCCCTGGTCGTGTTCGCGATCGCACGGTTGCCGCGCATCAAGGGCGAAGACGACAATCAGCTCAACCTGGGCGCCACGCTCAAGCGTCTGCTGGCCAATCGGAAATACCTTGAGGGTGTCGTCGCGCAAGCGTTCTACGTGGGAGCGCAGATCATGTGCTGGACGTTCATCATCCAGTACGCGGAGAACGAGCTGGGCTTGCCCAAGACGCAGGGCCAGTTCTACAACATGATCGCGATGGTCATCTTCGTGAGCAGCCGCTTCATCTGTACGTTCCTGCTGAAATTCTTCAGTCCGGGCGGCCTGTTGATGTCGCTGGCGATCGGCGGCTTCGGACTGGTGGCCGGCACGATCTTCCTCAAGGGCATGGTCGGCCTGTACTGCCTCGTCGGCGTCTCGGCCTGCATGTCGCTGATGTTCCCCACGATCTACGGAATCGCCCTCAAAGGGCTTGGGGATGACGCCAAGCTGGGTGCGGCCGGGCTGATTATGGCCATCGGCGGCGGCTGCCTCATGCCGCCGATGCAGGGCGCTATCATGGACATGAACGCCTTCAACCTGGGGTTCACGACCTTGTCGAGCACGCGGGCCTCGTTCGTGCTGCCGCTGATCTGCTTCGTCGTGATCGCCATCTACGGCTTCAGGACGTCCAAGGTCCATCGCCACACGTATTGATTCGGGCCATTCGCCGGCGGCAAGGTCCTGCGGCTTTGCCGCTCTCACCCACCATAGAAAAAGCGGCCCCGCTCGTTGCCGGGCGGGACCACCGCGTGCTGCCAAGGTCAGGCGGCTTCACGCCTCCGCGCGCGAAGCCGCCGGCGTGTCAAACTCGAAGCCCATCCGCGCGATCAGGGCCGTGGCCTCGTGGTGCCCGGGGTGCCGATCTTGTCGGGATCGTGAACCAGGACGGAGTCCTTGCGGCTCAGGATGCTGACATTCGGCGGTACAGGGACTGTACCTTTCGCATTGCCCTTCAGCGCCGTCGGCGAGACCAGGTAGATGTTGTCGTCCTCGATCGAGCAGAACGACCTCTTCTCGAAGGTCACGTGCGTGTCGAGGTACATGACGTTCTGGCCGTCCAACTGATGGGAATTGCAGTTGCCCTGCTTGGCGGTCTCCGAGGTGCCACTGTAGCCCGCCGCCGGAAGGTCCGGGATGAACGTGGTGAGGTCTCTCGCGGTCGCTGCAGGGCTGACGATGAACGGGTTCCTGTCCGCCGCGACGGCAAAGCCCGGCTCGCTCGAGACCGTCAGAGCATACTGCCCGAACGGGATGTGATACGAGTAGCTGCAATGCTTGTAGGCATCCGCCTGCGGCCCGAAATCCCAGGCATCGACCAGCTCGAAGTCCGGTGCGGGCACCGTGGCCAGCTCGGAGAGCTTGAACTCGGTGGTGCCGGCATCGCCCTTGCAGAGGAAGGATTTCGGCGTCACTTCGGTGTACTTGACCAGCAGGTAGAAGCACGAGCTGATCGAGGCCGCGCCGTTGGCGCCCTGGGCATCGAGCCCGAAGGCTTGGATCCGGTTGGTGGCCGCCCAATTCGTCACGGCGCCCCAGGTGGTGTTGCGGCCGCCGGCGCGGGGCAACTCATCCTGGTAGTCGTTGGAGTACAGCAGCATGGCCTTGCCAATGCCTGCCAGGTTGGTGCCGCAGGTCATGCGGAATGCCAACTGGCGCACGCGAGCCAGTGCCGGCATCAGAATGCCCATTAGCAGAGCGATGATCGCAATCACGACCAACAGCTCAACCAGTGTGAACCCTTTCGTCTTCATAATAGTTCCCTTTCCTGTTCTGTGAGATCGGCGGGACCGACCTTCCCGGCGGCGTGGAAAAAGGAATGGCAATAGATGAATGCAGCACGAAACCACGGTCCGCGCGGGTGCCATCGGTCCGGGGAAACACTCCCCGTCTCTTCGGCTGAGCGCCTATGGGCCCGCCCATCTCTTGGGTTGGTGTCAGTGGAGTACGCAAGCGGTCGTCTCCAAACCGAGACGGACCGATGGCGCGCCAGAGAATCGGCACATGCGCCCTGCGGCGGCGCGATGGGGCGGCGGATCATGGATTCGTCCGGATAGAGACCCGGAACCGTCCGCAGGGCGGTTTCGGGTTTCGAGATTCGAGATTCGAATCGAGCGCAAGATCGGTCAGACACGATCCGAGCCGGGCGCGCGCCTCCGGCGCACCGCAGCAGGCGCGCGTAGGTGCGCGCAGCGCATGTGCTTGCATGGATTTGCGGGTGAAACTCGAGCCCGTGAGCGAAAGGATGCCTGTCGGGGTCGAAGGGGGAACCGCGTCCTCACACGGGCGGGTCGGACGATAAGGAAGGGAAAGATATATGATAGCTCAAGAGTTATGACACGACCGACAATCACCAGAAGACAAAAGTGCGAAGTCTGATTTTTGATTGTTGATTCACAAATCAAAAATCAACAATCCCACTTCTCCCTCAGACTCCTCATGGGCTTTTCTCGCTCAACAATCAGCCACATTGTCAAAGAACACGCTACGGGTACTTGTGCTCCATCCCCACCCGGCGGGGATGATAAAAGGCGGCCCCGAGTGAGCCCCACCGGGGCCGCCTCAATCATTCAGACAAAAACCTCAACTCCAGTTGCTAACTGCGGGTCGAGCGGGCCGCGGTGCCGCCGCCGAAGACATCGGGGTCCTGAACCAGGACAGAGTCCTTGCGGCTCAGAATACTGACGGTCGGCGGAATCGGAATCGCACCCTTCGCATCGCCCTTGAGTGCGTTCAACGAGACCAGGTAGATGTTGTCGTCCTCGATCGAGCAGAACGACCTCTTCTCGAAGGTCACGTGCGTGTCGAGGTACATGACGTTCTGACCGTCCAACTGATGGGAATTGCAGTTGCCCTGCTTGGCGGTCTCGGATGTTCCGCTGTAGCCGGCCGCCGGAAGATCCGGGATGAACGTGGTGATGTCTCTCGCGGTCGCTGCAGGGCTGACAAGGAACGGGTTCCTGTCGGCCGCGACGGCAAAGCCCGGCTCGCTCGAAACCGTCAGAGCGTACATGCCGAACGGGATGTGATACGAGTAGCTGCAATGCTTGTAGGCATCCGCCTGCGGCCCGAAGTCCCAGGCATCGACCAGCTCGAAGGCCGCCGTGGGCGCCGTGGCCAGCTCGGAGAGCTTGAACTCGGTGGTGCCGGCATCGCCCTTGCAGAGGAAGGATTTCGGCGTCACTTCCGTGTACTTGACCAGCAGGTAGAAGCACGAGCTGATCGAGGCGGAGCCGTTGGCGCCTAGGGCATCAAGCCCGAAGGCCAAGTTCCGGTTCGTGGCCGTCCAATTCGTCACGGCTCCCCAGGTGGTGTTGCGGCCGCCGGCGCGGGGCAACTCATCCTGGTAATCGTTGGAGTACAGCAGCATGGCCTTGCCAATGCCTGCCAGGTTGGTGCCGCAGGTCATTCGGAATGCCAACTGGCGCACGCGAGCCAGTGCCGGCATCAGAATGCCCATTAGCAGAGCGATGATCGCAATCACGACCAGCAGCTCGACGAGGGTAAAACCTTTCTTTCTCATTCGATTCTCCTTTCACTCAGTTGGGATTCGCAGACCGGCCGTTCTCCAGTTCCGCCACATTGGCCACTTTAACGGATGAATGCCTATTGCCGCTTGACCGGCAAATGCTCAAAATGCGAATCTCCGGACTGAAATACTGTCTACACGCGGACAGCGGCCGGTTGGATTTCACAAAAGCTTTGCTGTGTACCCGAGTTTCAATAACTTAGGCAGCAGACCCTTAGATGCTCCTCACGTAGGTCTTGTGTGTCCCTACAACTCCAAAGGCAGGCGGATCTGGATATGAAGTGCTGAAGTATCTTATGATGACAATGCTACGTATAATATAGGACTTCTGCAAATCCACCTGACTTCAACTATGATTGTAACACAAGCCGGATATGCTGTCAACCAATTTTCGTCGGAATCAGGGTTTTCCTTGAATTATTTTTGCCATGTCTCCATACGGAGCACCTGGTTCCTGTGCCCTCGCGGCCGGAGAACAAACCGATCTCCGGGGACTCTGTCCCCGGACCCCTGAAATTTACCGCTTTGAGCCAATAGCATGGTAGAAAGACGGCACGGCATCACTCTCCGGGTGCCTCCTGGATTCACAGAGGTTTGCGCAGATAGGTCGGTGCGTGGCACGCACCGATCTATCATTTTAGGATATCCATGCTCGGATGCAATTGCCCTGGAGCCCCGGCACGATTTCTTGCCGACAAGAAAGAACGAGGGTATTCTTGAACGCGCCGCTGTGGAGGATAAGGCTCTGCTGAGAAGCAACCTGAGCGCCACAGCGGCCCATTGGCATGGCGACGCCGCTGGTTTGGGGTGTCGCCCTCTTCCTCACACCATGCTATTGGCCCAAAGCGGAAAATCTCCCCAGCACGCCCGCCCCGAGCGTGTCCGGCTTGCTTCCGTAATAATCAATCCGCAGGCCTATGGCTTGTCGATAGAGCGGTTGTGGTATATGATTTGCCGGGTTCGGAAGATCAAGGAGTAAGCCGGGAACGCACATGACGCTGCCTGTAGAGATCGCGAGACTGGTGGAGACGTTCGAGCGGAACAGGGAGTCCTACGCTCAGGGCCGGTACAGTGAAACCCAACTGAGACGCGAGTACCTCGACCCGTTCTTCAAGGCATTGGGTTGGGACGTGGACAACACGCGAGGCTGGGCCGAGGCGTACAAAGACGTCATTCATGAAGACGCGATCCGCATCGGCGGGACCCGCAAGTTCTTCGTCGAAGCCGTGCTTGAACTGCACAGGTCCTCGGCGCAAGCGAAGAC
>JAPLMX010000152.1 GCA_026386805.1 Phycisphaerae bacterium | reverse complement strand
ATCGAAGAAGATCTGGTCCGGCCGGAAACCGTGCCGGCCCACCGCCCGCTCGAAGATCCGCTTGGCCAGGCCGTAAAGCTCCTCGACGGAGTGCGACCCGCCCGGACCGGTCGGCTTGTCCTCGCTGACGAGCAGGCCGATAAAGGAGAAGTCGAAGTCCTTCTTGAGAGGCAGCATCCGATCCATCGTGTAAACCTTGACGGAGTTGAGAAGCGGGGCCTTTGGAATTTCTGATTTCTGATTTCGGATTTCAGATTTTCCCTCGTACCATTCCTTCAGGCCCGCGATCAGGACGTTGTCGCTGCTGCTGTCGAGGCAGATGGGCACGCCGCGACCCCATTGGCGGACGAGCTTGGTGTATTGGACCATCATCTCGACCGCCTGCTGCGGGTTGTTCTCGCCGAACGCGTCGAGATTCACAGCGATGTAGTCCGCGCCCTCCTGGGCCTGGGACTCGATCAGGGCCTTGATATATTCGAGTTGGGCGCTCGGCGCCGAATAGGCGTTTGGCCCAAGCTCGTGGAGCTCGCGCATGATCTTGCCCGTCTTGGGGATGGAGGCGTGGATCGATTCGCCAATGGCGATAAAGGGGGCCTTCATGGTGTGGTCCTTCCCGAACAGATAGTTGATGAGGGACGACGTGTGCGCCAGGGCCGGATTGCGCGGCTTGTTGATGATCGTCCGCAGTTTCTGCCGTCCTCCCTTTTGCGAGGCGGCGGCTTCGTAGATTCGCTCGCCGATGCAGAGGCGTTCGAGATTGTTGCCGCAGCGGCCGTCGGCCGTGGCGTCGCCGCAGGGGGCGTTGTCCATGCCCTTCTCGCAGCCGCCCATGGTGCACAGCCCGAAATTCTCGGGCAGGAAGCAATCGCCGCACTCTTCGCACTCGAACAGCAGGTATTTGAACGCCTTCTCGCTGCCGTTAAACAGCTTGTAGATCGCCCCGTTGCCTTTGTCGGCCCCGAAGACCGCCATTGTCTTTTTGAACGCGTGGAAGCCCGCGTGCTTCGGGTCCAGGAAGGCCCGATGCGAGAAGTCGAAGAACCGCTTCGTGAACGTCGGGCGCCGCGTCACGAGCCGGGTTTCTTCGTCGGGCACTTCGTAGAGGTAGAACGGCTCTTTGGCCGGCCAGGCGAGATTGTCTTGGAACTGCTCCCAGGCAGCACCGATCTCGCCGGCCCGTTGGAGGATTCGCGTGAACATATCGAAGTCCGCCACGCCGCCGATGTCCACGCCGGCCGCACCGAGCGACCGGTACATCGCCACCTGCTGGGCCGCCCGCTCCAGGTGGCCATCGATCCGCTCCGACTGGACCTTGGCCAGCAGCTCATCGCTGACGAAGCAGCCGGGCAGCTTGCCATCGTGCATCAGGCGCGGGGCCGGCGTCAGCGTGCTGAGCAGGTACACGTTCCCGATCACCGGGACCGTCAAGCCGGCCTCCTTCAGGTACGTGAACAGCTCCAGCGATTTTCGCCAGTCCCAGCCGACCTGCGTGATGAGGAACTCCGCGCCGCAGGCGATCTTCTTCTCCATCTTGTAGTACTGCTGTATCTGCGATGCTTCGGTGTACTTGAACGGCGACACGGCCGCCCCGGGAAAGAACTGGTGGACCTCGCCGAGCGAGCGTGGATTTGCCTGGATATAGGCATCGCGGTTAATCCGCCGAATCAGGCGCAAAAGGCCGAGCGACTCCAGCTCGAAAAC
>JAPLMX010000021.1 GCA_026386805.1 Phycisphaerae bacterium | reverse complement strand
TGGTTTCGGGCGAAGAAGGCGTTTTCCAGCGGCGTGGTGGAGGGCTTGAACGGCAAGGCGAAAGTGACCACCAGAAAAGCCTACGGCTTCAAGACCTTCCCAATGCTGGAATTGGCCCTGTATCACAATCTCGGGGCCTTGCCGGAGCCCGTAGCGGCCCACAAATTTTTCTAACGAGGCGTCATATAGGTAAGCCGAAGAGCTTGTCCTGATCTCGCCGAAGGAATCCGGCCACCGAACGGGAGGCTTCTCTCACTCGTGACCCAGATCCTTCACTTCGCTGCGCTACGTTCAGGATGACAGACTCGGTGCTGTTTGGGTTCTCTGGGACCCAAAGAAAACGGGCCCGACATCCGTGTGGATGTCGGGCCCGGGGTCAGGCTGTAGCGGAGAGGGATTACTCTTCCTCTTCCTCCTTCTTCTTGCCGTACTGTGCGACGATCTGCTGTTGGACGTTCGGGGGCACCGGCTCGTAGTGGCTAAGGGTCATGGAGTAGCTGCCCCGGCCGCCCGTGACGCTCTTGAGCTGGCTGGTGTACTGCGACACTTCCGCCAGCGGGACCTGGGCTTTGATCACGATGAAGTTGCCCGGCAGCATGTCCTGGCCGATGACCCGGCCGCGCTTGGAGGACAGGTCACCCGCGATGTCGCCGACGTTCTCGGCGGGGATCGTGATCTCGATGTTTACGATGGGTTCCAGCAAGGCGGGCTTGGCCTTCTTCACGGCGTCGATGAACGCGCCCTTGCCCGCCGTTCGGAAGGCGACTTCCTTCGAATCCACGGGGTGGTACTTGCCGTCGGTGACCGAGACCTTGACGTCCTGCATCGGGAAGCCCGCGATGGGCCCGCTTTGCATCACGTCGTTGACGCCCTTGTGGACCGCCGGCTCGTACTGGCCGGGGATCGTGCCTCCGTAGATGTCCCAACTGAACTGCAGAGGCGGCTCGCTGCCGCGCTCGGCGGGCTCGACGTTCAGGTACACCTCGCCGAACTGGCCGGCGCCGCCGGTCTGCTTCTTGTGGCGATAGTGCCCTTCGGCCTTGGTCGTGATCGTCTCTTTATATGGGATCTTCGGCTCCTTCGTGTTGACCGACAGCTTGAAGCGGTTCTGCATCTTCTCGATCATGACCCGCAGGTGCAGATCCCCAAGACCCTGGGCCACGAGTTCCTTGGTCTGGGTGTCGCGGGTGGTGTGGAAGCACGGGTCTTCTTCGCGGAGCCGGTCGAGGGCGCCGCCGATCTTCTGCTCGTCGCCGCGGGAGGCCGGCTCCAGCGCCAGGGCGAACATGGGCTCGGGCAGCGCGGGCATCTGGAACTTGCCGGAGACGCGGCCGTCGTGGATGAGGTCGCCGATCCGGAGCTCTTCGACCTTGGCCAGGGTAACGATATCGCCGGCGGCGCCGATGTCGATTTCCTGGATCTCGTCGCCCTGGGGCCTCAGAATGTGCCCCGGCCGGACGCCCTTCTTCTCGTCGTTGCGCATCAGGTTGGTATCGGACTTGAGCGTGCCGCTGAAGACGCGGATACTCGAGTATTTCATGTTGGAGCGCGGGTCGAACGCGATGCGGAAGACCAGGCCCGCCAGCGGTCCACTGGGGTCGGCCTTCAGCTCGGTCACCTTCTCGCCGTCCACGAGCTTGACCGGGTCGGCATCGACCGGCGACGGCGCGTATTTGACGATCAGGTCGAGCAGCTCCTTGATGCCGATCTCGCGGCGGGCGTCCGTAAAGACGATCGGGATGAGCGTGCCCGCCTTGAGAGCTTTGACGAACACGGCGGCGACCTGCTCCGGCTTGATCTCCTCGCCGCCGAGGTAGCGCTCCATCAGGGCATCGTCGGCCTCGATCACGCTCTCGATCAATTGGGTATGAGCCTCCGCCACGTCCATCACGGGCGAGCTGCCGGTGCTGTTTTCAATACAGTCGATGACGGAGTTTTTGTCCGCCGCGGGCAGGTTGGCGCAGCGGCATTGAGAGCCGAACGTCTCCTGGATGGTCGCTAACAGCTCTGGGAATTCGACATTCTCGGCATCCATCTTGTTGATGACGATCACACGCGGCTTGTTCGCCTCGCCGGTGAGGTGGTAGAACTTGCGGGTGTTGGTCTCGATGCCGGAGGCGGCGCCGATGACGAGGATCGCGGTCTCCGCCGCCGGGATGGCGACGATGGCCGGGCCGATGAAGTCGGGGTATCCGGGCGTGTCGATCACGTTGATCAGCTTGCCGCCGTGCTGGGTATGAACGATCGAGGTGAGAATGGAGTGCTGATGCTCCTTCTCCTCGTCGTAGTAATCGCTGACGGTCGTCTTGTCATCGACGCTCCCCAGCCGGTTGATGGCGCCGGTCGTGTGCAGAATTGCCTCAGTGATCGAGGTCTTGCCGCTGCCGCCATGCCCTAAGATAACCACGTTTCGAATGTCGCCCGTTGCGGTCACTGTTTCACCTCCAACCACGTTTTCACGGATTCACACAGCTTCGAAAACTCCCTATGTTACTACGGTTTCGGGGGTTCACTCAAGAGGATTCTTTGCGAATTTGGCCGGACCGCAAAAGGGCCGGTTTCCCCTCGCGCGCCGTTTCCGCGTGCTGGCGGTGTGAGAGCCGCACGACCGGCGGGGGCCAGGTCCCCAGGCGGCGGCCCGCCGCGTACGATCCGGGAGGGGTGAAAGCGCCCGGCCGCCAACGTCCGGATCACGGGGAAAAACGGCGGCGGCGGGGCATTTCTCGGATTTTTCTCCACCGTGTACCACAAGGTGCCCGTCCCGTTTTATTGGACAGTGACATCGCCGGCCCAGCGCCGTGGATCGGCGCGACTACCGGTAGGGGCTGTCCCCCGGCGAGGTATTGTATGTGGTGTGTCCGGTTATGGGGCGTTGGCGCGGGGCCGGAGGAGGCGACTCAAGGAAACCCCGGTACGGTGCCGATATGCGTCACGACGTATCGAACGCAACAACGTATGGTCTTTAGGGGCACCTGAGAATGGACAAGCAAGAGCTGATCGAAGGCATCCGTGAGATCAACAAGAGCGCCACGCCCGAATTTCTCGCCTCGTTCTCCGAGGAGAACCTCCGTGCCTATCTGGACCATCTGATGGAAGCGGACGTGGAGGAAGAGGTGGCCATCACGGACTGACCGCCCGGCGGTCCGATTCTTCCGTCACCGGCCGTTGCGGCTGGTGATTCGCCTCAGGGGAGACACACACCGACCGGGTATACCCCACATCAGTTCTCTGGAACCTGGTCGCCCACCACGCTTTTGCTGAGGTCACTGAGCCCTTTTCGTTTGCCCCGATTCTTGCCCTTGGCGCTCGCGGCCGGCGCGGGCGCCGGCCGCGCGGGCGACTGGCCGGCCGGCTCGACGCCGGCGGGCTGGGCCGGAGGTTCCGTCGCGGCCGCCTGCGGCTGCGAGGCTGGCGCGGGGGCGCCGAACGGAACGGGCGCCGGCGCATCTTCGGGCGACGCCGTCGCGGAGACCTGCACGACGTTGTTGCGTTTGAATTCCAGGAGCACGGGCGTCAGGCTCGTCGGGACCGCAAAGCCGAGGTCCATCGTGAGGGGATCGCCCTGGACCTTGGAGAGGTCCACGATCTCGTCGAGGCTCTTGCGCTCGAGGTGACTGCCGGCGCCGATGTAGCCGAGCGGATACGCGGCCTGACCCTGGCCCGCCAGCGGCTGGCCGGCGACGCCCTTGAGGCCGCAGACTAGACGCATCTGCGACAGCGTGAACTTCGGCGCGTCCTTCAACGCGCTCTTCTTGATCTGGACGCGCACGAGCATCAGGCTCGTCCCGGCCGGTAGCGACAGGGGCTTGCCCTCGGTGTCCCGCAGGGTGTCCGGGGCAAACCAGACCCCGGCTTTGCGGGGCACGTCGAGCGCGGGCGAGCCCGTCATCAACGGCACGTCCTTGCCCTGGAGACGATTCAGATGAAGCTGATCCACATATCCGGCGTGCAGCATGGTGAAGCTCTTCGGCTCGCGGATCGGGCACAAGCTGCCCTTGCTGACCGTACCGAACAGGCCGGTGACAAATCCGTCGGGACTCAGCAGCGCTTTCCTGGGGCTGGAGGCGTTGGGGTGGCGCGCGTCAAACCGCGGATAGGGATACTGGCTCGGCAGGGGGGCCATCGCCGCCGCGACGAGCAGGTAGCCTGTCACGACGTAGCCGAGAACGACGCCCGCCACGGGCCGGCCGATGCGCTCCGGCATCGTGCCGAGGTCGATCTTCTCTTTGTTGATCTGCATCTGGACCGCTTGCAGGATCGCGAACACGAGAACCAGCAGCAGCAGAAAACAGGCCATCGGCGCCCACGGGGCGAGGCCGGGCGAGTAGCTGATCAGATATTTGGACGCGATCTCGAAGAAGCCAAAGGCCACGAAGCCCGCGACGAGAGCGTTGAAGATCATCGCGATTCCCTGCGCCAGGGTGCCTTTGAGGTACAGGCCCACGGCGCACCCGGCCATGATTGCGAGCATCACTAAGCTGACCATGCTATGTTCTCCATTATTTCCAGAGCGAACTTCTGTAAATTGGAGATTAGGCTTACTTGAGGAAAGAAAAATCGGCTTTGCGATTTTTCTTTCCGGAACGACACGTGTCGGATGCACAATCTGTTAGCCTGATTATTCAAGGAAGTCCCAGAGCTGACTTCCTTGAATAATATAAGCCTAATCTCCAATTTACAGAAGTTCAATTCGTATTTTCACGGCGAGGCGGGGGCGCCTGGTTTCTTCGCCGGGGCCAGCACGCGCAGCACTTCGTTGATCGCCGTGGTGCCGGCGATGGCCTTGCGCAGCTCCTGCTCCTGCAGGTAGAGCATCTTGGCCCGCCGGAACTGCATGCCGAGCTCCGGCAACTGCTTGACGGTGCGGAGGGCCTTCCTCAGCTCGTCGTCGAAGAAGATCACCTCGAAGACGCCGGTCCGGCCGACGAAGCCGGTCCCCTGGCAGGTCCCGCAGGTGGAGGGCTTGCCGCGCTTGTCGTAGACTTCTTTGCCCGGCCGGTACAGGACTTTGGCCTTCTCGGCCGGCAGATTGAATTTCTTCAAAAGCTCCTTGTTCGGGGCGTACCCCTGCTTGCAGGTCTCGCAAAGCTTGCGGAACAGCCGCTGATTGCTGATCCCCAGGAGGGTCTGGGCCACGAGCTTGCGGTCGTCCACCATCTTGAGCCATTTGCCCAGGGCCTGCAGCACGCTGTCCGCTTCCATGACCACGTAGACGATCTTGCCGTCGTTGGCGGCCGCACTGGCGATCTTGGCGGTCTCGGCGTCCTCGCACTCGCCGACCCCGACCACGTTCAGTCCCATGCGCACGAGGGTCTGCAGCCTCTTGGCGTAGGTCGTAGTCCCCGTGTCGGTCAGGGTATAAACCGTCTGGGTGACGTTCAGCAGCGGTCCGGACGGCTGCTTCTCGATCGTGTTGATGCTGTTGAGGAACGCGTCGTGGTTTCGCAGGAGGGCGTACATGGTCGTGGTCGCGCCGCTCTTCTTGGGCCCGGTGACGAGAAACAGCCCCTGCTCGAGCTGCCGGAACTTCTCCATCTGCTCGACGTGGTCCGGCGCCAAACCGAGATCGGATATCCGCAAGGCGCTGTCCTTCGTGACGCGAGTGAGCCGGACCTGCTCGCCCGCCGTCGATCCCGCCGTCACGACTTCCCAATCCGTATTCTGTTTTTCCTGCCGGGTGCGAAACTTCCCCTTCTGCGGCTTGCGTTTTTCCTTGGAGTCAAGGCCGGCCACCTCCTTGAGAAAGTGCAGGAGATACTCCATCTGGTCCCGCGGCATGTCCGGCTGTTTCGTCGCGGTGCCGTCAATGCTGTACGTCACTTCGTAGATCTCGCCCTTCGGGGTGAAGGTGACCGTGGTGGCCCGGCGCCAGGCGGCGTCGGTCACAATGTCGTAGGCGGTCCGGAAGCCGAAGAAGGTTGGCGTCCGCGGCTCCGGCTTCGGGACCTCGTTGTTGCGGGCCGTGACGAACATGAAGTTCTCCATCGCCTCGAGCTTGTCCGATCTGGCGACGAGACTCTTGAGATGATCGATCGTCAGGATCTTGTCGAAGTCCAGCACGCGGGTGTTGCGGTGCTTCACGTACACCAGCGCGACGATGCCGAGGCTCAGGAGGTAGGCCAGCAACCCGGCGATGAAGATCGGAATCAGCCACCAGAGCAGGATGCCCACGGCCCCCGCTCCCAGGGCGACCCCGATCCAGAGCGGCACGTTCGTGTCCACCGCTTTGGCATCTTTGTGTGCCCAGCCGACGAACCACGGCCACAAAAGAAACAAGCCCAGAAAGACCGCCAGTTTCACGAGGGAAACATAGCCGCCGTACTCGACAGCCATCAGCAGCGACTGTGTCATTCAATGCTCCAATATTCCATCATCCCAATATTCCAGTGTTCCAGTCTTATTACAGAATACCCTCGGCGGTCGTCCGAATGCCCTTGAGGGCCATCTTCAATTCGTCGATGTTCGATGCGTATTTATAGGCGTCCTTCGGGTCGATCCACGCATCCTGCACCAGCTTGACCAGGTTATCCGTCAAGTCCAGCATGCCTTCCCGCTGGGCGCCCCGGATCACGCTGGGCAGGTCCGCCTCACGCCCCTCGGAGATCAGCTTTCGTACGGAGGGATTCGCGAGCAGCACCTCCACCGCGGGAATACGGTCCACGTCCTCCCGGATCGAGGGCAGCAGGACCTGGCTGATAATGGCGCGGAGGGCGATCGCCAGCGATTGGCGGACCAACTCCCGCTCATTCACCGGGAACAAGTCCAGCAGCCGGTGGACGGCCTGCGAGGCGTTGGTCGAGTGCATCGTTCCGAGCACCAAGTGGCCCGTCTCGGCGGCCCGCATCCCGGCCGTCACGGTCCCGGAATCCCGCATCTCCCCGACGAAGACCACATCCGGGTCCTGCCGCATCAAGTACGTCAGGGCGTCCTCGTAGTTGGCCACGTCGATCCCGATCTCTCTTTGGGAGACGATGGCCTTGTTGTCACTGTACAAGTACTCGATGGGGTCTTCAATAGTCACGATATGGCACGACCGAGTCCGGGCAATGTGATCGATCATCGAGGCGATCGTGGTGGTCTTGCCGCAGCCGGTCGGGCCTACGACCAAGACCAGCCCCTGCTGGGATTCCGCGATCTTTTCCAGAATCGGGGGCAGATGCAGGCTCTCGAACGACGGCACGTGGGCGCTCACCCGCCGGGCCACCAGACTGATCACACCCCGTTGGCGAAAGATGTTGATGCGGAACCGGTTCTCCCGGCCCACCTCATGGGCGAAGTCCAGCGTCCCGTGCTTGAGGAAGGCCTCCTTCTGGATCGGGCTCAGGATCTCGAAGACAAGCTCCTCCATCCGCTGGGCCGTCAGGACTTCGCCGGTGGTGTTCTTCAACTCGCCCTGCAACCGCAGCTTGGGCGGCTGGCCCACCTTCAGGTGCAGATCGTTGGCATGGGTCTTGATGGCGGCATTAAAGTACTTGTGCAGTTGGGGCTCTTTATCAAGCGTCTGATGCACGTCCAACGGCTGCTCGGGGCTCATACGCCTGCGAACTCCAATCTGGGTTCCCCAACGCGAACGATCGCGTCGGGGGGGCCTATCGTATCTCGAACCCATCCGCCGTATCTCGCACGAGATACGAGATTCGAGATACGCACCACGTCTAACACTTGCAGGAACAAATTGTTATGATTACATATTATCAGACGGTATGGCGTCTGTCAAGCGCGTCGTGGCAGAGTGCCGGGATGAACGAAGGTAAGAAGGGGGGAAGGTAGGAGGTTCCGGCCTTCTGCCGCTTTGAAGTCCTCACCTTCTTGAGCGCAAGTATGTTTGATGGCTTGTTCTACAATCTGGGCAAGAAGATGGGGCCGAAGGTCCGCAAGGCCCAGTGGATGTGGACCTCGCTGGCGGGCACGGAGGCCGAGGCGATCCGCCTGGAGCACGGCGTCGGCCTGGACTTGGCCGAAGAGGCCACCAAACAGCTCCCCCTGGACCCCGACCCTCGGACCCGGCAGGCCCTGGGTGAGATCGGCCGCCGGCTTGCGGCCTGTGTCGCGAACCAGCAGCGATCCTTTCACTTCGACGCCTTTGCGGCCGGCGAGCCGAACGCCTTCGCTCTGCCCGGGGGCTTCATCTTCGTCAGCCGCTCGATCCTCGATCTGTGCCGGTGGGATCCCAGCGAGATGGCCTTTATCCTCAGCCACGAGATGGCCCACGTCATCCGGGGCCACGCCATCGATCGAATCGTCACGAATACGGCGGTCGCCGCCGCCTCTCGGGCGGCGCCGGTCCGGGGTGCCCTCGGCGGCTGGCTCAAAACCGTGGGCGTCCAGTATCTCCAGACCGCTTACTCGCGGGACCACGAGCTGGAGGCGGACCGGCTGGGCGTCCGCTTGGTCATGGCGGCCGGTTTCCAGCCTGAAGGCGCCGTCCGGCTCCTGGCCCGGCTGGCCGACCTGAAGCGATCCGCGGAGCCATCGAGCCTCGGCGAGTACTTCTCCACGCACCCAACCTCCGAAATCCGCATTCAAAGCATCCGGCGGCTTCTGCAAAAGCAGGGCTGATTCAGGACGATGAGCTACACCACGGCATCACAGCATCAAGCGTAAGCTCGCTCGTAGATCGCCGTGGCGTCGTCGAGCGTTAGCTTCACCGGCGTGATCGCGAAGAGCTTGCCCATCGTGTGGAAGGCGTTCTCGGCGAGTCTTCGCAGGTCGCTGCGCTGGACGCCGAAATCGCTGAGCTTGTGCTGGTCGAGGCCGACGCTCTGGATGAGCTTCTGGAGGGCCGTGATGAAGGCCATGGCCTGGTTCTTCTGGGAGAGACCCTCGGTGCGTTCGCCCATCGCGCGGGCCAGGTCGGGGAAGCGGGCGGGGTTTCGCTCGGCCAAGTAACTGAAGTAGGCGACGGAGAGCATGGTCAGGCCCGCGCCGTGCGGGACTTCCGGGAAGCAGGCGCTGACGGCGTGCTCCATCGAGTGGTGCGAGATGCAGCAGGAGAGGGACTCGCAGATCCCGGCCTCCGTGTTGGCCCAGGCGAGCTTGGTGCGAGCCTCCATGCTGGAGCCATCTTTGACGGCGATGGGCAGGTACTTCGCGATCAGGCCGACCGCTTCGAGGGCCAGGTGGTCGCTCGTCGGCTGGTTCACGGTCGCCAGGTACGTCTCGACCGAGTGGAAGAACACGTCCATGCCGGTGTAGGCCGTCTGATTGGGCGGGACGCTCACCATCAGCTCGGGATCGATGATGGACAGTGTGGGGAAGGTGGACTTGTTGCCCCAGCCGATCTTCTCCTGTGTGTCCGGCTTGGTAATGACGGTCCAGGGGTCGGCCTCTGTGCCGGTGCCGGCGGTGGTCGGGATGGCGACGATGGGCAAAGCGCCTTTGGTGGGCGTCTTGCCGCCGCCGCTGCCGCCGGCGAGGTAGTCCCAGTACCGGCCGGGATTGACCGCCATCACGGCGATGCTCTTGGCCGAGTCGATCGTGCTGCCGCCGCCCAAGCCCAGGACGAAGTCACACTTGTTCTTGCGGGCGACCCCGGCCCCTTCCTCGACGTGCTCGACCAGCGGGTTCGGCTCGATCTTGTCATACACGATCGAGTCGGCCCCGTTGTCCTTGAGGCAGCCGATGACCCGATCGAGATAGCCCTGCTTGCGCATCGCCCCGGAGGCGCCGATGACGATCAGGGCCTTCTTGCCCGGCAGGAACGGCGTCGTGCCCAGCTCTTTGAGCTTCCCGCACCCGAATAGAATCCGCGTCGGCATATAGTAAGAGAAATTCAGGTTCATTTCATCTCCTTTATAAAGGAAATCGAGTGCTCTGCATTTGCCTGCTATCTTAGCGGGGTCCCCTCGTGGGCGTAAGAAAAAAGCGGCGAGGGAGACATTTCTCGCAGGGGATTGAAACGGCTGTGCGGGCACAGTAAAATGCAGCCGAAATCTTCGCCTATTGAGTAAGGAGAATGCAGAATGAGAGCGCGCCTTGTTATCCTCTGTGTTGTGTCCGTTGCGGCCGTCCTTCTGATCGCGTCACCATCCCCGGCGGGAAGTTCGGCCGGGCTGAAGGCCGGGGCCGCCAGGATCGACATTACGCCGGAAAAGCCTGTGAACATGTCTGGCTACGCCGCACGCAAGGACCTGTCCACCGGGGTCCACGACCCGCTGTCGGCCCGTGCCGTGGCATTTGAAGTGGGCGGCAAACGCCTGGTCTTGATCTCCACGGACATCATCGGCTACTACGAAGATGTGGCTAACTACATGCGCAAGGCGCTCATGGCCGAATTCAACTTGCAGCCTTCGGAGTTGTTCCTCGCTGGCATTCACACGCACGCCGCTCCCACGCCCACGCTCAACCGCGAGCGGGCCCACGCGAACAACGTCGAGTACACCGAGGGCCTCAAGCCCAAACTCATCGAGGTGGTGCGCAAGGCGCTGGCCAATATGGAGCCGGCGAAGCTGGGGCTCGGCGTCGGTTCCTGCCCGGTCGGCGGCAATCGCCGGGAGTTGCGTGTCGCGAACAACGGAGAAAGCTCCGTCGTGCTGGGGCGCAATCCCTACGGGACGACGGATAAGGAGGTTCTCGTGATGAAGGTGGCCAAAGCGGACGGTGCGCCGATGGCCGTCCTGTTCGACTACGCGACGCACGGGACCTCTCTCGGCACCGCCAACCTGACGATCAGCGGCGATGTGCCCGGCTTGGCCGAGCAGTTCGTGGAGAAGATCCTCGGCTCGGACGTGATTGCGCCGATTTTTGTCGGGGCCTCCGGCAATATCGATCCGTGGTTTCGAGTTCTTCCGGGATTCAACGAAGAGCCTGGCTGGGTCCCAGAGCCCGTCCTGCTGGGAACGTTCCTGGGCGAGGAGGTCGTGCACGTCTACCGTGCCATCAACCAGACTCAGTCGGCCGACAAGATCGCGACCAATTTCGTGACGCTGCAACTGCCGGCCAAGCCGCCGGAGGCCGACTCGAAGGAGAAGAAACGGGAGAGCGTCCCGCTGAATGTCACCGTGGCCCGGCTGGGCGACGTGGCCTTTGTCGGTCTGGGCGCCGAGGTCTTCACGGAGATCGGCATGGCGATCAAGGCGGGCTCGCCTTGCCCGCACACGTTCGTCATCACGCACTGCAACGGGGCCGCGAGCTACCTCCCGACGAAGGAAGTGTACGTACAGGACGGGTACGAGGTCAAAACCAGTCCCTTCAGCCCCCAGGCGGCGGAAATCGTGGTCCGCGAGTCGATCCGCCTGCTGCATGGCTTGTGATTCGAGTACGTGAACGTGCGAGGGCGGTTCTTCGATGATGGTCAGGGCACGGCGGTCTTTGCGACCACGCCGTCCTTTAGCACGAAACAGACTTGCGGAAGTTGCTTCACGTCCTCCAAAGGATTGCCGGGGACGGCGACGATGTCGGCCAGTTTGCCTGGAGCGATCACGCTCCGGTCGCGCACCCCGAGCCGGTGGGCGGCAGTGATGGTCGCGCTCCGGAGGGCATCCGGGGTCCGAGAGGGATGCTCGTCCTCTTGCCCGATATGGTCATCGTTCTGGCTCATGAGAACCTTCCTGCCATGTTCTATTCGTCACGGTGATTGTGTGCTCTTCTGCCTCTTCTCCGCGGCCTCGATCTCCTCCCACGATGGAGCAAACCAGAGGTGGAGCCTGCCTTCCCCGCTGCAGGCGGCCAGCCATCTGCCGTCGGGGGAAAAGTCCACAAACGAGAACGCGGAACCCTGTCCGGAAAGTGTCATAAGCTCGCGGTGGGTTGACAAATCCCAGAGCTTGACGGGGTCACGGCTGCCACCACCAGTGGCCAGCCGGCGGCCATCGGGCGAGAACGCCGCCCCGTGCGCTGCGTTCGCGTGGCCTTTGAAAGCGGCGATCAGTTGGAACGAGGACGGATCCCACAGCGCCACCGTGCCGTCGGTGGCGACACTGGCGACCCGCGAGCCGTCACCGGAGAAAACGACTCTCTTTGCATTGCGCCGATGGCCGCCTGTCGTCGTAGCCAGGAGCTCTCCGGTCTCGGCGTTCCACCAGCGCATAGCACCCGCGGCGCCCATCGCCGTGAGGCGACCATCCGGCGAGACATTTCCCGCCCCAGCCAATTCCACCACAACGGTTCGGGCCGGTTGCCACGTGAGCGTATCCCACCAGATCGCCGTTCCTTTGGCGTCAACAGAGAGCAACCGCGTGCCATCTGCCCGGAAGCAGAGCATGAGCATCGATTCCCTGTGGCCGTCCAGCTCCCGCAGCAGGCGACGCTCGGTACAGGACCACACACGGATTCTTCCTTTGGTGCTTCCGCTTACGAGCAAAGTCCCGTCCGGGGAATAGGCGACCGTATCAACGCCGTCGGTGCCCAGCGCGGGGAGCTGCTCGATTTCTCTAAGGGTGGCCAAATCGAACAGGCTGACGGTCCCCGCACGCGGCGCCGCTAATACCCGGCTGTCCGGAGCGAAGGCGGGCCAGAATCTGCCCAACGGGAACAGTCTGGGCGACTCTTCCTGTGGCCCGGCAAGAGCACTCCAGAAGGCCACGATGCCGTCCTTGCAGGCGCTCGCCAGCGTGGTGCCGTCCGGCGACAGCGCCAGTCCATAGACTTCATCCGTGCTGCCACGGAGGGTGGCCAGACACTGTCGCTGCTCGACGTCCCAGACCCGGATGGTCTGGTCGCCGCTGGACGAATACAGCCGCAGACCATCCGTGGAGAAGATCAAGTTGCAGATCCAGGAGTTATGCCCTTCCAGTGCGCCGAGGGGTTTGCCGGAGGCGGCATCCCAAAGCTTGATCGGACCACCTGAGTAACCGCTGCCGCTGGCAATGACGGAACCGTTCGGTGACCAGGCCACGGAGGTTATGCCTTCTGAGTGGGCCTCCGGGATGTTGACGTCCGTGTTTCCGCTGGTGAGGTCAACCACTCGAAGCTGACCAGCGGCATCCCCGATGACCAGGGCCTTGCTGTCCGGCGAAAAGTCCAGCCTGCCTACAAGCGCACCCGCGGGCCTTACGCCGTGAATTCCACGAACGACGGCCCATTGGTCAACCTCCCACACGGTGACTTCATCCGGATGACTCAGGCTGGCAAGCCGGGTTCCGTCGGGCGAGAACTTGATGACGTTGACGGAACCGGGAACGGTGAGTTGGCCGACGCGATTCCAGGGGCCGGTCCGCCAGAGTCGGATCTGGTTTCCGGCACCGGCCGCCAGCAGATCGCCGTGGGGGGAGAACGCCACGAGGCGGCCTTCCTTCGGCTGAAGGGTGGTAATTCGCTTGTGGGCGGGCACATCCCAGATCTCGACGAATTCCTGCATCAGCCCGGCCACAGCGAGTACGTTACCGTTGGGGGAGTATGCCACCGAGAACGGCGAGGGCGGATAGCGGCAGAGCTCGCCGAGGGCGTCGCTTCGGCACTCCTGCCACAGGTAGCGCCACTCCCAGCCACGCAGATCGACCTCACCCGGTCCGGGTCGGTGGTCCTCCAGCAGTCGCTGGGCGCGGCCCAAGTCATTCATCGCCAGCGCCTGTTGCGCCAGGCTCATGTCGGAAGCGTAGGCTAGCGCTTCGGCCTTCCGACGCTGAGCGGTTTCCTCCGTGCGGGCGGTTTCGGCTTCGTGGCGCAACCGCGTTTGGGTCCGCTCTGCCCGCGTTGCACGAACTGCCTGCCAAGTGCTGACAATCACTCCGAGCACCAGAACCAAGCCGACGGCTGCGACCGCGGCAAAGACCCCCGTGTTCCGCCGCACCAGTTTCTGGAACCGGTAGAGCGTACCAGGCCGCCCGGCCAAGACCGGCTCATTGTTCAGATGACGCTCGATGTCCTCGGCTAATGCGTGCGCTGTCTGATACCGCCGCATCCGGTCCTTCTCCATCGCCTTGAGGGTGATCCAGTCCAAGTCGCCATGGAGTTTGCGTCGCAGGCTGGCCGCATCGCTTTGACAACACCTGGCCAGTTTCGTTGATGCCTGTACATCCAGGCTGCCGACCCGAATACTCGGAGTCCGAGGCTCGGCCTCGCGGATGATCTCACGCATCTGCTCCAGACTGCCTCTCCGTAACGTCTGAGACTCGAAAGGCAGGGTCCGCGTCAATAGCTCATATAAGAGCACCCCCAGCGAATAGATGTCCGAGCGGGTGTCGATGTCCTGATTTGTCATCTCCGCCTGCTCAGGGCTCATATACTCCGGCGTGCCGATGAGTTGCCCCTGCTCGGTCACCAGTGTACGCTCGGTCAACGGCTGACTCAGGGCCTTGGCCACCCCAAAATCAATCACCTTGGGAACCACCTGCTCGCCATGAATGCATACCTGGATGTTCGAGGGCTTGATATCGCGATGGATGATGCCCTTTTGGTGGGCGTGCTGGATGGCCTCGCAGACCTTCACAAACAGCTTCAGACGCTCTTCGATAGTGAGCCTCTGGCGGTCGCAGTGCTCGGTGATGGGTACGCCCTTGACGTATTCCATCGCGAAGTACGGCCGGCCCGCCTCCGTCGTGCCGGCATCGTACACATGGGCGACATTCGGATGGTCTAACAGGGCCAGCGCCTGGCGCTCGGCCTCGAAGCGCCGGATGACCTGGGCCGAATCCATGCCCGGCTTGATGATCTTCAGCGCCACCTGGCGTTTGATCGGCCGTTGCTGCTCCGCCAGATAGACGATCCCAAAGCCGCCTTCGCCCAGGATTCTCAGGAGCTTGTAGCTTCCGATGTGGCTGCCCAGCTCATACAGGGGTTTGACGGCATCCAGGGTCCGAGAGGGATCCTCCCCCTCTTGTCCGATATGGTCATCGTTCTGGCTCATAGGAACTCCCCTACCATATTCCCGTTTAGGATGCCGATTCTACCACAGCAAAGCCCATCGGGCCGCAATGAAAACTGAAATCATTCGGGAGAGATTCTCCCTAATGAGAACCATGCCCCATACCCGCACATGCCCAAGAGAAATGCTCAACCTTGTGCTCGGGTCGCTTCGCCCTGCCCAGGGCGGGCTGATTCTATTGTGTTGTCCCTAGCCCCCATCCTGCCGCGGGACGGAACCTGGCAGGGTCGTCGTCTTCGGCAAGTCGTGACCCTCGAACATGAAACTGCGACGGGCCTGCCGCAAGTTGTGGTCGTCTTGCCACTGCGCATATCACCTGTGCCGATGCGGTACGGGTTGATGGCCTGGGACCGGGCACAGCCGGCTACGAAGCAGATCCGGATCAGCGCACGATAGCTTGGAGCATCAGCGTCTGGAATTCCCGGGCAGCAGGATACACGGGCGGAGGTGTGACCTGCGCGAGAAAGATGCCAACAAGATCTTGTTTCGGATCCACCAGAAAGAAGGTGTCGTATACGCCAAACCATCCAAAGCTGCCCCGTGACGCCGTAGTGCCGGCGGCCACCGGATCCAACAGTACACGAAATCCGAGACCGAAGCCCCACCCCGTGAGCATCCAGTCCCAGTCAGCGCTGCCCCACATTATCGGCATCGTGCGTCCAGGGAGATGGTTGACGGTCATAAAGTCCACGGTCGTGGGACTTAACAACCGCACCCCATCCAGCTCTCCCCTATTCAGCAGCATCTGGGAAAACCGAAAGTAGTCAGAGGCCGTCGAGACAAGACCACCTCCGCCTTCGAGAAACGTCGGCTTCTGCGACCACTTGCTCGCCGTCGGAGTGTCCGTCACGATGAGAGTGCCTTGCTTCGAACGGGCATGCGCGCTTGCGAACCGAGCCTGCTTCTCCGGAAGTACGAAGAAATCCGTGTCCGTCATCCGCAGGGGCGTGAAGATGTGTTCGCGCAGGAACACCTCGAGGGGCTGGCCCGAAAGGACCTCCACGAGATAACCCAGCACGTCGACGGACCAGCCATATTGCCACTTTTCACCAGGCGAGAAACACAAGGGGAGATCATGAAGCTTGCGAATCATGTCCTGCAGGGTGCCGCTGCTGTCGTCGAGCTTCGCCTCCGCGTACATCCTGTCAGCGGACGTAACAGGTAAAAAGATCCGGAGGGTCACCTCCATAGGTGAGTCCAGAAGTGTGGCGGAAAAGGTCATGGACGGTCATTTCCCTGCCCGGTGCGGTCCACGCCTCTCGACCGCCTTCATGGAAGACACGGAGACCTTTCAGCTCGGGGACGAACTTGGAAACCGGATCGTCCAACTGAAACTTGCCCTCCTCATAGAGAATCATGGCGGCCACGCTGACGATCGGCTTGCTCATCGATGCGATGCGAAAGATCGCGTCGCGGCGCATCGGGCTTTTGGTTGTCACATCCATTACACCGAAGTGTTCGAAGTACGCGACCTTGCCGTGGCGCGCCAGAAGAACCACTGCGCCTGCAATCGCATGCTCGTCGACATGATGCTGGACCATCATGCTGATGCGTTGCAGACGCTCTGACGAAAGCCCCACGTCAGTCGGACCGGCCACGGAAACTGTCCGGCCGCGTGTGACGGATGGCAGGGTGGCACAGACAACAAGATAGGCAAACAGGGCGATACGGCTCATAAGGTTTCTCCCTTTCAAAGGCTCGACGGCTCGCGCCGTCAATGGTTCTCGTGACACGTTCAATGACGGCCGGAGCGGAACGTCTTGCGGAACGAGTCATTACCAGCCTCCAGTTTCCTCCCGATCTCAGATAGGTCAGGCCAGATTGACCCGACTACCGCTTTGCTTTGGTCATCCACGTTTCGACCTCCTTCCTCTCCCGCGGGATCTGATTTGAGAGGATGCGGCAACCGGTTTCCGTAACCAAAACATCATCCTCGATTCTTACGCCAAGTTTCTTGTCCGGGAGATAGACGCCGGGCTCCACGGTGATCACCATTCCCGGTTTCAACTCCAGACTGAAGTCAAGTACCTCATGCACCTCCAATCCGATCGGGTGCCTGCGCCAGCACACCGCCACACGAATGACCCAGTAGCGAGATCCTGCCCAACTTCAGAGCGTTCCGCAGCACCTCGATATCCTCCACCATGCTCTCTACCGTATAGGCTGAAGCATCCTCCAGTTTTTCCGACTTTCCGGAGCCCCGTTCATCAATGAAGATGAGGCGATTCCGGCGTGCCAGCGGCAACAGATAGGGAAGGAAACAGTCATGCGTACCGCCCGGCCCACCGTGCAGGATGACCAGGGGCGCTCCCCGCCCGATGGCTTTGTAATAGATGAGCACGCCGTTGGCATCGACAAACCCTTCCTGCATCGGATAGACGCCGGCCGCGGGCTCCTCCACCGCCGCCGTCTTTTGCACGCCGGACCCCCGCGTCAGCTTCTGACGCCTCGGGCTTGGTTTCGCCGGTTGGTCAACTTGCTGGGCGTAGGCTGCCCCGAGCAGGCAAGCTGCTACAACGAATGTGACGAGCGTCCTCACAATGTTGCTCCTTCCGGGGTGAACAGAATTGGCTCTGCGCATGGTTTTCCCCTTACCAGAATGTGAGTGCTTCCGTTTGCCGCATACTGACCGTCTATTGTACGGCTCTATATGAGCTTGTCGATGTTGCGGGCGACCTTCTGCACGGCCTCGATGATCTCGTCCATCTCCTTCCGCGAGCCGAGGAAGGGGATCTTGCTGTCCATCGAGAGCATTTCCTTCTGGGCCGGCTTCTCAGCGTCCATCACGGGGAAGCGCAGTGATGGGCGGTACTTATCGAGCCGGGCCTTGGAGAAGGCCGCTTGGAAAGCGGAGGAGTTCAGGTGCTCTTGCAGCATCTTCTCTTTATGGCAGCCGCTGGAGTAGCGCCGCGAACCGCCGCGCATCGGGATGTTCTCCGCCCGCAGGGCCTCGGCGAATCGGGCGGCCGGGACGTTCTTGAACTGGGCCCGGTCGTAATCCATCTCGAATTGGACATGGGTGGGTCGCGTCTTATCGGAGTAGCGCTTGCGGGGCGTCAGGCCGGGAGTCTTCGCCAGGGCCTGTTCCACATATACGCCGTTCTCGTAGCGCAATGGAGCTTGGTCTTTGAACCGTTTGAACTGCTCCGTCAGCACGGCCGCCTGGAACTCCGTCATGCGGTGGTTCGAGCCGGGGAAGGGATAGCCGCGTTCGCGTTTCTTCGGGTCCCGGCCGTTATTGACGAACGCGCCGCAACGGCGCATGAACTCGTCGTCGCTGCCGAGGATCGCGCCGCCCTCACCGCAGACGAGCGATTTGTACTCCTGGAAGCTGATGCAGCCGGTCTTGCCGAATGTGCCGACCTTCTTGCCGTTGACCTCCGCGTACACCGACTGGCAGGCGTCCTCGATCACGGCAAGGTTATGTTTCTTCGAGATTGCCATGATCTTCTCGATATCCACCGGCCAACCCGCCAGATGCACGGGCAGGATCGCCTTGGTATGCTCGGTGATGGCGGCCTCGATCAGATTCGCGTCGAGGGAGCCGGTGTCGGGATCGACATCCACGAAGACGGGCAGAGCGTGGAGATTGGTGATCGTGTTGATGGTCGCGATGAACGTATTCGGCGTCGTAATCACTTCGTCGCCCGGGCCGACGCCCAGCACGGCCAGCGAGGCGCTCAGGGCGGTCGTCCCGCCGTTGGTCAGAAAGCAGTAGGGCACGCCCATCGCCTCGGCGAACATCTTCTCGAAATCGTACACCGCATGGCCGCGCAGGCAGCACCAGTTGCGGCTCTTGAGCGCCTTAAGCAGGGCCGTTTCATCCCGTTCGTCGATGATGGGCCAGGTTTGTGAGAAAGGCTTGCTGCGGACCGGTGTGCCGCCGCTGAGGGCCAGCATATTCGTTTTGCTCGTGGCAGCGGCGTACAGGGACTTCGCCCCGGCGGCCAAAAAGCTGATGCCGGCCAGACCGGCCGACGTCGCTTTTACGAACGAACGGCGTGTGAGCGAAGATTTCATGGTCGAGTTCCTCCATTAGAGGTTGAGCCTGGGAAGTGGGATATCGGACTATGTACGGCATCTCTTGCATCTACCCGGTCCTGAACACGCGGCTGGCACTACGAGCATTCTATAAGGTCATGTTTCGGGGGTCAACCGTTCAGCCCTCCGGTAGACGCAGGGCCTGTTTCTCACAGTAGAGACTGTATTTGTGGCGGGCTTCTGTTATGATGGCCGAGTTGATTTCGAAGGACAGTGACCGGACAGTCTTGGGAGGCAGGTCAAGATGGATTCGAGTGCTGGAACGCTTGCCAGACCTCTGCGTGGGATCATCCCGCCGATGGTGACACCGCTGCTGGATCGCGACACGCTGGACGTGGCGGGTCTGGAACGGCTGATCGAGCACATTCTTGCCGGTGGCGTCCACGGCCTCTTCATTCTCGGCACTACGGGCGAGACCCCCAGCCTGAGCCATCGGCTTCGGCACGAGCTGATCGAACGCGTCTGTGCCCAGGTCGGAGGCCGGGCGCCGGTCCTCGTGGGCATCACGGATACGTCGTTTGTCGAGTCGGTGGAACTCAGTCGCAAGGCGGCCCAGGCCGGCGCGCAGGCTCTGGTGCTGGCCCCGCCATACTACTTCCCGGCGGGACAGCCGGAACTGCTCGAATACCTCGGGCATCTGTTGCCGGAACTGCCGCTGCCCCTGTTCCTGTACAACACGCCGAATCGCCCGAAGCCAGCGTTCGAGCCGCAGACGGTGCGGGCCGCCGCCGATATGCCGGGGATTGCCGGTCTCAAGGACAGCTCCACCAATATGATCTATTTCCATCACGTTCAGTTGATCCTGGAGGACCGTCCCGAGTTCACGCTGCTGATGGGGCCGGAGCAGCTTTTGGCCGATTCCGTTCTGCTTGGCGCTCACGGTGGCGTCTGCGGCGGGGCCAACCTGCTGCCACGCTTGTACGTCGATCTGTACGAGGCGGCCCGCGCGAAGGATCTCGCCCGGGTCGAGCCGCTGCACCGGATGGTCATGCGGGTCTGCTCCACGATCTACAGCGTCGGACAGTATGAATCGAGCTTCCTCAAGGGTCTCAAGTGCGCGTTGTCGTGTTTGGGTATCTGCAACGATTTCGTCGCGGAGCCGTTCCATCGCTTCCGCGAGCCGCAGCGCCAGATCATCTGCCGATACATGGAAGAACTCGGGATTACGAGGCATTGTTGAAGTCTGATTTGAGATTTTTGATTTGGAGCGACGATTCTTTCAATCAGCAATCAAAAATCAAACTTCAGACTTCCCATCGACGCAACCATTTGACGGTGGACGAGTAGTCATCTATGTCGGATCGCACGTACAAGTGGGCCGTGGTGGCGATGCTTTGGCTGGTCTGTTTCTTCAACTACGCGGACCGGCAGAGCATCTACTCGGTCTTTCCCTTGCTCAAAGAAGACCCCGGCTTGCAGCTCACGGATCTCCAATTGAGCTACGTGGCCTCTTCCTTTATGTGGGTGTACGCCGGGGCGGGCTGGTTTGCCGGATTGGTGGGCGACCGGCTTCGGCGCAAGACCGTTGTCCTGGGTGGGTTTCTCTTCTGGTCGCTCATCACGCTGGCTTTCAGCTTCGCGACGAAGTACTGGCACGTGGTCGTGCTGCGGGCGATCGAAGGTTTCGGCGAGGCCTTCTACTTTCCCGCCGCGATGGCCCTCATCAGCGCCTATCACGGCAAGGACACCCGCTCGCGCGCGATGGGGATTCACCAATCGAGCGTTTACGCGGGCACGGTGGCCGGCGGCACGCTCGGCGGCCTCATGGGGCAGCATTTCGGCTGGCGCTCGTCGTTTTCGCTGCTGGGGATTGCCGGGATTGTCTTCGGCTTCGTGCTGCTCGTATTCCTGAAGGAGCCTTCGGAGCCGAGCCGGTTGGAGTCCCGGCCCAGGGAGAGTCTTGGCGAGATTCTCCGGACCATCGCCGACCTGTTCCGCATTCCAATGGTATGTATCCTGGCGGCCGTGTTTGTCGGGGCCAATTTCGTGGCGGGCATCTTTCTGACGTGGCTGCCCAAGTTTCTCTATGACAAGTTCGACATGAGCCTTTCGATGGCGGGCTTCAGCGCTACGGCGTATCTTCAGGTGGCCTCCGTGCTGGGCGTGTTGGGGGGCGGCCTGCTGGCGGATCGCCTGGTCCGGCGTTATCGGGGCGGACGCATGATGGCGCAGACACTGGGCCTGTTCTGTGGGGCGCCCTTTATCTTCATGGTGGGTTGGACGCTGCAAGTGCCGTGGCTCATTATGGCGATGGCCTGCTTCGGACTCTTCAAAGGGATCTACGATTCCAACATTTGGGCGTCGCTCCATGATGTCGTGCCGCCGGAGCGTCGCGCTACGGCGGTGGGCGTCATCAACTCCATCGGCTGGCTGGGGGCGGGCACGGCGACGGTGACGGTCGCCGCCGCGTCGCAACGGTTCGGCATGAGCGCCTGCATCAGTGCCACCTCGCTGATCTACCTGTCTCTGGCGTTCTTGCTGGCGTGGGGCATCGCACGCTTCATGTCGGGCAGAGTCGTGCGGGCCGCTTCCGGTGGTTCGCCCGTCTCGACAACAGAATGAACTCATGCAAACAGGGAACGACATGCCGCAAGCTGCGCAACTTCGTCCCGCTGTCTTTCTCGACCGGGATGGGACAGTGATCGAAGACCGTGGGCATTTGGCCGACCCTTCGGAGGTGGTGTTCTATCCGGATACGGTCGCCGCTTTGAAACGGCTCCGGAAGCACTTTCTCCTATTCGTCGTCACGAACCAGCCGTGGGTGGCGCGAGGTATCCTGACGTTGGAGGATGTGAATCGCGTGAATGCTCGGGTTGTTTCGCACCTTGCCGAACACGGCGTAGTCATCACGGCCGTTTACGTGTGCCCCCACGAGCGGTCCGACGGCTGTCTCTGCATCAAGCCCAAGCCCTATTTTCTCCACAAGGCCGCCGCCGAGTATGGAGTGGACCTGCCGCGGTCCTTCACCATCGGGGACCATCCTCACGATGTGGAGTTCGCCCGATCCGTAGGCGCACGCGGCGTATATGTCCGAACGGGTCACGGAAGCAAGCATTTGGCCGAGTTGCGGGCCGACGAGATCGTCGTCTCCGGAATCGGCGAGGCGGTGGACTGGATTCTCAGAGTCTATGAAGCCGATTCCGAAATTCTCAGCACGGCGGCTCCTTGAGTCTTGCCCTCCTTGACAAGCCGCAGCGCCTCGTTGGCTTGCTCCAGTCGGAACTCCTGGACCTGCGGCCGAATGGGGATCTCGGCGGCCAGCGGCAGAAACTCCCGGGCGTCTTGACGCATGACGTTGGCCGTGCTCTTGATCTCCTTCTCTCGCCACAGGTGTGTCGCGTAATCGAGGTGCAGCAGGGCGTCCTTGTCCCGGTTCTCTTTCCGGATCGCGTTGATGACGAGCCGCCCCCCCGGTGCCAGGACCCGCATCGCTTCGACGATCGGTTCCCAGGCGGGCGTGAAGTCGATGGCGGCATGGAGCTTCCGAGGCGGCTCATCGCCCGTGACGCCGGTCCAGTCGGCGCCCAGACTCTTGGCCATCTCCTGGTGTCCGGCCTGGCCGGGCCGGGTGAAAACGAAGACCGGGGAGTGCGGGAACTTGTGCTTGACGACCTGGATCAGGATGTGGGCCGAGGCACCGAAGCCAAAGAGGCCGAGGACGTGGCCGTCCTGCAGGTTCGTCAATCGCAAGGCCCGGTAGCCGATGACGCCGGCGCAGAGCAGCGGGGCCGCCTGCACGTCGGTAAACACCTTGGGAATGGGGTAAGCGGAGTCTTCCGGCGCTACGACATATTCCGCGTAGCCGCCTTCGGCGTCGCAGCCGGTCCCGCGAAATCGGGGGCACAGATTCTCATTGCCCGCTCGGCAGAATTCGCACGTACCATCCGCCGAATAGATCCACGCAATCCCGACCCGGTCGTCCCGCCTGAACTTGGATGCCCCCGGCCCTATCGCATCGACATGCCCGACAATCTGATGCCCCGGGATCACGGGCAATCTTGCGGCAAGCCGGCCCTCGGCCTCGTCGAGATCCGTATGACACACGCCGCACACGGTGATCTTCACCCGGACTTCCCCGGCTTGTGGCTGGGGGACAAGCACGTCTTTGAACTCCAGCGGCTTGGTCGCGATCGGACCTGTGTGCGTCAACACCATCGCTTTCATGGCCAGACCCTCCTTGGGACGCGTAAATGAGAGTGCTGGGATTCGAACCCAGGACCTACGCATTAAAAGTGCGTTGCTCTACCTTCTGAGCTACACTCCCAAGTCCTTGCGGTAAAAGCAGTTATGGCGATCCGGGTCGAATCGCCACAACCAAGTGCCTTCACCTTACCTTCAACCGAGCCGGATTGCAAGCGAATCCGTGGGAAGATGCGTTACTTCGGCCGAGACAAGGAGATCCATCGACCGCTGGTCCTACTTTGAGCCGGCGATCTTGATCTGGGCCAGATAGATGCTTGTTTTGCCTTCGTGGCTGGAATAGTAGCTGACGTAGAGCAAATCGTTGTACCAGACGAAGCCCGGATAGCTGATGTCGCCGCCACGGGGGAACTTGATCATTGGCTAATGACCATGATTTGACAAACACCAATGGGAACGCTAATCTTGTATGACGCTGCCAAAGCCAGGCTGTAAGTAACTATCTCAAAAGGCTCAGGCGGTGCTGACGGCGATACCAAAGCAGGCCGCAGCACAGTTGGATCAGGCCCAGGTAATTGCATGACTTCTTGGCGTAACGAATCAGAATCGCACGACACTTGCTCATCCAGCCCA
>JAPLMX010000221.1 GCA_026386805.1 Phycisphaerae bacterium | reverse complement strand
ATCGTTCTGCAAGATCAACTGGGGTATCGTGACATCCTGGTCTACCATAGACGAGGATATACCGTCTTCCCCAGCTTCGCGCTACTCCAAAATCACCGCCTCAAAAATATTTTTTTGCCGCACCTCGTGAATGGCTACGCATTCCTCAACATGCCTGAAGCGTCATGTCGGTGCAGTTATTACGGTCAAAAAGGACGGCCGTGAGTTCCCAGTTTCTATGGGTTTCAACGAGAATCCAGTGTCTGTCAGGACATGCAAGAGCGTATCTGCGTGCTACAAAGATGATGACATGATGTCGAAGCTGAAGGCACGAGGGAAGAGGATATACTGTCCAAAATGTGGGAAAGTCCATAAGGAGTTGACTGAGCCGTGGAACTGCTTGAAGTGTGGTACGAATCTCAAGGCATGGTTGCATCCAAACAGGAATATGGAGTTGTGTACAGCCATCCATGCCGAAGAGCGTGCCGTCCTCTCGCTGGGAGGCCGATCAGTTGATGGCGGAACGCTGTATGTCACCACTTTTCCGTGCTTTCAGTGTGCTCGGTTGATTTTGGACGCCGGAATCAAGAACATCGTATTCGTGGAAGCGTACCCGGTGAAGAATACGGCGGTCTTTCTGAGAAAGAATGGGATAGAGGAGATCAGGCCCTTCAGCGGATTCACCGCCAGGGCATTTTTTAGGGTATTTCCCAAGGTCAACTGACCGGTAGAAATCCAATTACAGGGGCAGGAGAGAGCAATGGACCGGGATGTGGATAAAGCAAAGAAGAGCATGCCAGCCAAGAAATTGCCAACTGACAAAAGCGTCGAAAAACGTCAACCTTCAAGTGATGATGGGAAACACAAGCGCGGCTGGAGCGATGTATTCGATGATTCGACCTATTCGAATGGACCCGGAGATAACATATACGTTTTCGGGTAGCAGTTGGAAACACTCCATACTTCCGTTCCTTTGACCCCGTAGGGGCATATGTTGGTCTGTGTCAGATGCTCGTGCATCTCTCGCTATTGGCTTGCTCAACAGAACTGAACCAACGAGCCAAAGGCGGTGAAACCGGCGCCGAAGGATAGGAGCAGGCCCGTGTCGCCTGGCCTGGGCTTGGCCTCGCGGAGGATTCGGTCGAGCACGAACATCACCGACGGGGAGGACATGTTGCCGTAGCGGCGGAAGACCTTGTGGGAAAACCGCAGCTTCTCGGGCATCAGCCCGACCTGCCTTCTGACGGCGTTGAGCACCTGCGTTCCTCCCGGATGAACGACCCACCAGTCGATGGCATCTTGCCTCAGATCATGCCGATCCAGCAGGCGGTGGACGACCTGCGCGACCGCCTTGGCCCCAATGACCGGGACATTTCGCGTCAGAGTGTTTCGCAGCCGTCCGCCCCTCGCCGACCGCATCCGCAGGAAACCTCCCGTAGACTTCCTTCGCCGGAAACTCGGCGAGCTGGGGCACCAGGTCGAATTCGCAGTTGGTTGAGGCCGAACGCTTCATGACGCGTACGCAACGAGCGTGCCGACAGCCGGCGGATTGCGAAACCTCTTTTGGTCAGATAAACGTGGCGAAGAATGCAGAAAAGCCCGACAGAGTGCCGATATAGACTTGAGTCGGACTCGGCCGGGGAGCGCGTCGACACTTTGAATGCGGATTTTATAGGACATTGCCGCAGGAGTGGATATTGTGAAAAGGAACAGAGGATCACGAAGGAACAAGGCCAAAAAGGTGCTCTTCAGCGCTGGTTTCAAAACGGCGCTGCTGTGTTTCTGCACCGGTTTGTGTTTCGTGCTGCTGTTTAGCTGCCTGAGCTTCAACATCGGCGACTGGCCCAGCCAGTACGTGTACCCGAACAACAAGCCGCTGGTGAACTGGTGCGGGTCGATCGGGGCGTTTCTGGCGTTCTACCTGCTCTACTACATCGGCCCCGGCGTGTTCATCATTCTTGTCTCCGGGATCTGCTACGGTATTGCCAAGCTGGCCGGCCGGCCGATCGGTCAACCTGTTTTTCGCGTGATTGGATTGGTGCTGCTGACGGCGGCGGCGTCCACCACCTTCTACAGCTTCTGGCCTCACAAGATGTACACGTTCCCCATGGGTTCCGGCGGCGTGCTCGGCATCTCGACCGCCGCGTTCCTTAAGGGCAACTTCGCTCGGCTCGGCGCCTTCATCCTGACTTGCGCGATCTGGTTCGTGGGCCTATCGCTGTTGGCGGACAGCCTGATCATGGGCCTGTTCGCCGCTTGCGGGGTGGCGGTGCGGCGCGTCGTAGGCGTGGTCATACCGGCGTGGGCGGTCGCCCGCGAGCACTCAGAGGCGTTGACGGATATTTGGCAGCGGCTCAGCGCCCGGCAGAAGAGCTCGATGCCGGTTCTGCAACGGAGGATCGAGCCGCCGGTTTTGGTGCAGCGGCCGGAACTGAAGGAGGAGCCTCAGGAAGTTGAGGTTGCCAGGCCGGTAGAGCCGCCTACGCCGAAGCGGCCGGAGGTGATGGAGGTCAAACGTCCGCCGGCGAAACCGGAGAAGCCGCCGTTCGTGCAGCCGTCCTACGACGACTACACGCTGCCGCCGCTGGATTTGCTGGCCGAGGCGGAGTACGGGTACGCCGCCATTCAGGAGAAAGTGGTCAAGACGAAGGCCGCCGAGCTGGAGAAATTGCTGAGCGAATTCAACGTCAACGCGCGGGTCGTCGCCGCCGACACGGGGCCGGTCGTGACCATGTTCGAGCTGGAGCTGGCGGCGGGCGTCAAGGTCAGCCATATTTCCAGCTTGGCCAACGACATCGCCCGGGCCCTGGGCGCCGGCGCGGTCCGGGTCGTGGCCCCGATCCCGGGCAAGCACACCATCGGCATCGAAGTCCCGAACAACGAGAAGGAAAAGGTTCGGATGAAGAGCATGATGCAGCTTGCCGGCGACAGGCCCACGAAGATGGAGATCCCGCTGTATCTGGGCAAGGACTCCTCCGGCGAAGCGCTGGTCTCCGACCTGGCGAAGATGCCGCACCTCTTGATCGCGGGCACCACCGGCTCGGGCAAGAGCGTCTGCATCAATACGGTCATCGTGGGCATCCTGCTGACGAAGCGGCCGGATGAGGTCAAGATGATCATGATCGACCCGAAGATGGTCGAAATGACCGCGTTCAACACCGTGCCGCACCTGATGTGCCCGATCGTGACCGAGACCCAGATGGCAGTCCAGATCCTCGAATGGGCCACGGTCAAGATGGACGAGCGCTATGCCCTGCTGGCCGAGGCGCGAGTCAAGAACATCGCCGAATACAACAAGCTGGGCACTGAGGAAATCATCGCCCGATTCAATCCGAGCACGTCCGAGGAAGAGGCGAAGATCCCGAAGAAGCTGCCGTACATCGTCGTCGTGATTGACGAGCTGGCCGACCTGATGATGACCGCGCCCAAGGAGATCGAGGCCTACATCGTCCGTCTGGCCCAGAAGAGCCGGGCGATCGGCATTCACATCATCCTGGCCACGCAGCGGCCGCAGGCGACGGTCGTCACGGGCCTGATCAAGTCAAACATGCCCTGCCGGATCGCGTTCCGTGTGGCGGCCCGGATGGACAGCCGAATCATCCTCGACCAGAACGGTGCCGAGACGCTGCTGGGCGAGGGCGACATGCTGTTCCTCAAGCCCGGCACGAGCGATTTGATCCGCGCCCAAGGCACCTTCCTCGACGACGCCGAAATCCGGCGGATCGTCAAGCACCTCAAGGAAGTGGCCGAGCCGCAGTTCCATCCCGAGCTGACGCAGTTGCGGAAGGTGGACGCCTCTGACATGCCTCAGGATGACCTGTTCGACGCCGCCGTGCGGGTTGTCCTGGAGACCAAGCGTGGCAGTGTCTCGCTGCTCCAGCGACGTCTGAGCGTCGGCTACGCCCGCGCGTCACGCATCATCGAGATGATGGCCGGCGCCGGCATCCTCGGCGAGTACAAGGGCAGCCAGGCCCGCGAGGTCCTGATGACGCTGGAGGAGTACGAGGCGCTTCGCGAGCAACAGATGAGCTCGCAGCCCGAGCCGGGTCTCACCGACATTGTCGAGCAAGAGAAGGTCCCGGAAAAGGTCTACGCCACCGAGGGCCAGCAAGGCTTCATCTCCACCGACACCGGCGAGGAGGACGAATAGACTGGAGGACGGAAGACAGAGGACCGCGTGGGGCGCGCTACGCCCACCATCCGTCTTCACTCCGAACGCAACCTGGATTTCCAGCAGTCCGGGTGCCTGTGAAGATGCATCACGGCGACGATCAGTAGGACATCCTCGCGAATCTGGTAGAGGACACCGTAGGGAAATCCGCTCGTTCTGCAACGTCGCGTGCGTACTGAGATGAGTGGCCAGGCATGGGGGTATTGCAGGATGCGGGAAAGCGCTCTTCGTACTTCAACGGCGAATCTGTAGCCAAGCCCTTCGCTTTCCTGATTGTAGTAAGCTATGGCACCCGCGAGTTCCTTTCTTGCGGGATCGAGAAACCCAACTCTCATTGCTGTGCCTGCTGGTCGATCTCCTTGAACACCTCGCTGGCAGGCGATGATCCTATTTCCCCACGCTCGTACGCATCGATGCGATCTTCGGCCTCCTGTGCCCAAGCGGCGTCGATATCCTGGCGGGCCGGGAACTCGAAACTGGCCAGTATTCGTTCGACCAACTCGGCCCGATCTACAGGCGGCAAGCCCAGAGCTTCGTCGAGAATCTGTTGACTTTGCGGCGTCATTGTGCAACTCCCGTAACCTTACTGCCCCCATGATAGCACAATCGCACTCAGACTCAAATAGGATTTCCCGGGCGACGATTCCCTCCGTTGACTGATACGGATTAGGATTGATTTTTGCGCGGTATCCATTCCGTGCGACAGATCGAACATCATGGTTCGGGCGTCAGATGTCAGATGCTGGTGCTACCCTATTTTAGCGGGCGCGCAAGAATATTTCCTAATCCGTATTACAGGCTACTTCTTCCTCTTTCGAGCGACGAGCCAGGAACGTTCGGCCCACTTGGCCAACTCGTCCGGGTCCTCCAGAACGTCTGCAGGGATCTCGTAATAGGTCCTGATGGTGGTCTTGATCTTCTCCGGATAGGGCTCGAAGGGAGCCGACCCCGCCCGCAGAAAGTCGTCCCGGTTCGAATCGTCCACCTTCAGATAGGCGACGTCGTCGGCAATGACCGCGAACATCGTCTCCTCACGATAGAGTCCGGCCCCGCCGAACATCCGGCGCACGGACACCTCGCCCCAAACCGAGAGCTGCTCGACGACATAGTCCACAAATTCATCCGATACAGCCATCAGCCCTGTCCCTCCGGATTCTCCAGCACGGTGGGAACGAAGTGGCCTTGGTAGAACGATGGCAGACTCCGGAAGACGTCGAGCAACTGTTCCACCGACACCACGCTCGCATCATGCGCCACGACGACGCCGGGACCTTCCCGGTAGAACTTGCTGACGCCCGGCATCCTACCAAAGACGGACCTCATCTCCTCAATACACCCTGCACATTTGCGTCCACACTCCGCGAGAATGGCAGTACAGTCCAGATGAAAAGCAGTACGGCTGGTCATCGCGTTCTCCCTTTGAATGGATATCTTGGTTCTGATATCAGTTCTCCATCAGCCTCTTTCTTACCCAATTCGGATTCCGACGGCAGTCCAGAACGGCGAAGAGCACAACCACGTCATTTGTGACGCGATCGTAGACCGCGAAGGGAAACCGCTTGGACAGTAAGCGATGGTGCCCGAAGGCTATAGGGTGAATCCCTCCGAAGTAGGTCAACGAATCGATGTCCGAATAGAGATAATCGAGGAAGTACGAGCCAAGACCCGGCGCCTATGAGTCGTAGAACCGATACCCCTCTTTAAGGTCCTCTTCCGCCGGGCTGAGAATCCTGATTTTCACGAGACCTTCTTTTTGACCCTTTTCTTGACTTGTTCCCAATCCGACACGGTCACTTTTCCCGCCTTGAGGGCTTTCTCTCGGTCTTCGAGAATGGTCCGATGCCAAGCGGGCGATGTGGCGGTAGATTCGCGTGACGTACTCATTGCATCGCTCTACCCGGCCACACGAGTCAACTTGTAGACCCGTCCCAGTTTGGAGGCCGCCTTCAAGTTGCCTTGCCTCAGGGCCTCTCGAACATCATCGAGCTTATAGGCGTCCTCCAGGGAAAGATAGGGGGACCACCCTTCATCAGAGTAGATCAGTTCCACATCGATTTGCGCCACGTAGTTCCCTTCCTGGACGATCTTCGTGTGTCGCTTTGTACTCATTTCTTTCTCCTTAGGAAATCCGGCTCCCAACGACTTGGGTCCGGTCTGTATGCGGTCACGAGAACGGCCGGGGACAACTCGTTTTTCGGGATACCCCAGACGACATGTATCGGTGCGCCTCCTCGATCTTTCTGGAGCACAAGGACACAGGGTCCCTTTGGATAGTCGGGGTACTCCTCAACTACGGCGGCGGCGGCGACTGATTCCACCACTTCCCTCGCACGGAGGCCATCTGCCGCCATTTCGTCGTAACCGTGGTCGGATATCTTGACTTCGCCCTGTTCAACCAACCGGAGGATTTGCCGGAACGTCTCATTCATATACTAGTCCAGTTCTCCTTGCCGCAAGTGTCCTGGACACTGCCAGCGTTGGGTTTTCCGTCACCCGCACCAAGGATTATAGCACAGCAGGTCAGGCAAATCAAACCCAGGCGCCAGGAGCAGGTTGGCTAACTCGCCGTTTCGGCGCTGTAGCGGGCGATGAGACCCGTGCGGACGGCGTAGCGGTAGATCCGCGTGAAGTACCGGCCGGTGAGCAGAATGTACGACAGGGCCAGCAATACGCCCCAGAACAGGTCGATTCCCGACGCGGGGCTGCCGGCGAGGATCGACCGCATGGACTCGAAGACATAGGACGGCGGCAGCAGATGCGCGACGTATTGCATCCATTTTGGCAGCGTGGAGAGCGGGTAGAAGACCGCCGCGAAGGGCGAGAGGACCGCCGGGATGGGCCAGACGAACCACTCGGCCGCCGGACCGTAACGGAGCACCAGGGCACAGGCAAGGATGCCCAGCGCGATGCCGAAGAGAAACAGCACCAGAAGAAACGGGATGAGCATGAGGCCGTAAACGAAGAAAGACAGGCCGAAGACCACAGTTGCCAAGATGAGCATTACGGCAAGGCCGATCGAGCTCGTCACGATGCTCGAGATCACGAGGCCACCGAGGTATTCCGAGATCGACAGCGGCGTCGCGAACAGGTTCAGGAAGTTGCGCGACCAGACGTCTTCGAGGAACGTCGTTGTCACGCCGAACATGACGCGGGTGAAGAAGTCCCAGAGCAGGACGGCCCCAAGCAGCGCCGGGATGAAATTGTGCCCGGATGGATTGATGGCGTTCAGGTACCGGGTGATGAACCCCCACAGCACGATATCGACCCCCGCCCACACGAACAAAGGCAACAGCCGCGCAGGGCTGCCGCGGATGAGGTAGAATTGGCGAAGCAGAATGGCGGCAATCCGGCTCAGGTGCCTCATGCTCCGTTGCCCCCCAGCGTGAGCGGCTCGTTTGCCACGGTGATGAACAGGTCTTCGAGCGTCTCTTTGCCGTACTCGTGGGGCAGGGTCTTCGGATCGCCTTCGAGCAGGATCTTGCCATGCGAGAGAAACAGCACGCGGTCGCACACCTTCTCGACCTCGACCATGTTGTGTGAGGTCCATAGTACGCCGACGCCCTCCCGGCCGGCAAATTCGCAGATCTTGGCGCGAATGTCCCGCGCCGAGGCGGGGTCGAGCGACGCCGTCGGCTCATCGAGCAGCAGCAGGTGTGGTTGGTTGAGCATCGCTTTGGCCAGGCCCGCGCGGGTCTGCTCGCCGGAGGAGAGGACGCCGCACTTGGTGTCGCGAAACCTCTCGATGTCGAACTGCTTGAGCAGCTCTTCGATGCGAGTGGCGAGGCCGCGCACTCCATAGAGGAGGCCGAAGAACCGCAGATTCTGGTAGACCGTCAGGTTCCCCGGCAGCGGCGCGTAGACGGCGGTAAAATTCGTCCGCTCCAGGGCTTGGCCGCGGTGCAGCGCGATATCCACGCCCTCGATCTGGATCGTTCCCGCCGTCGGTTCGAGAATGCCGAGCACCATGTTGATGATCGTGGTCTTTCCTGCCCCGTTGGGACCGAGCAGCCCGACGATCTCATTGCGGCCGACGTCGAACGAAACGCCATCGACCGCCACGGGAGCGCCGTAGCGTTTGCACAGATTCACGAGCGAAAGCACCTTCATCGCCGAAGGCACCCGCAAGGGCCCGGACTGCTCTGTCATCATCCGCAGATGATAGACCGGTCTGCCGGTCCGGACAATAGCGGTTTTTGCCTGAATTCGACTGACGGCGCAAGATCTGATAGAATGACCGAATGAACAAAGATCTGAAAGACAAGACGCTACAGGACCTGGAGAAGGTCGTGGTCGCGCTGGGACAGAAGCCGTATCTGGCCGGCTACCTCTTCAAGTTCATCCATGTTCAGAACGGCCGGGAGATCGCGGGGATCAGCACGCTGAGCAAGGCGTTCCGCACACAGCTTGCCGAGCAGGAGTACTTCATCTCGCAGCTCAAGGTCGTGGATGCTCTAACCGACCGGGACGGCTCGGCAAAGTACCTGTTCGAGTTGGCCGATGGGGAGCGGATCGAGACAGTGCTCTTACCGGAGGAGGAGCGGATGACCTTGTGCGTCTCGACCCAAGTGGGTTGCCCGATGGGCTGCGCATTCTGCGCGACGGGGCGCATTCCGTTGCGGCGGAACCTGACGGCGGGCGAGATCGTCGATCAGGTCAACACGGTCGAGGAACACGCCGGACGGATCACGAACCTCGTCTACATGGGAATGGGCGAACCGTTCTTGAACTATGATGCCGCGCTGAAGTCCATTCGCATCCTGAACCATTCGGCCGGTAAGAACATCGGCATCCGGCACATCACGATCAGCACCTCCGGCATCGTCCCGGGGATCAAGAAGCTGGCCGATGAGGAGATTCGACCTCGCCTGGCAATCTCGCTTAGCGCACCGACGGACACCTTGCGAAGCAGACTCATGCCGGTCACCGACAAGTACCCGATCGCCGAACTGCTGGAAGCCGTGCGCACGTATCAAGCCGCGACCGGCCAGCGCGTGACGTTCGAGTACGTCCTGATCGACAAGATCAACGACACCATCACGCACGCGCACCTGCTGGTCAAGCTCCTGCGCGGCCTGATGTACAACGTGAACCTGATCGAGCACAACCCGTTCACCGGCTGCGAATTCACCGGCAGCAGCCGGGAGCGCATCCAGCGGTTTGCCTCGGCTCTGAAAGAGGCGGGCGTGGAGACGACAATCCGCTTCCGCATGGGCCGGCGGATCAAAGCCGCCTGCGGCCAGCTCCAAGCCGGCTACCACCCCCGCAAACAGGCGAAAGAAATGTAGGACCTTTCTTATGGCGAGCGAAGGCGAGCCGAATCGTCGGACGAATCGGAACCGTATGCCGGGCCGCTACGTCACGCCGAAAGGCATGGAAGCAGAATACGAACCTGGCTCGCGTATGCGGGTGCTGAAGAACCGACTCGGCATCCGGTGCAAGTTGGAGATGGACCGTGTGGAGTTCGAGGCTTTGGTAAGGGTGCAGGAGAAGTATCTGGGCCGCATCGGGCCACATACTCGTCTGACCGCTGGGATGCTATGTCGGATGCATCGGGACTGGTTGGGTGGAATCTACGAGTGGGCTGGGCGATATTGGACGGTGGAACTGGCCAAGGGCGACTTTCGCTGGCCGCCGGCGTTCCGCGTTGGCCAGAATATGGGTGCCTTTGAGAAGGGCGTGCTCGCGCAATGTACCCCGTGCCGCCCCGGCCCCTTGGCTCAGATCGCAAGATGCATCGCCGAGGTGCACGCGGAGTTGCTGCTGATCCATTCCGTGAAGGGAACGGACGACTGGCAAGATGGGTATCCGACCTGATGGTTTTTCAGGCGGGTCTCCCCGGTCCCGATTATGGCTTTGTTGGCCGAGGTGCCGGGAAGGCGCGTGCGGCGTATCTGGAGGCCGTGAGAAGAGGCTACGTGCAAGACCACGAAGTCTTGACGGCTCTTTTCGTGGAAGCCCTGGAACGCCGCTTGCGCACACGTCCGAGGGGCTGAGCAGGAATGCCACGTGCCCCCTCGAAGATAGAGGACTCTCGTGCGTTGTGGCGCAAGATCATCCTGCGAGTCACCGGGTCGGCTAAGTAAGGATTGCTCTCGAGCAGCGATTTCATAGTATCGATTATACCATCTCCCCTTGGGAAGGGGGAAGAGAAGGCTTTGTGATCATGACTTCGGTGGCTACGTGAAAGAATGCAGACGAATTATCACAATTGGCTTATCGCCGGCGTGGGACATCCGTTGCCGGGGCCGGGACTTGGATTGGGGCCGCCACGCCCAGATCGACGACCAGGTCGTCCGGCCGGCGGGCAAGGCCCTGAACGTCTCGTATGCCTTGGCGTGGATGGGATGGGGGAGCGTCGCCGCAGGGTTGTGGGGGCGGGACGACTACGGCGAGATGGAAAAGGCCGTCGCACGGCTGGATGGGCGGATCGACGTCCAAATGACGGCGGCCGAAGGCAGGACTCGCCAGAATATCACCGTTGTCGACACGCTCTACCATCGCGAGATGCATCTTCGACTGAAGAGCGAACTCGCCTCTTCGCTCAGCATCGAGCGGCTCAACACCGATCTGGGCAAGCTCGTCCACGAAGGCGATGTCTGCGTCTTCGCAGGCGCAATGCCTGTCGGCGGGTTGCTGGAGCCGACGGTCCATCTGGTGCGGACTTGCCATCGCTTGGGGGCGCAGATCGTGGTCGATACGCACGGCCCTGCTCTCAAGAGCATCGTCGAGACCGGTCTGCCCCGGCTGATCGCTCCCAACGTCGAGGAACTGCGCGAGTTGCTCGGTTTCCCCGTGGAAGACACACCCGAGAGGCTTGCCGAGGCGGGCCGACGCTTGCTGGACGGGATGGACATGGTCTTGATCAGCCGGGGTGAGAAGGGCGCCCTGATCGTCATGAAAGAGGCCGCTTGGACCGGCCGCTGCGAAACCCAGGGGAAAGTGCTGTCAACCGTGGGCTGTGGCGATTACCTGCTGGCGGGTTTCCTGGCCGGCATTCGGGAGACGGCTTGTCCTCAAGACGCACTGGCCAAGGGCCTGAAGGCGGCCGCCGCTCACGCGTGGGGCTGGACGGAGAGCGAGCCGTCGGCGTGGATGAACAAAGAGATAGCGGTGGCGGTCGAGATTGTGTAGAATCCCGGTCGTAGTACGTGGGCCCTTCGGCGGCCGTCGCGCCGTTGGGCACGTTGTTCGGTCGGGTTGGGTGTCGTTCTTTTAAGAGGTGTGGAGGTCATGGAAAAGCGAAGGTTTGGGCTGTTCCTGTTTGTCGTGGCCGGCATTACATCTGGCGCTCTGTGCAGCAACGGCGGAGCTGCCGTCTCATTGCAGTTGAAGCTTGCCAAGGGCAAGACCTACTACCAAAAGACCACGGTCGATCAGCACATCACCCAGACCGTCATGAACCAGCAGCAGGTGATCGACATCGCCATTGGGATGGGCATGAAGCTGGATGTTCTCGACGTGGACGCTACGGGCAATACACGGATTCGATATACCTTCACCTGGTGCATGGCCAAACAGACCGGCGCGATGGGGACCCTGAGTTACGATTCGGCGCAGCAGGCGACCCCACCCGCCGGGACCGAGCCTGTCGCCGCCCTTGTGAGTCAAAGCTACGTTGTCAAGGTCAGCCCGAAAGGCCGGGTCCTCGATGTCAACGGCGTCGAGCAGATGAAGGCGGCGGTTCAGAAGAAGCTGCCTCCGGGTGCGGAGGCCGGTCCGATGGGGAACGTCGCGGCTGCGTTCCTTGACAAGCAGGGTGTGAAAGAAATGACAGAAAACCTGATGAGCGTCTATCCCGACAAACCCGTGGAACAGGGTCAGTCCTGGAGCGAAAAGAAGGTCATGACAACGGGATTCGGGAGGATCGAGGAGTCCAAGTGGACCTTGCAGAAGCAAGAAGCCGGCGTTGCGACGATCGGGCAGACCTCGACCATCCGGTCCAATCCCGCCGCCCCGCCGCTGGATGCCCAGGGAATGAAACTGAGGTTTGACGTGTCCGGCAGCCAGGAAGCCACGATCCGGATCGTGGAGGCGACCGGTCTGATCCAGATGGAGCAGGGCCACCAGCAGCTCAAGGGGGAAATCAAGGTGGGCGACTCGGCCCAGGGGCAGCCCATGATGGCCATTCCGAGCACCTTCGACACGACCTCCAAAGTCGAAATGAGTGAGAAAATGTGGGAGCCTGCCGTCAAGTAGACGGCACAAGCACGGGGTGTGGAGCGGCTGCGCTTTGACCTTTTTTCTCCATATCGTGCAAAATAGTTGACTGCGTGCCTCGGGCAGGATATAGTCCGGGCGTTAGGACTACCTTTGTCGCAAGGGGTAGATGTGGCCGCGTGGGCGGCCGTAGGGGTCAGCAGGATCACGGCGTGGCTGACTCAAGCCTCCGACAAGGTCCTACCGGACCGCTTTAGGGCGGTCTCCGTGACAGCGTTGGAAGAATTTGTGATTCTAGATTTTTGATTGTTGATTTGCAGCAAGCTGGCGGGACTCGTCCTGTCTCGCGAGCGACGCCAAATCATCAATTTGATTACCCGGTGGTGTAATCGGCAACACAGGAGGTTTTGGTCCTCCTATTCCAGGTTCGAGTCCTGGCCGGGTAGGTGTTTGGATTTACTATTCTTGACTGACGATTTTTGATTTGGCGGTGCTCGTGGCAGGACAGGTCTTGCTGTCCTCTCTCGAAATCAAAAATCACAAGTTGTAAACTGTCAGGATCGTTTCATGGCTGATCGAGTGGCGATTTTGCTGGCGGCGGGCGTGAGCAGCCGGATGAACACCCACCTGCCGAAGGTGCTGCACGAGGTGTCCGGCCGGCCGATGCTGGCGTACGTCCTCGATGCGTGCCGAACTGTCGGCGTGGACAAGATTTACGTCGTCGTCGGCTTCGGCGCCGAGCAGGTGAAAGAGCGGTTTGCCGAGGAGTCGTCGGATATCGTCTGGGTCCAGCAGCCCCAGCAGAAGGGAACGGCCCACGCGGTCATGTGTTGCAAGGAGCATCTGACCAGCTTCGCGGGCCAGACGCTCGTGCTCTGCGGCGATGGGCCCCTGATCCGGGCCAAGACGCTCCAGACCCTGATCGAGAAGCACGAGGCCGAGCAGTCGGCGGCGACGCTGGCTACGGCGGTCCTGGAGGACCCCACGGGCTACGGACGGATCGTCCGCGACGCCTATGGCAATATCCAGGGCATCGTCGAGGACAGCGATTGCACGCCGGCGCAGCGGGCCGTGCAAGAGGTGAATCCGAGCTACTACCTGTTCAACAACCAGGTTCTGTTCCGGGCGGCGGAGAAGGTCAAGCCGGACAACGTCAAGCAGGAGTACTACCTGACAGATGCCTTGTCGGTGATCATCGCGGCGGGCAACAAGGTAGTGGCTGTGACGGCGGTCCGGCCGGAAGAGGCCGTCGGCGTCAACAGCCGGGCGCAGTTGTGCGTTGCCAGCAAGATCATGCAGCACCGTGTCCAGCAGGAGTTGATGGAAAACGGCGTAACGATCGTGGACCCGGAAAACACCTGGATCGACGCCCGCGCGAAAATCGGGCAAGACACGGTGATCGAGCCGTTCGTCTATATCCATGGCGAGGTCAAGATCGGCCGCGACTGCCGGATCGGCCCGTTCGCTTTTCTCCGGCACGGGACCGTGATCGGCAACGACGTCGTGCTGGGCGTCTTCACGGAGCTCAAGAACGCGAGCCTGGCCGATGGGGTCCGGGCGCGGCACCACAGCTACTTGGGCGACGCCATTATCGGACGCGATGTGAACGTCGGGGCCGGATCGATCACCGCCAACTTCGACGGCGAGAACGTGAATCAGACTACGGTCGGTGACGGCTGCTACATCGGGTCCGGCACCGTCTTGATCGCCCCGTTGGTCTTGCCGGCGGGAGCGAACGTCGGCGCGGGCCTGGTCGTCTCGCAGCAAAATGTCAGTCAGGTCAATGGAAAATCAGAGCCGTAGGAGTGAGCACACGACGGATTTTTGATTGTAGATTTTTGATTGTTGATTTGAGGAGAGAGCACCGAGAGTCTTTTCTGCTCCGCAAGCGACGCCAAATCATAAATCAAAAATCGTAAATCATAAATGACAAGGGGCTGATTGGAATGTTTCTGAACGACAATCTTAAGATCTTCTCCGGAAGCAGCAATCCGAGTCTGGCTATCGAGGTCTGCAAGTACTTGGGTCTGCCTATCGGGGGTTCAAAAATCAGCACGTTCCCGGACGGCGAGAAGCTGATCCGGATCGAGGATGATGTGCGGGGCCGGGATTGCTTCGTCGTCCAGTCCACGTGCCGGCCGCAGGATGAGCACCTGATGGAGCTGCTGATCTATCTCGATTGCCTGCGCCGGGCCAGCGCCAAGCGGATCACGGCGGTGATGCCCTACTTCGGGTACGCTCGTCAGGACCGCAAGGATGAGGGCCGCGTGCCCATCACGGCCAAGCTGGTGGCCAATCTTATTACGACCGCCGGGGCCGACCGGGTCCTCGCGATCGACCTGCACGCACACCAGTTGCAGGGGTTCTTCGATATCCCGGTGGATCATCTGACCGGGGAGCTGGTGCTGAGCCGGTACTTCAGGGATAAAAAGATTCCGGACCTGTCGGTGGTCTCGCCGGACGTGGGCAACCTCAAGACGGCGGCCCGCTATGCCGGCCACTTGAACGGCGATCTGGCGATTGTTCACAAGAAGCGGATCAGCGGCTCGCAGGTCCAGGCCGGCGAGCTGATCGGCTCGGTCGAGGGGTGCAACGTCCTGATGTGCGACGACATCATCGCCACCGCCGGCACGATCTGTACGGCGGCCGAGCTGGTCAAGGAGCGCGGTGCCAAGAAGGTTTACGTGGGGGTCACTCACGGCGTGTTTGCGCCGCCGGCACTGGAGCGGCTGGCGAAGGCCCCCATTGATGAGATCGTCGTGACCAACACGATCCCCCTGACCGAAGAAGCCAAACAGATCAAAAAAATCAAAGTGCTCAGCGTGGCGGTGATGCTGGGAGAGGCGATCAAGCGGATTCACAGAGATGAATCCATCAGCGCCCTGTTCGGGCAGGAAGCATATTAGAAACGGGTTTGAAGTGTGAAGTCTACCGTGTGAAGTGCTTCAAACTTCCGACTTCAGACTTAAGACTCTCTTGGAAGGACAGTTATGATTGAAATGTTGTCATTGCAGGCCGAACCGCGGGAACAGATGGGCTCGAAAGCGGCGGCCGCCGTGCGCCGCAAAGGCCGAATCCCGGCCATTGTGTACGGGCACAAGCAGGAGCCCGTGGCGATCTCGCTGGACGCCCATGATTTCGTGGAGGGCCTTCGTCATGGCCACCGGCTACTGGATGTGGTGATTGCCGGGAATGCCGAGAAGATGATCATCAAGGATCTGCAGTACGATCATCTCGGCCGCACGATTCTCCACGCCGATCTGATTCGCGTGGACGTAACCGAGAGAATCAAAGTGGAAGTCGCGCTGGAGCTCAAGGGCGTGCCCAAAGGGACTCAAGAAGGTGGCGTGCTCGAATCGCACATGGACCACCTGGACGTGGAGTGCTTGGCCGTCGATATTCCGGAGTCGATCGTCGTGCCGGTGAAGGACCTCGACGTGGGCCAGTCCATCTACGCCCGGGACGTGAAGCTGCCGGAAGGCGTGAAGCTAATGAGCCTGCCCGACATCATGGTGGTGACCTGCCGCGTGCTCGCGGAGGCCAAGACCACCGAGCAGATCGAGGCGGAGACGCCGATCGCGCCCGAAGTGATCCGGGAGAAAGCCCCGACGGCCGAAGAAGGCGAAGTGGCCCAGTAGTGCAGGAGTTGATGGCCCCGTGCTGAGGATCCGATGGCGGAGATCAGGCTTGTGGTTGGTCTTGGCAATCCCGGTCCGGAATATGCCGAGACGCGGCATAACTTGGGCTTCAAAGTGATCGAGACCCTCGAAGACGCACTGGGGATTGAGGTCAAGCAGCGAAAGTTCAACGCCCGGATCGGCGAAGGCTGGCGCGCAGGCAGGAAAGTGATCCTGATGAAGCCGTGGACGTTCATGAATCGTAGCGGCCAGTCGGTGGCCACGGCGGTCGGGTTCTACAAGATGGACCTTCACGATCTGATGGTCGTGGTGGATGACATGGCTCTCGAGACCGGGGTGCTTCGCATCCGGGCCGAGGGCTCGGCGGGCGGGCACAACGGCCTGGCCGACATCATCCAGAAGCTCGGAACGGATGAGTTCGCCCGCTGCCGCGTTGGGATCGGCGCGCGGCTGGGCGACGAGGCGGTCGGGCACGTGCTGGGCCGGCCCGAGTCCGAGGAGAAGCCGCTCCTGAATCGGGCGATTCTGCGGGCGCGGGACGCCGTGCTGTACTGGCTCGAATTTGGTGTGGATAGGACGATGAACGAGTTCAACAGGATGCAGGACCAGTAACGCGTGCGTCGCCTGCACCCTGTCCGATGGAATGTTGACGTGAAGAGTTTACTCATAATCGGGAGGTAATAGGTTCACAGATGGCTGCAAAGCGATTGTATGAAGGGATGTTCCTGGTCGATTCGGCCCTGGCGACCGCCGATTGGGAAGGCACGCTGGCCGTGGTCGAGAACATCCTCAAACGAGCGGACGCCGAGGTGGTCGCGATCCGGAAATGGGGCGAACGCAAGCTCGCCTACGACATCGCCCGCAAGACCCGCGGAACGTACATTTTGGCCTACTTCAAGGCCGAAGGCCCGCGCATCACGGGAATCGAGAAGGACGTGCTGCTGTCGGAGAAGATCATGCGCGTTCTGATCCTGGGCACGGAGAAGCGGCCGCCCGAGATGATTGAGGCGGACATCAAGGGCCTGCCGCGGGTCGAGCCGGTCGAAGGGCCCCCCGAGGCCGACGACTCCGATCGGCGCCGGGACCGGCGGGACACGGGCCGGAACTACGAGCCGTCGGGAGGCCGGTATGCCGGCGACGGTGCCGAGCGGTAGACCCGTTCGCGCGGGGCAGGTGTTCGGTCGGCAACGGGGGATTTGCCCCACCGCTGCCATTACGAAAGGAATTGCGTCGTGCGCGAGGCAGTGCGCCCGACGGGCACGAGGTAAGATATGGCTGGTTTCAACAAAGTCCTGCTGCTGGGGAACCTGACCAGGGACCCGCAGCTTTCGTACACGCCGAATCAGACCGCGGTGGTGGACTTCGGCGTCGCGACCAATCGCAAGTGGACCGGCCAGGACGGAAGTCAGCGGGAAGACACTTGTTTTGTGGATTGCCGCGCGTTCGGGCGCACGGCGGAGAACATCAACAAGTTCTTCAGCAAGGGCAAGCCGATTTTCCTCGAGGGGAGACTGACCTTTGATTCCTGGACGGCCCAGGATGGATCCAAGAAGAGCAAGCTCCGGGTGACGGTCGAGAATTTCCAGTTCCTGCCCGGCACCGGCGGCCCTGGCCCTGGCCCCGGAGCCGGAGCCGATCCGTCCGAGCCGGGGTACGACGAGTCTGGACCGCCCGCACGGGGCCGTGCGAACGAGCCGATCCCCGATTCGGATATACCGTTTTAGTTTCCCGTTGGAAGTTTGAAGCGGGAGGCATCTTGAGACTTCACACTTCAAACTTGGAACTCAGAATTGATACATGAGGTTTCTATGGCATTTCGACAAGAAAACACGCAACGAACGCAGCGGACGACGACGACGAGACGAAGGACGGGATTTGCCGGCGCCCGCGACCAGACGCAGTGCCGGTTTTGCCGGGGCAGCATCAAGTACATCGATTACAAGGATATCGATACCCTGCAGAAGCTGCTGACCAATCGAGGCAAGATCTACTCCCGCAAACGCAGCGGCAACTGCGCCGGCTGTCAGAGAAAGGCCAAAACGGCCATCAAGCGGGCCCGGTTCATGGCGCTGCTGCCCTACTCGACGTAAATCGGATTTATGATTGATGATTTTTGATTGATGATTTGGGGTTGCGCGGCGGTGAGATCAGTCCCGAGTGCCCCGTCTTAAAATCAAAAGTCGTAAATCATAAATCATAAATTCCCAAGGGGTAAGGACTATGAAAGTATTGCTTTGTGAAGATATCCAGAAATTAGGCTGGCTCGGCGACATCGTCGAAGTCAACACCGGCTACGCGCGGAATTATCTCCTACCGCAGGGGCTGGCCAAGGTGGCGACGGAAGGAAACGTCCGAGCTTTGGCGAAGGAGAAGGCCAAGCGGTCGGAGCAGCGGCTGCGCGAGCGCCGGCGGATCGAAAAGGCGGTCGAGGCGGTCAACGGGGCCGAAGCGGTCCTGGCGGCTCGCGCCAACGAGCAGGGCGTGCTGTTCGGCTCGATTACGGAGGCCCTGATCGCCGCCAACCTGCGGACCCAGGGCTTCGAGGTCGCCGACGAGATCGTCAAGCTGCCTGAGCATATCAAACAGCTCGGCACGCACAACGTGACTCTTCGCTTCGCCGACGATCTGACGGCGACCGTTCGCGTGGTGGTCGTCGCCGAGCAGGTCGAGGAGCAGCCGGGCGACCAGAAGCAAGAGAAACAAGAGCAGGAAGCCTAAGTCAAGATCGAAGACGGAGGACGGAGGACAGAGGACGGCCGCGTCCGCTGCTCTGGGTTCCCAAACGTAAAGAATCGCGTTTGGGGGCCCTTCCCGTCCTCGGTCCTCCGTGGCGGCTGGTAAGGGAGGAGGCCTATCGCTCTGGTCGCTGCCTCATTTCACCCACGGGCCTTTCACAACATTCCCACCCCTTCCTTTCTGACGCCTGTTCGCGGCGCAATTGCCGCTGGGAATCGCGGTAGAGTCCTGTCCCACGACGGATCGTGCCCTGCCATCGAGTTGTCGATCTGCAGGTCCGCACGCCTGCCGGCTCGTTCTTGACAGCCGGACGTAAATCCTGATTTGGCAGGATGGCAACTCCAGCCATCTCCAGGCTCAAAGGGATTACTCGACCGCAGAAGACGCGGCGTATGCATGTCTTTCGACGCGTGTCGATTCCGGCAGATACACCAGACCCGGATCTTGAAACAGCCATGTAGAGTGATACCGCTCCCCTGTGTCGGGCATCCACCTTTGCTTTATGAATCCAACAGGGCGTTTTCCAAGTCCGTTTTCAGGTCCTCGCAGTTTTCAATACCAACCGACAGTCGGATCAGAGTGTCCGTGATCCCTCTCTTGAGACGCTCCTGCTCGGGCATGGATGCGTGGGTCATCTTGGCCGGGTAGCTGACCAAGGACTCCACCCCGCCCAGACTCTCAGCCAGCAGAAAGATCTTCAGACCGGACAGGAACCTCTCGACGGCGGGAACGCCTCCCTTGATCTCGAAACTGAGCATCCCCCCGAAACCCCGCATCTGCTTTGAGGCGATCTCGTAGTCTCTCGTGCCCTCCAGACCCGGGTAGTAAGTTCGGACGACTTTCTCGTGCCGGGAGAGGAATTCGGCGAGGTACTTCGCGTTCTTCTCGTGCTCCCTCATCCTGAGGGCCAGCGTCTTGAGGCCGCGCAACGTGAGCCAGCAATCCCAGGGCCCTGGTACCGCCCCGGCCGCGTTTTGATGAAACTTGAGCTCGTTGTAGAGGGCCTCATCATTCACCACCAGGGCCCCGCCCACGACGTCGCTGTGGCCGTTGATGTACTTGGTTGTGCTGTGCACCACGAGATCGGCGCCCAGGGCAAGCGGGTTCTGGAAATAGGGACTGGCAAACGTGTTGTCCACGGCCAGGGGCACCTTCGCGGCTTGGGCAACGCCGGCCAGACGCTTAATGTCGATGACCTTGAGAAGCGGATTGGTCGGCGACTCGATCCAGATCAGCCGGGTCTGCGCGGTGATGGACCGCTCGAAAGACTCGGGATCGTCCACGTCGGCGTAGGTCGCCGAGATTCCCCACTTTCGGAACACTTTCTCCATCAGGCGATAGGTCCCGCCGTACAGGTCGTCGCCCAATACGATGTGGGTTCCCTGGCCGAACAGGGAGAAGACCGCCGTGGTCGCCGCCAGTCCGGAAGAGAACGCCAGTCCGTACTTGCCTCCTTCCAGCTCGGCCAGACACGTCTCCAGCGCGGTGCGGGTAGGATTGCCGGTCCTCGAATACTCGTAGCCTTTGTGTTTTCCTAACGCTTCCTGTTGGTACGTCGAGGTCTGGAATACCGGCACAATCACTGCACCGGTGGAAAGATCGGACTGTTGCCCCGTGTGAATCGCCTTCGTCTCAAACCGCATCCGGCTCCTCCTTCCTCTGTGTCCAGAAGCTCACCAGATCCGACTTGGTAATGACTCCCCGCGGCGTGCCGTCCTGCACGACAACGATGCCGGAAGCCCCGGAAAGAAGCAATCGAAACGCTTCGGAGATGTCCGTTTCGCTGTCCAGTGCCGGCAGGGGTTTGCCCATGACGGCCCCAATCTGCTGTTCCTCGAAATTCAGTCCGTCGTGAAGCAGTCTCATGACGGACTCTTCATTGATGCTCCCGACGGTCTTATTGGCCTCGATCACGGGCAACTGGGAGATATTGTACTCCTGCATCCGCGCAATGGCGCAAATCAAATTGTCTCTTGGTGAAACGTAGATCAGCGGCGGAAACGCCTTCTTTGTGAGCAGGGCATCCTGCACGTGCGCCACGGTGGAGCGGTTCTCCCGCAAGAAGCCGTTCTCCATCATCCATTGGTCGGAGTAGATCTTGTTGAGGTAGTTCCTTCCCGTATCCGGCAGAAGAACGGCGATGTACTTTGGTTCCTCCAACCGTTGGGCGAATTGGAGCGCGGCCGTGAGGGCCGTGCCGGAGGAGCCTCCCGCCAGAATACCCTCTTCCCGCGCGAGCCGGCGGGCCGTCAGAAACGATTCCTCATCGGTCACCCGCACCATCTCGTCGACAAGCTGGCGATGGAAGGTCTTGGGGATGAAATCCTCTCCAATCCCTTCGACTTGGTACGACTGGGGTGCATCTCCTGAAAGAATCGAGCCTTGCGGATCGGCGCCTACAATGATGAGGTTCGGGTTCTTTTCCTTGAGGAACCGTCCCGTGCCGGAGATGGTCCCGCCGGTCCCCATCCCCGCGACAAACACCTCCACCTTGCCGCCGGAATCCTCCCAGATCTCCGGCCCGGTCGTCAGGTAATGCGCCCGGGGATTGTTCGGGTTCTCGAACTGGTTGGGCCGGAACGAATTCGGGATCTCCCGCGCCAGACGGTCCGCCGTCCCGTTATAGCTTTCGGGCGAGTCCGGCGGCACCGACGTCGGCGTAATCACGATCTCGGCGCCGTAGGCCCTGAGTAGGTTGATCTTCTCCTGGCTCATCTTATCGGGCAGGACGAAAATGCAACGGTACCCCTTGAGCGCCGCCACCAGGGCCAGTCCTGCGCCCGTATTGCCGGCGGTCGCCTCGACGATCGTCCCGCCGGGCCTCAGCTTTCCTTCCCGCTCGGCGGCGGCGATCATGGCAATCGCGATGCGATCCTTCACGCTCCCGCCGGGGTTCAGCATCTCAGGTTTGACGTACACAGCCGATTTGATCCCTCGCGCCATCTTGGTAAGCCTTACCAGCGGCGTGCCTCCCACGGCTTGGAGGATGTTGTCCAGTTCCTTTCCCATATCTTACCTCTGTTCTTCCTCTCACCTGCGTATTGCGAACAGGCGAGGGTTACCCACCTTTGAACAACCACGTGGAAAGATACCGCTCGCCTGTGTCCGGGAGCACGACGACGATCAATTTTCCTTTGTTTTCCGGCTTTTTGGCCACCTCCAGCGCGGTCCAACAGGCAGCGCCGCTGGAGATGCCGACGAGGATTCCCTCGAGTTTCGCCAGTTTTCGAGCCGTGTGACCCGCATCGTCGTCTCGGACCCGGATGATTTCGTCGATGATCCCGGTATTGAGCACCTGGGGCACGAAACCCGCGCCGATCCCTTGGATCTTATGAGGTCCCGGCTGGCCCCCGGACAAGACGGGGGAACTATCCGGCTCTACGGCGATGGCGCGGAACGTCTTCTTTCTTTTCTTAATGACCTCCGCGACCCCCGTGATCGTTCCGCCGGTGCCGACTCCGGCCACCAGGATATCGACCTTGCCGTCGGTATCCTTCCAGATTTCTTCCGCAGTGGTCTGGCGGTGGATTTCGGGATTGGCCGGATTGGCAAACTGCTGCAGGAGGACGGCGTTGGGCGTGCCGGCCGCGAGTTCTTCGGCCTTCTTGATCGCCCCTTTCATTCCCTCGGTGCCCGGCGTGAGAACCAGGTCAGCCCCGAGAATCTGTAGAAGCTGTCGTCGCTCGATGCTCATGGTTTCCGGCATGGTGAGGATCAGCCGGTATCCCTTGGCCGCCGCCACGAACGCCAGGGCGATCCCCGTATTACCGCTCGTCGGCTCGATGAGCACGGAGTCCTTTTGCAGAACGCCGCGTTTCTCGGCATCTTCGATCATCGCCAGAGCGATGCGGTCCTTCACACTGGAAAGCGGATTGAACGATTCGAGTTTGGCCAACACCGTGGCGCCGGCCCCCTCGGCGATCTTGTTGAGCTGCACCAGCGGCGTATTGCCAATCGTCTCGGTAATATCATGAAAGATTCTGCTCATATAGTACCTGTCCTTTCACATATCCTCTCATGCCTTGTTTAGCGCCTGCGCGATGTCCGCGAGGATGTCGTTAATGTTTTCGATTCCCACGGACAGGCGGACAAAGTCGGGCGTCACCCCCGTGGCCAACTGCTCCTCGGGGGACAACTGCTGATGCGTCGTGCTCGCCGGGTGGATGGCCAGGGTCTTGGCGTCCCCCACGTTGGCCAGATGGGAGACCAGTTCGAGCGAGTCGATGAACCGTCTCCCCGCTTCCAGGCCGCCTTTGACTCCGAAGCCCAGAATCGCCCCGGCGCCCTTCGGCAGATACTTGCGGACCCGCTCCTTCTCGGGGCTGGAAGCGAGTCCGGGGTAGTTGACCCAGGATACTCTCGGATGTCTCTCCAGATACCCGGCAACCGCCAAGGCGTTCTCCGAATGTCGGGGCATCCTCAGGTGCAGCGTCTCCAGTCCCTGCAGGAATAAGAACGCGTTGAAGGGCGACAGAGCGGTCCCGATGTCGCGCAGCAGGGTCACGCGGGCCTTGATAATGTAGGCGATATTCCCCAGCGGCTTCAATGCTTCCACAAAATTGAGGCCGTGATAGCTCGGGTCGGGTTCGGCGATCAACGGGAATTTCCCGTTGGTCCAGTCGAATTGTCCCGAGTCCACGATCAGGCCGCCGATACTTGTTCCGTGGCCGCCGATGAACTTCGTTGCCGAATACACGATGACATCGACCCCGAAATCGAACGGGCGGAGAAGGTAAGGCGAAACAGTGTTGTCCAGGAGGAAAGGGATACCGTTCTTGTGGGCTACCCCGGATATGCCCTCCAGGTCAGCCACATCCAATTTCGGATTGCCGATCGATTCGGCGTAAATCGCTTTTGTGCGTGGCGTTATAGCCTTTTGAAACGCCGGCAGGTCGTTCGATTTCACGAATTTGACCTTGACTCCCAACCTCGGCAGCGTGTAATGAAACAGGTTGTAGGTCCCGCCGTAAAGATTGTCGGCGGATACAATCTCATCGCCAGCCTGTGCGATATTCAAAATCGCCAGGGTGGTGGCGGCTTGGCCGCTGGAGACCGCCAGCGCACCCACTCCCCCGTCGAGCAGGGCTACACGCTTCTCAAGCACGTCATTCGTCGGATTCATGATTCGCGTGTAGATATTGCCGAATTCCTTGAGCCCAAACAGATTGGCGGCGTGCTCGGTGTTCTTGAACTGGTACGACGTGGTCTGGTAGATGGGGACGGCCCGGGCGCCCGTCGTCGGGTCGGGCTCCTGCCCGCCGTGCAGAGCCAGCGTCTCCACCGTCAGTTGCTGGTCGATTTTGGTCATAGAGATGCTCCTTTCATTTTTCGTTGCGATCTATCAAGGATCGCATGTCCCTTCTGTTGTTCTTAGAATGTGTACTGCGCACTCAGGACGAAGCCGTCGCCGAGACCGACTTGGGACGATGATTTCTCGTCACCGGCGTTCACATACGCTCCCACCAGGGTCAGGTTCTTGTTCGCGAACCATGCCAAATGGGCGTTCCAGTAGTCCGCGTTCTTGAAGTCATCGAAGTGCGCGCCCTGCCGGTACTCGAACCCCAGGGCGATATATTCCAGTGGGAGCACATCGACGTTCCCGAAGAACGCCTCGGCTCTGTCCCCATCGAATCCGAGGACTCCGAGGGTTCGGCCCGTCGTGGAGATCAGGCCGCCGGACAATAGCACAGGCTTTGGCAGCTCCTTGATCAGCTTTGTAGCGACCAAGTAGAGGTCGATCCCCGACTCATCGACGTTAGCCGGTACATCGAAGGTCGTGTGTTTCCAGACGCCTCCCACGGACACGGCGGGCACGACCTTGCCTTCCTTGATCACGAGCAGTTTTGCGCCGGCATTGTCCTTGTAGATCGTGTCGGTCCCTTCCAGGCCGATGATCTCGTGCCCATAGGAGACCTCCACCCGCTGAAAGAGTGTCTCGGCGGCGCCCAGGGCCGTCCAGTCGATCGAGGTATCACCCAGATGGACGTACCAGGCCCCGATTTGCGGCAGGCCGAAGATATGCTCTTTCGTTGCAGCATCCTCGTTCTTAGTCTCCGGCGTCCCATTGCCGGCGGGGTACGCCAACGGGTTGAACGCAATCCCTCCGACACCCTCCAGGTTGTTCAAGGGCACGCCACCCAGTCCAACCACCCCATGCACAGCTACGATCCCGCCGACCAGAACTCCAACCAATACCTTGTTCATAGGAAATCCCCTTCTCTATAATAGTCCGGGCTTTCCAGTGAACTGGTCAAACCCCCGTAATTGACCGTTGATAAGTGAATTCTCTGACACGTTGTCCAGTCGGCCTGGTGAACGTATGCTTCGTTTCCTCCCGTAGCATGGGCATCCTGCCCATGGATCCGGAATCACGGGCTGGAAGCCCGTGCTACTTTAGATACCATCCCCTTTCTCGAACTCCAGTGGTTCGTTGAACCGTCTTTTCTCCGTTATTTCCACCTGGGCGATCTTGCCGTTATGCACCTTGATGATGATCATCCCATACTTCAACGCCTCAATGGCCTTCTTGAGCCCCTGTATCACGGCGTCCGTCGGCACGTTCCGGGATTCTTGCTTGTTGACCATTGTTCCCGTCATTTCTCAGGAGCCTTCGGCCCGTGAGCCATTGACCTCTACGGCCCGATTGCACGAGACGATATCATATCATTCCTATAGTCATACTATGATATTAGGTCCAGGTTCTGTTGTCAAGCAGAATTCGGGGAAAAAAGTGGTCACGCGGCCCGGTTGCATGGCTTTTGGGGACGCTGCCATGCAGCAACGATAATAGTAGAGGCGGTGGGGAAAGCTGCCGATAGTGTGAGCCGGCGAAACTCCTACCCGGCTTCGCGCCGGGCGGGCTTGGGGCTTTACCTGAATTGAAGTATTAGGAACAGCCATATTGACGCGCCGGACTGGTTCGATTATCCTCACGGATCTCGTTTTTTGACAGATTATCCCCAGTGATTACTTGGGTTAATACTCGCGAGAGAAATCACTATGCTCAAGAGAACAAACAATTGCGGCGAGCTCCGGCTGGAAGATGCCGGCAAGAAGGTCGTTCTGTCCGGCTGGGTCCAGTCGTATCGGGACCACGGGAACCTGGTGTTCTTCGATCTGCGCGACCGCGAGGGGCTGACGCAGTTGGTGTTTGACCCGGAGGTGCGGCCGGAGGCACACCGGCTGGCCCGAACGGTGCGGTGCGAGTGGGTCGTCGTCGCCAGCGGCACCGTTCGCCCCAGGGGCGAAGGATTGGAAAACCCCAAGCTGGCCACCGGGCAGATCGAAGTGATCGTGGACCAGTTCGACGTCCTGAACATGGCCAAGACCCCGCCGTTCGAGACCGACGGCGAGAGCAAGACCAACGAAGAGACCCGACTCGTCTACCGCTATATCGATCTTCGCCGGCCGGAGATGCAGCAGCGGCTCAAGACCCGCCATCGCGTGACGACTCTCGTCCGCAAGTACTTCGATGACAACGGGTTCTGGGAGATCGAGACCCCCATGCTCGGCAAGAGCACGCCCGAAGGGGCGCGGGACTTCCTTGTGCCCTGCCGACTGGTCAAGAACACGTTCTACGCCCTGCCGCAGTCGCCGCAGTTGTTCAAGCAAATCCTGATGATGAGCGGCCTGGACAGGTATTTTCAGATTGTCCGGTGCTTCCGCGATGAGGACCCGCGGGCCGACCGGCAAGCCGAGTTTACCCAGATCGACGTCGAGATGAGCTTCGTCAACACGGACGACGTGATCAGCATCAGCGAGAAGCTGGTCGCCCTGATCTGGAGGGAAATCCTCGGGGTTGACGTGAAACTGCCGATGCGGAGGATGCCGTACCCGGAGGCCGTGGCGGATTACGGCATCGACCGCCCGGACCTGCGGTTCGGCATGAAGCTCAAAGATGTCTCCGACCTGGCCCGCCAGAGCACGTTCAAGGTGTTCACCTCCACCGTCGAGAGCGGCGGAGTGGTCAAGGGGCTCTGCGCCCCGGCCGGGGACATGCTTTCACGGGCCGATATTGACAAGTCCCTCACGGGGCTCGTCATGGACTACGGCGCCAAGGGCCTGTCCTGGGGCAAGATCAAAATGGACGGCCAGACCCCCACGTTTGTCGGCGGCCTCGGCAAGTTCTTCACCCCCGAACAGCAAAAAGAGCTGGTGCAGCGATTTGACGCCAAGGACGGCGACGTGATCCTGCTCGTGGCCGACAAGGAGTCGCAGGTCAACAAGGCCCTGGCACCGCTCCGCAGCCGGCTGGGCCGGGACCTGAAAATGTACGATCCGAGCCGGTTCGAATTCGTCTGGGTCGTCGATTTCCCGCTGTTCGAGTGGAACGAGGACGAGAAGCGGTGCGATTCCGTACATCATCCGTTTACGGCCCCGGTGCCGGAAGACCTGCCCAAGCTGGAGACCGATCCTCTGCACATCCGGTCCCAGGCCTACGATATCGTCCTCAACGGCAACGAGATCGGCGGCGGCAGTATTCGTATCCACCGGCCCGAGGTGCAGCAGAAGGTCTTCGACCTGCTCAAGATCACGCGCGAGCAGGCCCAGTCGCGGTTCGGCTTCTTCCTCAAGGCCCTGGACTACGGCACCCCGCCGCACGGCGGCATTGCCTTCGGCCTGGACCGGCTCACCATGCTGCTGACCGGCACCGACAACATCCGCGACGTGATCGCATTCCCCAAGACGCAAAAGGGCCAGTGCCTGATGACGGGGGCACCCAGCGACGTCGATCAAAAGCAGCTCGACGAGTTGAACCTGCGGGTCCGAAAGCACCTGCACGCCGTGGAGCAGCCGCCCGAGCAGGCCTGACACGGTTGGGGACAGCCATGCGAAAGTAGTCTGTCATCCTGAGCCGAAGGCGAAGGAATCTGGCCACCGAATGAGAGGTCTCTCAAGGTCGCGGCCCAGATTTTTCACTCCGCTTCGCTCCGTTCAGGATGACAACCTTGCGAGAATCGAGACCAGTGTGGTAACTGTGCGGCGACGCCGTCTGCATCTTGCGGTTGAAAAAATCTGTCATCTGTGCGACAATAGAGAGGCTGAACAAAGTATGGCCCACACCGGATGACGGATGATCGATGATTGGCGCGATAGTTCAACGAGTTCTGCGGCTGCTGCACCTGACGCCGCTGTCTTTGGCGGCAAAGTGCCGGCTCATGTTCGGCTCGGCGGTGCTGTTCAGCCTCGCGATTGCCTTGCTCATCCCCTACATCTGGATGCGGCAACTGACCTATAAAGTGCTGCTGGACACGAACAAGGCCAAAGCCGATTCCATGCTCCGCTCCCATTTCCAGCCGGGGCCTTCCGGCGGTATCAAGCTGCCCGAGCTGAGCGACCGAGGGACGGCGAAGGACCCCAACGAGCACAGCTTCGTGTGGATCCGCTTTCGCAAGGACCAGCCCAAAAACGAGTTGGCGGATCTGACCGGCGTGCGGGCAAAGCTGCTGGATACGGTTCGGGCCAGCGGCAATCGGGATGAGGCCTTGTCGCTGACCCGGGTCAATGGCGTCCTGCAAAGCGACTACGTCCGGCTGTTTCGTGCGACGGAAGGCTGCGTAAGCTGCCACAACCCGCAGGGCTCCGCGGGGGCGTTTTCCCTGCAGGAGGCCGTGGGGGCGGCGTTCGTCCGGTCGCGCGGCGTCGGCGGTGAGCTTCGCAAGATGATGTTCATGAACCGCATCTGGACCGTCATGGCTGGGATTATCGGTCTTGCCGGCGCGGTCGTGGCGTTCTACTGGATCACGCAGCGGGTGATTCTGCGGCCGATTCGCCAGTTGCGGGCACTGGCCAACAACGTCGCCGAGGGAACTCTGGATGTTCGCAGCTCCATCGCCACGGGCGATGAATACGAGAAACTGGCCGAGGCCTTCAACCACATGCTCGACCACCTCCAAGCGGCCCAGGAGGATCTGCGCGAGGCCAACCACCGGCTCGACGCCAAGATCATCGAGCTGTCCAAGAGCAACATCGAGCTATTCAAGGCCAACAAGCTCAAGAGCGAGTTTCTGGCGAACATGTCCCACGAGTTCCGCACGCCCCTCAACGCGATCCTCGGATTCGCCCAGGTGCTCCGCGAGAAGCCCGGCCTGCTCAAGCGGGAGAAGGGGCAGCGCTACGCGGAGAACATCATTACCAGCGGCAATCGCCTGCTGACCATGATCAACGACCTGCTGGATTTGGCCAAGACGCAGGCCGGCAAGATGGGGCTGCACGTCGAGCAGGCGTCGATCTTGCAGATTTGCGAGTCCGCCGTCTCGTCGTTCTCTCTGCTGGCGCGAAAGAAGAAGATCAGGATCTACCTGGACGTCAGCCCGACGGTGCCTCTGATCTCGACCGATGCCGGCAAGGTGCAGCAGGTTCTGTACAATTTCCTGAGCAACGCCGTGAAATTCACGCCCCTCAGGGGCCGGATCGACGTTCGCGCCTCGATGCCGGACGACAAAACGGTGCGGATCGCCGTCACGGACACCGGCTGCGGCATCGCGAAAGAGGACCAGGAATTGATCTTCGAGCAGTTCCGGCAGGCGGACGGCTCGCTGACGCGTGAGGCGCCCGGCAGCGGCCTGGGCTTGGCCATCAGCCGGGAGCTGGCGGGGATGCTGGCCGGGTCCGTCGGGTTGCGGAGCGAGGTCGGTGTCGGCTCGACCTTCTGGCTCGATCTGCCGATCACGTTTCGGCCGGCGGAGGGGGACCTCAAACGCGATGGATCGCGTTTGGCAGCCCAGTCCGGCCCCGGATCGAAGAGCGGGGCGGCGTCTTCGCGAATCGAGGATTTCCGGTCCCGCCGGGCACCCGCGGCGGCTCCGCTCACGTCGGAAATCGCCAACCCCGAATTAAAGGACTAATTCATGCGCGGCACCATTCCTGGCGTGTCTACACCTTCTGCCACGATGATGGTCTGGCGGAGGGCTGCTGCACCACGTCATTCCTGCGAAAGCACGAATCCGCCTGCGCCTCGGCGTTCCTGGACCCCTGCCTTCGCAGGGGTGACAAAGGTGCAACACGTGCGGCTTGTTCTGTTCGAGGCTCTTGTCTGTTTCTTCATGGGTGTCTGTGGCGTCGCGGATCGGGGCATGGCCCAGCCTGTCGCCGGTTCGACGCATCCGTTCTCGGTGCATGACATGCTGGCGATGGACCGGATCACGGACCCGCAGGTCGCGCCGGACGGCAAATCCGTCGTTTTCGCCGTGCGCCGGACCGATCTCGATGCCAACTGCGGACGGACGCACCTCTGGATCGTCTCCACGGACGGCACGGGGCTGCGCCGGCTCACGTCGAGCCCCCAGTCCGACTCGAACCCGCGCTGGAGTCCCGACGGCCGGACGATCTGGTTCGTGTCGGACCGCTCGGGATCGTCCCAAGTCTGGAAGATCGCCGTCGATGGCGGCGAGGCCGGGCAGGTGACGAAGGAACCGCTGGACGTTGGCAACCTTCTGGTCTGTCGCGACGGCAAGTACATCGCCTACACGATGGAGGTCTTTCCCGACGCCAAGACCGCTGCGGACACCAAGAACAGGCTTGATGAGCGGGAAAAGAGCAAGGCTACCGGGCGGGTCTACGAGTCGCTGTTCGTGCGCCACTGGGATACGTGGGAGGACGGCCGCCGCTCGCATCTGTTTGTGCGGCCGGTCGCCGGCGGCGAGGCCGTCGATGTGACCAAGGGCATGGACGCCGACACGCCGTCGCAGCCGTTTGGCGGCCCAGAGGAGATTGCCTTTACGCCTGACGGCAAGGGGATTGTTTTCAGCGCGAAAAACGTCGGCCGTGAGGAGGCATGGTCCACGAATTTCGACCTCTATTATGTCCCGGTGGATGACTCGGCCGCACCGAGAAATCTGACCGAGGAGAACAAGGCCTGGGATAGCTATCCCGCTTTTTCGCCCGACGGCAAGACGCTGGCGTACCTGGCGATGAGCCGGCCGGGCTACGAGTCCGATCAGTTCAAGGTCGTTCTGCGAGACTGGCCCGAGGGCGCCAGTCGCGTCCCGGCGCTGACCTGGGATCGCAGTGCCTCGGCGATTGGCTGGTCCGCCGACGGCAAGAGCCTCTACGCCATCGCCGCCAATACGGGGCAGGAGTCTTTGTTCTGCATCGATATCAAGAGCGGCTACACTCAAACGATGGTCAAGGATGGGACCGTCCACTCCTTCAGCACCACCAGCGGCCGACTTGTCTACAGCCTCAGTGACCTGCGTGCGCCGGCGGAGTTGTACTGCGTGCGGGACGATGGCACGGGCGTGATGAAGCTGACGGACATCAATAAGGAGAAAATCGCCGCCGCCCGCCTGGGGGACTGCGAGCAGTTCAGTTTCCTTGGCTGGAACGATGAGACGGTGTATGTCTACGTCGTCAAGCCGGTGGATTTCGCCGCCGGCAAGAAGTACCCGGTGGCGTTTCTGATCCACGGCGGGCCGCAGGGCTCGTTCAACAACGTCTTTCATTACCGGTGGAACCCGCAGGCCTACGCCGGGGCGGGGTACGCCGTTGTGATGGTGGACTTCCACGGCTCCACGGGCTACGGGCAGGTGTTCTGCGACTCGATCCGCGGCGACTGGGGCGGCAAGCCCCTCGTGGACCTGCAAAAGGGCTTGGCGGCCGCCTTGGCCCGATATCCCTGGATGGATGGCGACCGGGTCGGGGCGCTGGGGGCATCGTTCGGCGGTTACATGATCAACTGGATCGCCGGCCAGTGGCCCGAGCGGTTCCGCTGCTTAGTCAACCATGACGGCAATCTCGACGAGCGAATGGCCTATTTCGATACCGAGGAGCTGTGGTTCCCCGAGTGGGACCACCAGGGGACTCCCTGGGACAATCCGTCCGCCTACGAGGAGCAGAATCCGCTGCGGTTTGTCGGCCGGTGGAAGACGCCCATGCTGGTCGTCCACGGGGGGCAGGATTTCCGCGTCGCCCTGACGCAGGGCCTGGGCACCTTCAACGCCTTGCAGCGTCGCGGCATTCCCAGTAAGCTGCTGTACTTCCCGGACGAGAACCACTGGGTCCTCAAGCCGCAAAACTCGATCCTCTGGCACGAAACCGTAATCGCCTGGCTGGACCAGTGGCTGAAATGATTGCGGATTGCGGATTTGGGATTGCGGATTTCAGTCGCTGTGCAAATCCGCAATCCTCCCATAGGAGACGATTGCCATGGCCAAGACCCTGGGGGCCCGGATGGTCCAATCGCTGCACTTCGACTGTCTCGCCGAGACCTCGGGATCGGCGCTGAGCGAAAAGGCCCGTCGCCGCGCCCACCGGGCCGGTGAGCGGCTCGCCGCGCGGGACGCATGAAGCCGGTGCCTCGTCCCCGGTCTCCTTACCCCAATACGCAAAAATTGACGCTGAGCGTTTCATTCGGTAAAATGCCCGCCTATCAGCACTGGTGAGTATGCTCCGTGTTGAATAAGGAAGGTTCGTTACTACGCGGCCTGTAGTGGCAGAAAGAAAGAGCAAGAAACCGATGGATCCGGCGGGTACCGGGACAATTCGTTCGAGCACCAACGGCGAGGGTTCCCAAACGCGATCTGCCGCGTTTGTTGGGGCTCCCAACCGCGACGATTCGCGATTGGGGTCCCGGGTCCCTGACTTGGCCGTGACGCGCAGCATGCCGCAGGATCTGGGGGCCGAGGCGGCCGTGCTCGGCTCGATGATCGTGGACCCGCGGTGCATCGGCGACGTCGTCGAGCTGCTCAAGCGCGATGCGTTTTACCATACCGAGCATCAATTGATCTTTGACGCCATCGTCGCCTTGTTTGAGAAGAACCGGGGGGAAGGGATCGATGGCCTCCTGGTGCGCAGCGAGCTGGAACGCGGCAACCAGATGGAGGCCATCGGCGGTTCGGAGTACCTCCAGCGCATCGTCGAGACCGTCCCCTCGTCGGCGAACGTCCAATACTATGCCGAGATCGTCAAGGAGAAAATGCTGCTGCGCGAGACCATCGCGGCGGCCACCGAGATCTTGAGAGACGCTTACGACGAGAGCAGTGACGCCGGCGAGAAGCTCGATGACGCCGAGCGGAAGATCTTCGCCATCACGGACAAGCGGATCACCAACTCGGCGGTGGCCTTGAAAGATCTCGTCACGAAGACCTTCGAGCTGATCGAGAAGCGCGACGGGACCCACGTCACCGGGCTGGGGACAGGGTATTACGAGCTGGACGACAAAACGTGCGGCCTGCAGAAAGGGGAGATGATCATCATCGCCGGCCGGCCCAGCATGGGCAAAACCGCCCTGGCGCTGAACATCGCCGAGCACCTGGGGATCGTCGAGAAAATCCCGCTGGCGATCTTTTCGCTGGAGATGGGCCGACAGCAGTTGGCGGAGCGGTTCCTGTGCAGCTACAGCGGCGTCGATGCCCAGCTTGTTCGCAAAGGCATGCTCGGCACGGAGCACTATCAGAAGCTGGTGGAGGCGTGCGGGGTCACGTCCGAGGCCCCGATCTACATCGATGACACGTCGGCCCTGACCCCCCTGGAGCTCCGGGCCAAGGCCCGCCGGCTCCGCAGCGCCCACGGCATCCGGTGCCTCCTCGTGGACTATCTCCAGTTGATGCACATCGACTCCAAGAAGATCGAGTCCCGCCAGCAGGAAATCACGACGATCTCGCGGTACCTCAAGTCCCTGGCGCGCGAGCTCGATGTTCCGGTGGTGGTGCTCAGCCAGTTGAACCGGTCGCCTGAGGGCCGGGAGGACCACCGCCCGCGCATGAGCGATCTCCGCGAAAGCGGGAGTATCGAACAGGATGCGGACGTGGTCATGCTGTTGCACCGCGAGGACTATTATCATCGCGGGGAGGAGGGGTACGAGCCGGACAATACGGCGGAAGTCATCATCGCCAAGCAGCGCAACGGCCCGACGGGGGCCGTCAAGCTGATGTTCCGGGAAAAATGCACACGCTTCGAGAATCTGTCGCAGATCGAGCAGGAAGCGGTCCCGTTTTGAGTTATGAAGGATCAGGGACTTAGGACATAGCGAGGTAGCCGATGCAGGATGCGATTTTTGTTCTCTTTGTGTCGCTGGTCTTGACCGGCTCGCTCTCCGGGCCTGCCGCGGCGGCGGAAAAGGAAGCGGCGGCGCCCGGCGCTGCGTCCGAGGCCCCCCAGCCCCCGTCGGAGAGCGCTGCCGCCGTCCCAGCCCCGATCGGCAAAGCCGAGATCGTCAAGTCGATCGAGTTCGAGGGCAACCGCAAGTTCAAGGCCCACGTGCTGCGCGAGCGGCTGGGATTCCAGTTGGGCGACCGGCTGGACCCGTTCCTGGCCGAGGGGGGCCGGGTGACGATCATGGAGGTCTACCGCAAGGTCGGCTATCCGTCGGTCAAGGTGACGCTGGACCGGGACAAACTGGCCGACGGCCACCTGTTGTATGTCATTGAGGAAGGCCCGCGGGTCCAGGTCGCCTCCATCGAGTTCGCCGGCAACGACTCGTTCCGTGCCCGGACACTCCGGCAGGTCATCAAGCTCAAGCAGCGCAAATGGCTGCTCTGGTCGACCTATTACACCGAAGAGGCCGTCAAGGAAGACACGGACCGGCTCCGCGATTTCTACTACGGCCAGGGCTACCTGGACTACAAGATCACCTCGCAGACGGAATTCACCGATGAGGGAGACAGAGTGCACGTGATCTTCATCATTGAGGAGGGACCGGTCTACCACGTGTCGGACATCGTCTTCACCGGCCAGACGAAATATACCGACGAGCAGTTGCGGGCGAAAATCAAGGTCAAGGAAGGCGACGTCTACAAGAAGCCCAAGGTCGAGAAGGACGCCAAAGAGGTAGCGAATCTCTATCGGGAGCAGGGCTATGTGGACGCCGAGGTTCGGCAAGGCCCCAAGTTCACGGCCCAAACCGAGGATTTTCTCGTCGCGGTGACGTTCACGATCCGCGAAGGCAAGCAATTTCGCATCGGGCAGTTGGACGTCACGGGCAACGATACGACGAAGGACAAGGCCATCCGGCGCATCCTCGACGAGTACGGCTTCACGCCCGGGGCACTGTATAACGCCAAAATCGCCCCGAAGGAGGGCGGCGGATTGCTCGAAAAGTACATTCAGCGAGGCGTCATCGCCGACCAGACCATGATTCGGCCGGTCAATCCTGCCCCCGGCAGCGACCCGAACAGCCGGGATGCCCGCGTGGACATCAAGGAAGGCATGACGGGGATGATTCGGCCGGGCGTCGGCTTCAGCAGCGACAGCGGCGTCATCGGCCAGTTGATCTACGAGCAGCGGAACTTCGATATCGGCGACGTGCCCAAGAGTTGGGACGAAGTCCTCTTCCCGTGGAAGGCCTGGCGCGGTGGCGGCGAGCGCTTCTCCGTCCGGCTCGAACCCGGCACGCGCTACAGCGCCTATTCCGTCAACTTCGTCGATCCCTACTGGAACGATCAGCCGGTCACGCTCGACGTTCTGGGCCGAAGCTGGAAATGGTTCCGCGAAAGCTACGACGAGAATCGCCTCAAGGGTGCCTTCGAGTTCGAGCAGCGCATGGCCGACTACTGGCGGCGCAGCATCGGTTTTCGCGCGGAGCACGTCAGGATCGGCGAGCTGGACTTCGATGCTCCTCAGGAGATCCGCGACGTGAAAGGCAACAGTGACCTGTTCGGCGTCAAATTCGGCGTCGGCAAGACCGCCGTGGATGATCTCTACGATCCGACCAAAGGCTGGCGGGCCGATGCTTCCTACGAGCAGGTGACGGGCGATTTCACGTTTGGCCTACTCGAAGCCACCGCCGTCCGCTACATCTCCCTCCATGAGGACGTGCTCGGCCGCAGGACGGTCCTGTCGGGCAAGGTGCAGGCGGGAACCACCGTCGGGGAGGCGCCGCCGTTCGAGAAATACTACGCCGGCGGCTCGGGCCGCTATGGAATTCGTGGCTTCGAGTATCGGGGCGTCAGCCGGCGGGGCCTGCAAACCAACGTGGTGAACCCCGAGAGAAAGGACCCGATCGGGAGCGATTGGATCTTCCTGGCCAAGTCGGAGGTGGTCGTCCCGCTGATCGGCCAGAACTTCAATGGCCTGTTCTTTGTCGACAGCGGCACGGTCGATTCGGGCAGCTATCGATTGTCGATCGGCACCGGCATCGAGATCAAGGTGCCGCAGATCTTTGGGAACGTGCCCATGCGGTTCGAACTGGGCTTCCCCCTGCTCAAGTCCGACGGGGACCAGACGCAGGTCTTCAGCTTCTCGGGCGGCGGTCTGTTCTAAAGGCTCAGACCATCGGTGGTGGAACTACAACAAAGCAGAAATGAAAAGGAAAGGCTTCTTATGAACGGTAAAACGGTAACCGCCAGCATCCTGGTGTGTGTCGCGGCCTTGTGGGCGGCGATGCAGTACGGCCACGCCGCGTCTCAACCGGCGACCCCAGTGTCCAAGATCGGCTTAGTCAGCGTTCGCGACGTGTTCGGCGGGTCCAAGAAACACGCCCTCTATCAGGACCAGACGGCCAAGCGCGTGGCCCAGGCCCGGATCAAAATCGACGACCTGACCAAGCAGTTGGACACGGAAGAGGGTGATCTCAAGACGCTCAAGCAGGGGACCGCCGAGTACGTCAAGCAGTTCCAGGTGGTTCTTGATACCCGCTCCAAGCTGCAAAACCGGCAGGAGCTTTTCAAGCAGCAACGGATGGCGGAAGACAAGAAATGGTTCGAGGACCTCTACCAGGAGACCCTCAAGGCCACCGAGGCCGCCGCGAAGGAACGAGGGCTGGACCTCGTGCTGGAGAGGACCGAGCCGAAGTTTCCGATTGCCAGCGAGGAAGTGTGGTCGACCGTCAGCACGAACAAAGTGCTGTATGGCGGAGGATGCCCCGATCTGACCAACGACGTGATCGCCCGCATCGACGCCAGCGCGACCCTGAAACCATAGACGGCTGTCGGACGTGAAATCCAGATGAATGTGACGATCGAAGAATTGGCGAAGAAGCTGGGGGCCGAAATGCTCGGTGCCGACGCCGTCCGGCACGAGGAGATCACCGGGATTCAGCCGGTGGGCACGGCCGGCGGGGGCGACGTGACGTTCGTCGCGGACGCCCGGTATGCGGCGGCCGCCGGGCGCTCGTGTGCGGTGGCCGTGATTGTGGCCAAGCCTATCGACGGGCTGCCCAAGCCTCAATTGGTGGTCAAAGACGTCAATGCGGCCCTGATCGAGACCTTGAACGTCTTTGCCCCCGAGCCGGGGCCTGTTAGCGAGGGCGTGGACCCTTGGGCCCGGGTCGGGACGAACGTGCAGTTGGCCGAAGGGGTGAGCGTCGGGCCGCACGCCGTCCTCGAGGACAACGCCCAGGTCGGGGCCGGGACGGCGATCGGCGGCGGCTGCCAGATCGGCCGCAACACCAAAATCGGCGCGCACTGCCGCCTGGACGGCAATGTCGTCGTTTACCACGATTGCACGGTGGGCGACCACGTCGTCATTCAGGCCAACAGCACCATCGGGGCTGTCGGCTTCGGATACGCCTTCATCGATGGAGCCCACAGGCTCATCCCCCACTACGGTGGCGTCATCATCGAGGACTTCGTCGAAATCGGGGCCAACACATGCGTTGACAGGGCGAAATTTGGCAATACGATAATTGGGGCCGGCACGAAGATCGACAACCTCGTGCAGATCGCGCATAACGTGGTGATCGGCAAGTGCTGCCTGATCGCCGCCCAGGTGGGCGTGGCGGGCAGTTGCCGGATCGGCGACGGGGTCGTATTGGCCGGCCAAGTGGGCTTGGCCGACAATATTGAGATCGGCGCCGGCACGATGGTGGGTGCCCAAGCCGGGGTCATGAGCGACGTGGCGCCGGGAGAGAGGCTGGCTTGGTCGCCCGCCTTGAATGTCAGGGAAGCGGCGAGGGTGGTGGCGCATGTCCTTCGCCTGCCGAAGCTGGCACAAGAATTGAAACGCCTGACGGCGAAGGTGGATCGACTTGAAGCTGCAAAAGACGATAAAGGACACGGTTAAGCTGGCCGGCAAGGGCCTGTTCGGCGGCCAGGACGCCACCGTGACCTTCCACCCGGCGCCCGAAGAGACGGGCATCGTTTTTGTGCGAACCGATATCGCCAGCGCGGTCCGTATCCCCGCCCTTGCCCCGAATATCGCCGAGCGAAGCCGGCGCACGAGCATCAAAAAGGGCGAGATCAGCATCGAGACCGTCGAGCATTGCCTGGCGGCGATCCACGCACTGGAAATCGACAATATCGTCGTGGAGGTGGAGGGACCCGAATTACCGGCGCCCGATTGCAGCAGCGCGGAGTACGTCAACGTCCTCAAGCAGGCCGGACTCGTCGAGCAGACGAACCCGCGAAAGGAGTTCGTCATCCGCAAGCCCCTGTGCGTCAGTGCTGGCGACGCGACGATCTACGCCCTGCCCCACTCCGACGGCAGCCTCAACATCACCTATGATCTGGACTACAGCAGCTATGCAGGGATCGGCCGGCAAATCTACAGCTACCAGCTCACGCCGGACAGTTTCGAGACGGGCATGGCCCCCGCGCGGAGCTTTCTGCTGGAGGTCGAGGCCAAGCAATTCCAGGCGCGGGGTATCGGTACCCATATCGGTCCGAACGACATCCTCGTGATCGATTCACAGGGGCCGATCAAGAACGCCTACCGCTGGCCCAACGAGTGCGTCCGGCACAAGATCGTGGACCTGATCGGCGACCTGGCGCTGGTCGGCCGGCCGGTGATCGGGCGGATCGTCGCCTACAAGAGCGGCCATGGCCTGAACCAGCAGCTCGTCCGCAAGCTCTATGACGCGGCCCAGCAGCAGGACCGCATCGAGCGGTTCGGGACCGACGCCGTCCTCGACATCCGGCGGATTCAGAAGATCCTGCCGCACCGCTACCCCATGCTCCTCGTGGACAAGATCATCGAGGTCGAAGGCGACACGCGGATCAAAGGCATCAAGAACGTGACGTTCAACGAGCAGTTTTTCCAGGGCCATTTCCCCTCGACGCCGATCATGCCGGGCGTGCTGATCGTCGAGGCGATGGCCCAGGTCTCGGGATTGCTGTTTGCGCAGAGGCTCGAGCACACCGGCAAGCTGGCGATGCTCCTGAGCATGGATAATGTGAGGTTTCGAAGGGCCGTCGTGCCGGGCGATCAGCTCGTGTTGATCGCCGAGACGGTCCGGCTGCGGAGGCGGACCGCCCATTGCCGGTGCCAGGCGCTGGTCGGCGACGTCGTCGTGGCCGAGGCGGAAATCAAGTTTATGCTCGTCGACGATGAAAAAGTTTAAGTGGGTATTGCGGCTGAAAGGCAGGAACCACTGACATGACGATTATACACCCGACGGCAGTAATCGATAAAGACGTGCAATTGGCCGAGGACGTGGTCATCGGGCCGTATTGCGTGGTCGGCAAGGGCGCCTCGATCGGCGCCGGGACCCTCCTCGATTCCCGGGTCGTGATTACGGGAGAGGTCCAGATCGGCCGGGAGAACCGTCTGTATCCGAACTCCGTGATCGGCTGCTGTCCGCAGGTCCTCGGGATGGACCAGAGTTCGAAAATGGGAGGCATCGTGATCGGCGACCGCAACGCCATTCGGGAGAACGTCACGATCCACCCGAGCCGGCATGAGGGCCACCTCACCCGGATCGGCAGCGACAGCCTCCTGATGGTCGGCGTGCATATCGGCCACGATTGCATCGTCGAGGATAAGATCGTCCTGAGCAATTACGTGCAGATCGCCGGGCACGTCAAAATCGAGACCGGTGCCTGGTTCAGCGGGCTGGCGGCCTCCCACCAGTTCGTCACGATCGGGCGTTGGTCGTACATCGCCGGCTTGGCCGGCCTCAACCGCGACGTGCCGCCTTTCCTGATCGTCAGCGGGCACTATCCGCCCCGCGTGCGCGGCGTGAACAAGCGGGGCATGTTGCGCGCCGGGTTGAATGAGTCGCAGCAGGAGCACATCCACGAGGCCTACCGGAAGCTCTATCGTCAGGGCGGCGCCCTGCTGGGCAACGCCCAGGAGTTGGCCCGGCGCGACGGGCTGGATGAGAACGTGCGGGCGATGATCGATTCCATCTGCAAAAGCAGTCAGCACAAATTCGGCCGTTACCAGGAGAGCCAGCGCGCCTGAGAAGAATGAAGATGTGGGCTGAGACACAGATTCATACGGAAAGAGGTTAGACACGGATGAACATCGATTAACACGGATTCTTTTGGCACAGTCGTTCTTATGACAGACAATGGCAAGATTCGAACGGCGGTGGTCGGTGCCGGCAAGATGGGCGCCATCCACGCCAAGGTGTACAGCACGTTGCCCCAGAGCGAGCTGGTCGCGGTGGTGGACGTGGATCCGGCCAAGGCGGCCCAGCTTGCCGAAAAGTATCATTGCCCCGCCGTGACGGACCCCGCCGAGATCCTGGACAAGGTCGATGCCGTCACGATCGCCACGCCCACGACCACGCACCTGGAATTGGCCAAGCCCTTCCTGCGCCACCGGATTCCGGTCCTGATCGAAAAGCCGCTGGCGTCCAGCGTGCGCGAGGGCCGCAAGATCGTCTCCCTGGCCCGGCGCTACGACACCGTGGTCGCCGTGGGTCACTCGGAGCGGTGCAACCCGGTCGTCCAGGCGATGAAGCGGTTCAGCATCGAGCCGAAGTTCATCGAGGCCCACCGCGTCAGCCCGTACCCGTTCCGCTCGACCGACGTGGGCGTCGTCCTCGACATGATGATCCACGATATCGACATTGTCCTGTCGCTGGCGCACAGCAAGATCCGGCGGGTGGATGCCGTCGGCGTCAACGTCATCGGCAACAGCGAGGACATCTGCAACGCCCGGATCGCGTTCGACAACGGTTGTATCGCGAACCTCACCGCCTCGCGCCTCGCCCTCAAGACCGAGCGGCGGGTCCACGTCTTCACCCGCCAGGCCTACCTCAGCGTCGACTACCTTAAGAAATCCGGCATTATCATCAAAACCGACCCCAACAAGGACGTCGTCGAATGGATTCGCCAGCAGCAGGGCCGTAGCGACTTCAACCCGGCCAGCGTCAACTGGCTCGACCTGCTGCACATCGAGCCCCTCGAAATCGACGACAAGGAGCCCATTCGTCTCGAGCAGGAAGCCTTCCTGCGGGCCATCCAGGACCGGTCCTTCCGTCCGGAAGTCAGCGCGGAAGAGGGCCTCGCAGCCCTGCGCTGCGCCCAACAAATCCTTCGCGCCATCAAGAAGCACAAGTGGGACTAAGGCGGTTGCGGATTTCGGATTGATGATTGCGGATTGTGGATTCCAAGGAGCGATCGTCTTCGGCCGTCTTGTCATCCTGAGCGAAGCGAAGGATCTGATTCCGCGTAGGGTGGGCTGTGCCCACCATTCATGATCGTGCCGCACCTGACCACAGGCCGGGTTTTCTACCCTCCTATTCTGGATAAAAAAACTACTTTTTTCTTGACGCGCCGCGAGGTGCGCCCTATAATACAGATGCTTCATGGAAGAGGCGAGTCCCACTTGGCGTCAGGAGGCAGGGTTACAATCTGTCCACAGGATGTTTGAGTTGTTGCTGTGCCTCGCGTCAGTGCGCAGCGGAGGCCACAGCAGAGGTCTGGGTGAGTGTTCTGCGCAAAAACAGACGTACAATGTAATTTTAACGGAGACGCTGCTAGGAGAACAAGGTACTATCTAGTTTCTATATGTTGGCTGACCCTGTTTTTGACAAACGGAGCCGCTGCAACAAGCTTCTCAGACGCATTTGACGATGGAGTAATCGATTCGAGCCTTGGGGTCGTCGGCGGCGCAGCACGTGGCTGGGACCAGAGCCAACCGATTGGCACTGGTCCATGGCAATACTCGCACCAGGAGATTGTAGCCCCGGATGGCTATTTGCAGGCACACGTGTGGGGTCCAGCGTCCGGCGTTACCTATGGGGCAGAAGCTTGGGTTCGGACTGTTCAGAACTACAATGATGGCAGGAACTATGTAGTAAACTTCACGTGGGAGCCAGGATTCCTCGATCCTCACGTGAATGGCTACTTCATCCAAGTGACCGATGGGTACATCGCCAATCCCGGGGGCTTTCATTGGATGTACTTCCCCGATCCAGGTCTGGCGGGAACGACTGACCTCCTTTGGAATCCATCCGCGCCGGGTCTCCACTTCGAGAATATGCCAAGTATTGGCAAAGTGAGTTGGTCTCTGGGCATCGACTCATCAGGGGTTGCGCGGCTTTACGACAGTCCTGACGCTGCCGGCTCGATTCTACACCAGGGCACCCTAGATCCCAGCAGCGAATGGCACATCCGTTTCATGCTTCGCGATGGTACGAGTGCCGGCTTCCCGGCCGGTGATGCATGGTTTAATCTATACGATTTCCAGAGTTCAGAGACCCCAGTGATCCCCGCCCCTGGCGCACTTGTGCTGGGCGCAATAGGAGTAGGCGTGGTCAGTCGTCTGAGAAGACGCAGAGTAATCTGACCGTGATCCTCAGCGTACTGCTCGACGTCTGACGCGCAGTGGGTGGCAGCGGCAACCGCCGCTTGTTTGTAGTGTGCCCGTAAGGGCATCGAAAGAAACGCCTGACGGCGTCACTACGAACGAGACCTGCGGTCTTCCCGCTGTCACCTACTCCGGCCGAGAGGTGAGGCTGCAAATATACGATTCTTCCCATACGATGGCCAGAGATCCTTCGCTGCGCTCAGGATGACACGGGGGCGAGAGGCTTGCTGTGCATGGGTGTTTCATTCCCGCTACGGACAATCGCAAATCGTCAATTCTTGAGGCTGGCGTTTCGGCGGGCCTTACGCATCAGGTCGTAGACCCAGTCTTCGAAGTGGATCGGGTAGAGGTTCATCTTCTCGCTGGCTAATTGGATGCCCCGGCGGGAGAGCAGGTCTTTGAACTGGTCCTCGTGGCCCGGGAACAACTCGGCGAGCCTCTTCTTGTACAGGTGCCGCAGCGTCCGCCGGCGTCTCTTGCGGGTTTCCTCGTCCTTGTCCACGGCGCGGAAGAAGCGCCGGATCGGGCCGACCTTCGTCGCGTCGCTTCGGAAATAGGGGACCAGCCTCGTGGGAATGGCGTCCGCGATCACGAACTCGTCATCGAGTGCCTGTCGCTGGATCTCGCTGGGCTCGTAGTGGAGGAAGGGGTCGAAGAAGAAGACCGCCGGCTGGAAATCCACGCGGTGCGAGGCCAGGTAGGGGACGAACAGGTCCACCACGTGGCCGCCCTGGAACAGGTTCACGGGGCCGTCGCCGATGCAGATGCTGTAGCAGAGCTTATTGAAATCCCGGCGGTTGTAGCCGACGATGGCGTTATAGTACTTGCGCAGCCGTGGCAGCGTTACACGCCGCACGTCGAAAATGATCAGACGCGACGAGGTCGTTTCCTGGGTCATCAACTCGATTTCTTCGAGCGCGCTGCGGATCGTGGTCGCATGCGGGCAGATCAGCGAATACCGCTGCAGCCGCTGGTCGCACGTGATTCTCGCGCACAGGTCCGTCGCGAGCACGGGATCGATGGTCAGAATGTGGATTTGGCTGCGCCGCCGCGCATGGCTCAGAATATCGTACTTGTCATCGGTGAGATGATATTTCTCTTCGTCCACCTTCAATCGCCCTTTTGCCGCACCATGAGAATGGCCTATCCACGCTTCATACGCCCGCCTCGGAAGCCTGTTCGCCGCCTAACGGGCGGGTGCAGTATACAGTCTCGTGTCTCGAATGCGAATACTGAAATTCGTGGCCGGCGGGGCGGGGTGCGGTCAACATCCGGTGGCGGATCCGCGGCGCTTCGTGGGGCGAGCGTCCCCGCTCGCCTGTTTTGGAGACTCATGCTCGTCGGAGATGCCGTGCGAAGACGCACGACCGAGGCGGTCCTACGCAGGTGCCGAGTACTCACGCGGATTCAGCCTTTCCCACAGATTCCAGGCTACGGGCTGTTCTGGCCGCTATACTTCGTCATCAGCTCGGCGTTGTCCACCCACATGAGGAAAAAGGGCGTGGCGTCCGGCTCGCGCTTCTGGACGCAGATCAGGAAGGGCCGGTCGAAGTGCAGATGCCGGGGTTCCTCCAATTTAGAAATCGGGACCGCGCTCAAGGCAGCAGCGACCCGGGCGCTGGACTTCACGACGACGCCTTTTCGGCTGAGAGTGAAGTCGATCTGCTGCAGGGCTTCAAAGATGAAGGTGTCCCGCCACTTGGGATTGCCAAGGTGCTTGCCGAGCAAGTCCTCAAAGCGATGTGTCACTTTATAGGCGACATCAGGCACCATTAGTGTGTCGATGGGCCGGAGCTTACGCAGAAGTTCATAGTTCGGATCATTCTTGAATCCGGCGATCTTCTCCCGGAGCGCCTTGGCCGCCTCGCCGAGCGTGTTGCAGCGCGTCATGCGGGCCAAGATCACCTGGTACGGCTGCGTCTGCTTGGACAGATCGACGGCGAACTGCACGGTCTCCGGCGACGAGCCGTAGTCGTAGTACAGCACCTCCACTTGGTCCCGCACGCGCGCATAGTCCCCGCTGGACACACTGGTCTGGGCGCAGAATGCCGTGACACCCGTCCGCGAGCCGCCGGAGTCCTGGAAGTCGAACTGCCTCAGGTAGGCGTAATAGGGATAGTCGAACCCGACATCGACGTTCAGGTACGCATACGCCAGTGCTACGTCGGGCAGCGTTGTGTACCGGCTGTCAAAGGTCGGCACTGGTTCCGAGGGGAAGCGCTGCCTCATGTCCTTCTGGATTTGTTCGATGATGCCGCTCTTCACGAAGCCCGCGGCCGCATAGTACGACTTTTCTTCGATATTCCCGGCCGGAAACGGCGCTCCATTCAAGCGATTCGCCAGTTCCTCCGCCCCAAGAACTTGGACAGGCTCGCCAATGATATCCTGCCTGAACTTGTCCCAGGCCATCTGGAACGTGCTACACCAGATTGCGTTCCTATGCTCTGGCAGCGGACAATCCAGCGTGGCCACCACGGCCGTTTGCGCGAGACTCTTCGGGTCAACGTCCGGCCTGGATTTCGTCGGCCGGCACGCCACCGGCAGCAGCGACAACGCCAAGACGCCAACGAGCACACCAACCAGAACCCCGATCCGCATCAACCTCTGCGAGTTGCACAGCCTCGCCATCTGTTTCTCCCTTCAAAGCCCATAGTATCTATCTCTGGGTGCCATGCCTACGCTCGCGTAGGCATGTTCTTTCTACCCCGCCAAGCGTGTTCATGCAAGCAAGAGTCCGGCGCGCCTGTCGCCTGCCCGGCGTGTAGCCGCCCTATTGGTACTTTGTCATGAGTTCCGCATTGTCCACCCACATGAGGAAGAAGGGCGTGGCGTCGGGCTCGCGCTTCTGGACGCAAATCAGGAAGGGCCGGTCGAAGTGCAGATGCCGCGGCTTCTCTACGGTGGCAGGCCCGCCAAGCGTGGCGCGGAGACGGGCCTCGGACTTCAGGACCACGCCGGTCCGGCTCAGAGAAAAGTCGATCTTCTGCAGAGCCTCGAAGAAGAAGTAGTCCAGCCACTTTTGGTTGCCGAGATGCTTGTTGAGCAATTCGTCAAAGTGATGCGTCAGCTTGTAGAGCACGTCCGGCACGATCAGGGTGTCAGGGGGCCGGAGCTTGCGAAGAGCCTCGTAGTCCGGATCATTTTTGAATGCTCCTATCTTCTCCTGGAGCGTTTTGGCGGTCTCGCCCAGCGTCTCGCTTCGTGGCATGCGCGCGAGCACCACCTGATACGGCTGCGTTCGCTTCGACAGATCATTCGTGGAGCGCAGATTCATTTCGCAGGAGATGGGTCCGAGATGGACCCGCCGGCCGATGCGGAAGACTACATGGACGGCATTGCTCCACAGCAGACCGGCAAGGTCGGTGATATCACGGCAGGACTGCCGCCGGTGGATTACGTCAATTACCCGTACATCGAGTGGTACTCGGACGAGAACGGCCGAGTGGTGATTGAGCTGGAGCCGGTGCAGGTGGAGGTCATCGGAACGCCGATCCCGGCGTGTGAATCCGATCCGATCTCACGGGAGCAACAAAAGCGCAATGAGGCATCAAAGAACCCAGTTGTCCGGCGGGAAGGCATCGACAATGATCTCTTCCACCCAGTCGGTGTGGTTACAGGAAGGACAGCGGTAGCTGTACCATTCGCTGGGTCCGGTCCACGGCCCGTCCCTCGGGTCTTGTCGGTTCTGGGAAGGGTTCGTCATGGGGCATCTCCGTGAAGAGCCTGAACTCCTGGAGGATACCGTATTGGGGATGATAGATCAATTCCCGTTGCATGGTGTCGCCGCACTTGGGGCAGGTCCGCGGGTCCTTGCCAAAGGATTTCTCGAACCGTTGTGCCAACGGCGATCGGGGAAGCACTCGGAAGCCCCGGGGATCGGCAGGGGGTGTGCGGGTCTTCCCGAGAGCGGCCAGAGCTTCTCGGTTCCTGGCATAACAGGCCTTGGCGTGCAGCCCGCAATACCGGATTCGCTGGAATCCTTTGGGCAGGAGATGCTGGACCCTGCGTCCGAGGAAGGTCAAGACCGGTACGGTCTCCTGTTGGATGGTCGCGGTCTTGTGGTCTCGATACCAGGAGCGGACGGTCTGGTCGTCCTAGCGTTCGATGCGTCGGACGGAGATCGGCGGGGAGGTGACGTACTTGGCGAGATACTCGGCGAGTCCTTTCCCCCCGGCCGGAACGTCTCCCTCCTGCAGGAAAGCGACGAAGCCCTTCGGATAGTCGTTCCAGCCGTGGTCGAGATCCGCGTGGATCGTTGCTTGGTCCACCTCTTGGGCGAGCAGGGTCAACAAATGGTACTGCCCTTTGCGGTGCAGGAGTTCGTAGGGGATGTAGGAGACCGGTTTCCATCGGCCTTGCGGGTCCACGCCCCCGGCGGTGAACAAGATGGGCAGATGGGGGTTGTATCGACCGGATCGGCCACTGGTCTGCAGGACGATAATGGTCCCGATGATGAGTGAGGTCCGGGTACAGGTCTGGAGGATGTCGCGGAGGCAGTTGTTCCCGGTTTGCAGGAGGCAGTTGAGCAGATCGGGGTTTCGGTAGAAGTAGCCCCGGAGGAAATCCGGCACGGGGAAGACTTCATGTCGATAGGTGACTGGCGGGATCAGTCGTCGGCCGATGAAATCCGCCCAGCGGTCCGTATACACCTTGGCGCAGGACAGGCAGAAGCAAGACTTGCAGGGGAAGGCGATTCGGCGGGATTCTCCACAGGAGCAGCAGCGATACTGGACAAATCCCATTTTCTCGGGATCGCCGCCATCGAGCATCTTCTGGATGACCTGGTCATAATACTCCGAGTCATAGCGTGGATAGGCCTCTTTGAATCGGGGCCAGTGATCCCGAAGGATCTTCTTGAAGGTAGCCTTATCAATCCCTTCCATGGCGATCCGCAGACACCGTCACGGACCACCATAACGTATCGGGGACAACCGTTCCAGGGGGATCCCGAAGTCAGGTCACCCCGGATCTACTGGGGCCGACCGATGAAACCACAATCTCTGAAGCAGCGAAGCAAAGCCCCCGGCGAAGCCGGGATAAGTTCAGCCGCGAAGGCAGCGAACATCTTGCCCGTCAAGGAGAATGAACATGCGAAGGGATGAATCAATGGGGACCTCAGCACACACTCGGATCTCTCGTCGGGATTTCATGGGGACCACCGCCGCAACCGTCTGTCTTGCCGAGGGCGCATCTACGGCTGCCGCGGGCAACGAGCCGCAGAGCCTCAAGCGAGATCTGTCCGCCGCCGTCCAGATGCAATTCCTGCGGCCGGGGCAGTTGGAGAAGGCCCTCCGTGCGTTCCCGGCGGTCTACGTGCCGTTTGGATTGATCGAGTGGCACGGGCGCCATCTGCCGCTCGGCAACGACGCCCTCAAGGCCCACGGCATTCTCGTCAAGACGGCCGAGCAGTTCGGCGGCGTTGTGTACCCGCCCGTGTACTTCCATGACGGCTTTCCCAAGGAGTCCCTCGTGCCGGTCTTGACCTCGCTGTTCGAGCGGTTGAAGAAGACCGGCGTTCGCGTCATTCTCGGCGTTTCCGGCCACAACGTGCAGGGCCAGATCGACATGGTCAACAAGGCCCTGGCCCCAGTCGTGGCGGATGGCACGGTGGCCGGCATGGGACTGTGGAAGGTCACGCTCAGCGGCGGCCCCGAATCCGGCACCGACCACGCCGCCAAGTGGGAGACCTCCAACATGATGTTCTTCTATCCGGACCTCGTGGATATGTCCACGCTCGGCGACGGCCCGCTGGCCCCGAACATGAAGCCGCCGGACGGCATCGGCGGCCAGGACCCCCGCAAGTACGCCTCCGCCGAGGTCGGTCGGCGGAACGTCGAGCTCGCCTCGCAGGCGATAGGCAAAAAGGCCAAAGAGCTTCTCGAATCCCTCCCGCAGGACCAGAGGGCCTTCAAGCTCCCCGCGATCGGCCCGGAGCACTGGTGGATGATCTGACGGATAACGACGGCGCAGATTCCAGAAGCCGCAACAGCGACTCAATGTCCGCGTGGGTTGGGTCGTTTCGTCCTCGTGAGATCACACCGGGTGCGCTGTTGAATCGCCGGGGCGGAGTTGGTAGGGTATAGACTGACTGCTGGCCGAGTGGCGGAAAGGCAGACGCTGGGGACTTAAAATCCCCTGCCCGCAAGGGCGTATGGGTTCAAATCCCATCTCGGCCACGTCTTCTTCCGCCCAAGAACGAAGGGCCTGGAAAGGGGGACATTCTACTTCTTCCTCATGGCACGCCGGTTCGTGCTTTGGGTTGACTATCGGCGCTCGGGAATCTACTATACACGTTAGCTCAATGGTGATTGAGTAGCATGGGCATGGGTCCAGAATCACGGGCTGAAAGGGGCCCCCCAACGCGACCTATCGCGTTTGGGAACCCAAGCCCGTGCTATGAAGGAGTTGGCATGCAGACCATCCTACAGACAAAGATTCCTGGCCAAGAGCCGGTGCGGGGCAAAGTCCGCGATATCTACGACCTCGGCGACAAGCTGCTGATCGTCGCCACCGACCGGATCAGTGCGTTCGACGTCGTCATGACCAACGGGATTCCCTACAAAGGCATCGTCCTGACGCAGATCTCCAAATTCTGGTTTGACTTCCTAAGCGGCCAGGTCGAGCACCACCTGCTCTCCGACCGCTTGGCCGATCTTCCCAAGCCGTTCTCGAACTACGCCAAGCAGCTCAAGGGCCGCAGCATGCTGGTTCGCAAGGTCCAAGTGCTGCCCATCGAGTGTGTCGTTCGCGGCTATCTGGCCGGCTCCGGCTGGAAAGAGTACCAGCAGAGCGGCACCGTCTGCGGCGTCAAGCTGTCGGCGGGATTGAAACAGTGCCAGAAACTGCCCGAGCCAATCTTCACGCCCGCCACGAAAGCCGAACGTGGCACCCACGACGAGAACATCGGCTTCGCCGAGGCCGCCAAAATCGTCGGCGTCGACCAGGCGACCTACGTCCGCGACAAGAGCATCGAGGTCTTCCAGAAGGCAGGCCGGTACGCCGAGAGTAAGGGCCTGATCTTGGCCGATACGAAATTCGAGTGGGGCGTGACGGAGGCCGGCAAGATCATCCTCATCGACGAGGTCCTCACGCCGGACTCGTCGCGATTCTGGCCGGCCGACAAGTACGCGCCCGGCCGCGACCAGGAGAGCTTCGACAAACAGTTCGTCCGCAACTGGCTCGAAGAGATCCACTTCAACAAATCCGGCCCCGGCGTCGAGCTGCCGCCCGACATCGTCGAGAAAACGAGCGAGAAGTACATCGAAGCCTACGAGCGCCTGACCGGCAAACCCTTCGCCTGGCGGGCGTAGCCCGTGCAGAATCGACGGGCGACAGCCATTGTGTGAGAGAAGCCGGCATTGGCGTCGTCGCACATCATTGCCCCAAGTCGCCGGCCTCGGCGTCGTTGCCCCGGCGGCGCCGGCGGAAGAAGTCCTGGAGCAGGCCGGTGCAGTCGTCGGCCAAGACGCCGGAGGTGACTTCGAGCCGGTGGTTGAGCCGGCCGTCGCGGACGATGTCGTAGAGACTGCCGCAGGCGCCGGCTTTGGGGTCGGGACAGCCGTAGACGAGCCGGTCGAGCCGGGCCAGGACAAGCGCCCCGGCACACATCGGGCAAGGCTCCAGTGTCACGTAGATCGTGCCGCCGTGGAGCCGCCACATCCCCAGGGCGGTCGCCGCCTGCGTGAGGGCGATGATCTCCGCGTGGGCGGTCGGGTCCTTGAGCTGCTCGCGCTGGTTGTACGTCTTGCCGATGACGCGGCCCTCGTGCACGATCACGGCCCCGATGGGCACGTCGCCGTTTTCCTCGGCCACCAGCGCCGCGTCGATGGCCATTCGCATGTACCGCTCGTCGATCTCTTGTTGGCTTAGCTCCATCATGGCGGACCATCAAAACCGCTGCCGTCGGCGGAGTCAATGCCTTTTTCACCACGAAGCCACCCTGCGGGCGGAAATTCGAAATCCGAATCTCGACAACTCCGCCGCAGGCGGATGCCTGTTGCCCGGTGTTGTTCCGGAAACTCGAAACAAGCATGAAGGACGAAAGCCCACAATTCGAAACAGGACAAGGCGGGCGACAGCGTTTGGTGCCTGGGATGGTGGATTTGTTTCGGATTCAGCGTTTCGTGCTTCGGATTGGCGGCCTCGGACTGTTGGCACGAATTTTGTATGTGTTTTTCCTGCACAACAATCACCTTGTTTTACCATAGACTCAGTGTCGTGGGGCGGCCCACGGCCGTGAGTGTGTGACCAGCAACGGAGAACGGACCACGTGAAAGCGGAGGACCTATGGAGAAGCGAAGTTGTTACGACTGCATTTACGCCCACTGGAGTGCGGGCCGACACCTGATGAGTCTCGTGGGCGGCTGGCCGTGCGGCCTGACCTGCATCAACCACCCCGATGCCGCCGGCAAGTGGAGGGAAGAAGGCAAAAGGCAAAGGGTAAAAGGGGAAATAGGGAAAAGCACCGGGGCACACCGGTTACCGGCTACGGACTACCGACAACTGCTCTTCGGCTGCGAAATGCGCCGAGCACGCAACGGTGCCGGGCGCCTGCCGTCGCCTCACCCTTGGGATTTGGGCGCAGCCGTGGCCGTGGGGGCTGCTTTTGCTGCGGGTCGCCACTTTTCCTTTCGCATCAGCTCATTCCAGATCGCCTTGGCTTGCTCCTCGGAGCCGCTGAACGGCTTATCCGTGCCTCGCAACTTACGGTATGCAGTATTCGTCGTTACTTTAGACATAGTTCACCTCAGAACGGGCGGCGCAGTCCTCTCAGAGAGCTACGGTGAGCTTCCATCAGGGCTGCTCGCCTGAATCCCTGTACGTTCAGTATCCATCATAAGCTCCCAACCGCCCCGCGTCAACCGTGAATTTCGAACGCGTAGGTCCAAAATCACCCTTTCCCGGCGGGTCCCACCGAAAAACGTACCAAGGCGGCCCTCCGAATCCGCCTTGTCGCCCCCGAAAACGCGGAAGACCAACCTCAGACACGAATTTCCCGCAGCGACTTTTATTTTCAACGATCCGCCATAAGGCCAAACGGCGGTTCCAGCCACAGACCACCAACCGCGAAACACGCCAAAGATGCGAAAGAACCCAAGGCCGCAGGCGGCATCTGGCCCCCGATCCGGGGCACCCGCTACGGGCGTGCCGTCGGGAGAATTGGCTTTGTTTCTCCGAGCCCCTCTGGGGGTCGATTCCTCATAACTCTTGTTCTCCGGCGCACTTACCGCTTATGGCGACCGGCGGGAATTGGCTTTGTTTTGCATCATCGCCCTGTGCGGGTTCCGGGGTCCTTGTGTACGTCGTCGTCGGCCAAGTGGCCGATCCAGTACTCCCATCGGGAGAAATTGGCTTTGTTTCGCACGCTTGGCTCATCGACGGCACTGGCAGCTTTGGCGGCCCTTGCCCACCCTTGTCCTTGCGGGAATTGGCTTTGTTCTGCCGAGGCCTTTCGCGTGTCCAATTCGTCATAACTCTTTTCTCACAAAATACTTGCCCTTCATGCCGCTCGGGAGGAATTGGCTTTGTTTTGCACGATCGCCCCGTGCGGACTCCGGGGTTCCTGCGTACGCCGGTGGTGGCCAAGAGTCGGCGTCTTGCCGATCGCGACCAGTCTGACCCAATTCGCTATTCACTTTTCAATTGCCACTTCAGCTCAATAGTTCATTGTTTATCATACACCCATCGGGATGGGCTGTCAAGTGCCATTTCGACGCGATAAGCGAAGGAAGTACGCAAGGACCGGATGAGCCTGCTCTATTTTGACTTCCCCTGCGGCGTGGGCGATAAGTCGCCTTCATGTCGGCCAGGAAGTGCGTGAGGCGATCCGGCGGATCGGCGGCACCATGCCGGAGAAGCTGCCGCCCGCCGAGGACATCAAGCAGGTCCAGAAGAGATTGAAAGACTCCGCGCCGCACCTCGAACTCGACGGACCCGACGCCCAGGGCCTCACCGGTCCGGAACAGAAGAAGTAAGCCTCGCAGCAAAGACCATCGGATCGTCAATGTCGCCACCCCGGACTTCGATCCGTCGCATCCCGCTGACGCGGGGCAAGTTCGCCTTGGTGGACGCGGCCAACTACGAGTGGCTCAAGCAATTCCGCTGGTCCTGCCGGGGCGGCGGCAACCCCTACGCCGCCCGCTTCGAAAAGGGCAAGATCGTCTGGATGCACCGCGAGATCATGCACACGCCGGAGGGCATGGTCTGCGATCACATCGACGGCAACGGCGTGAACAACCTCTGCGCCAACCTGCGCAACTGCACCCGCGCGGACAACGTCCACAACCTCTCGAAGGCCGCCCACGGCAGTTCCCTCTACAAAGGCGTCTTTCGGATCAAGGGAACCGACAAATGGGCCGCCAAAATCTGTCATCAGAGCGACCGCTACTGGCTCGGCACCTTCGAAGACGAGGCCGAAGCCGCCCGCGCCTACGACCGCAAGGCGGTCGAGTTCTTCGGCGAATACGCCCGCCTGAACTTCCCCCAAGAATGGTCTCCGGAACGGCGAAAAGCGGTCGCCGCCGAGCCACAGCCGACCAGCCGGAGAAAGAAGGCGAAAGGAAAAGAGTAGAAGGCGATACAGCGACAGGTGACAGGTGATACAGACTTCTCCTTTGTCATTCTCGCGAAGGGGCATCGCCGATGGACGCAGATAAACCTGTTGCCTACCTGGAGTTACGCCGGCTTCTCCGCAAAAAGTACCTGACACCGTCCCGTTCCCAGGCTTTTCCCTTGACTTCCCCTGCGGCGTGGGCGATAAGTCGCTTTCATGGTTGAAGAGAATCTCCCCGTGCTTGCTGGCCCGCCCTCCGAAGACAAGAGCTTCGAGCAATTGAAGTCTGTCAACGAGCATGGCGCGGAGTATTGGAGCGCTCGCGACCTCCAGCCGCTTCTGGGCTACAACCACTGGCGCAACTTCGAGAAAGCAGTCGCCAAGGCCATAACCTCTTGCCAACAATCGGGTAACGAGCCGGACCATCACTTTGCGCGCGCGCGCAAACCGATCGTCGGAGGTAAGGGCGCGGTGCAGGAAGTTGCCGATTTCCATCTCTCCCGTTTCGCCTGCTACCTGATTGCCCAGAACGGCGATCCCCGCAAGTCGGAGATCGCCCTGGCTCAGAAGTACTTCGCGATCCAGACCCGCCGGCAGGAGCTCAGCGACGCTCGCCAGCGGGACATGGAGCGACTGGAGCTGCGCAAGCAGACGACGGAGGAGTTCAAGGCCCTGTCGGGTGCGGCACGCAACGCCGGCGTGCACAGCACAATGTTCGGCGTCTTCCACGACGCGGGCTACAAAGGCTTGTACGGCGGTCTGGGCAGCGACGAGATCAAGGCCCGCAAACGCATCGCCGGAGGCGAGAACCTCCTCGACCGCATGGGAACAACCGAACTGGCGGCCAACCAGTTTCGCATGACCCAGACCCGCGAAAAGCTGGCTAAAGAGGGCATCCAAGGCCAAAAGCGGGCCATCGACACGCATCGGCAAGTGGGCAAGGAAGTGCGCGAGGCGATCCGGCGGATCGACGGCACCATGCCGGAGAAGCTGCCGCCCGCCGAGGACATCAAGCAGGTCCAGAAGAGATTGAAAGACTCCGCGCCGCACCTCGAACTCGACGGCCCCGCCGCCCAGGGCCTCACCGGTCCAGAACAGAAGAAGTGAACCTCGCCACCCCGGACTCCGATCCGGCGCGGGAACTGAGAACCGACTACTGGCTACTGGCTGCCGAGTACTGTCCTTCCCCTGCCGATGCACGCTGATAAGTCCGTTGCTCGAGTGGAGTTGCGCCGGCTTCTCCGGAAGAAGTACCCGACACCGCCTCGTTCCTCCGGAGAGGGCACCGCGTGCCCTCAATCCCCCAAGGATAGGAATTCTCTTGACCTCACGAGGGGGAGACATGATAAAGATGCTGCATTGCCATTGGTTGAAAAGATCAGGTGCGACAGGATCAGTTGGCATGCAGGCAAAACCTCTTCAGCTTTTTGACTTCGTGCGCCCGGATGGTAAGTCCACGCCAGGTTTGATCCCGGTGCGCGATAAAAGCATACGGAAACAGAATAGGCTGAGGGTTGACGAGAAAGCAGTGGTCCTTGAAGCGGAGTCCTTCAGACGTATTGACTTCGTGTTCTTCCGGCGTTTCGAGAGAGAGAGATCGTCTCAAGTCTCTGCATATGTGGTCGACAATTCCGACGGGCAATTGGATGAGGCGTCACTTATTGAGCTTCACCTGCAGGTCTGGCTTCAAGGAAAGTCCCCGCTTCTCTATGTGGCATGGCCTGGGCGGGTGGATGTGCTGGCGTGTGCGGGTGGGCCCAAGTTCTGGGACAAAAGGCGGAATAAGCTCCAATATCAACCCGCCAAGAGATTCGAACTAGACATTTTGAGAAGCGCCGCGGCGGTCAGCCGCGAGATGCGCAGGTTTTCCGCGCTGCGGTTGGCCGATGGAACATTTTGGGAAGATCCTGCCAACGCTGAATTGGCGGACCATGATAACACTGCCCACCAATTGCTTGTCCAAGCTGTTGTCGAGGCGGACAGAGATATTAGGGGAGAGAAAAACCCGGTTCTCCGTCGCTTGCTTCTGCTGACAGTCCTCATCAAATATCTTGAAGATCGGAAGGTCTTTCCCAAAGACTGGTTTGCCAGCTACCATGAGGGAGCAAGGAGCTTCTTTGATGTACTGAAAGGTGCTCAGCCTGAGGAGGTATACAGGCTCTTGGACTTTCTTCAAGGCAAGTTTAATGGCGACATATTCGACCTGTCACGCTTGCCTGCAGGAGAGCTTACGGAGAGAGCCCTCAGGAGATTTGCTGATCTCGTTGAGGCTAAGACACTGAAAGCACAACGATATCTCTGGGAGCAGTTTTCTTTCAACCATCTACCGGTCGAGACAATTAGCCACCTTTATCAACGATTTGTAGCGCGCGGTCATGGTGCGGTCTACACGCCTCCGTTCCTAGCTGCTTTACTGCTGGATCATGCCATGCCATATGGTAGCCTTACGGGGCGCGAGCGCATCCTAGATCCAGCCTGCGGATCCGGAATCTTCCTAGTGGGCGCTTTCCGGAGGCTGGTCAATGTCTGGCGCAGTCACCATGATTGGAGACGCCCCACGGTGGAAGACCTAAAGGCGATTCTCGATAACAGCATCTACGGAATCGATTTGGACACGAGTGCCATCGATCTAACGGCTTTCAGCTTGTCGCTGGCTATTTGCGATGTCTTAAAACCAGAAGTGATCTGGGAGAAATTGACATTCGACCGTCTACGCAGTTCTCACCTCTTTGAAACCGATTTCTTCCGTTTTCGCCTCGACGCCAAGGGAGACTCATCCCCCCTTTATCCCAAGCATTTCGACCTGGTAATAGGAAACCCGCCATTCGAGTCCGAGTTGTCTGGCGCAGCGATGCAAATTGATCAAGCAGCACAGCAAGAAGAGAGCAGTCGAGGCTCTTTGCCAGACAAACAGGTCGCCTACCTTTTTCTTGAACAGGCACTGGCGATTTTGCGGCCGACCACTGGACGCGTCTGTCTGATTCAGCCTGCGGGCTTTCTCTACAACCGCAATGTCAGTCTTTTTCGTACTAACATATTCCAGAAAAGCCATGTCAGCACGGTTTTGGATTTTGCCTCGATTCGGGCGCTTTACGAGGCAGATACAAAAACGGTTGCAATTCTTGCTGACATGTCTGACCCCTCGAGTGATTACAGGATTGCTCACTGGACCTTCCGACGAACAAAAAGCGTTCAGGAACGAATCTGTTTTGAACTGGACTATTATGACCGCCACACTGTCTCGCTGAAGCAAGTCAAGGCAGACCCATATCTGTGGCGCGTAAATCTGCTTGGCGGCGGGCGATTGCTCAACATCTCGCAACATCTTCGTGGAATGCGCACCTTGGCGCAATACATAAACCAAAAAGGGTGGGACTACGGCGAAGGTTTCATCGCAGGGGAAAAGAAGCCAGGTAACGAGAAGAAGGAGACGCGAAAGCCAGCAGCATTTCTGACGGGGAGTCCATACCTGCCGACAAAAGCGCTCACGGACTCCGGAATCGATGAGAACCAGATTGGCACAGTGAAGGAGGCCTTATTTGAGTCTCCCAGAAAAGAAACACGATTCACGCCCCCACTGGTTTTGATCAAAGAAAAGACATCTCTCCCTGTCGTCTTCTGGGACAGACATTTTCTTGCATATCGGCACAGAATTGTTGGAATTCATTCCCCACCATCACAATCTTCTGAACTCCGCAGTTTCTATAAGTCTTTTCTACAAAGACAACGTATCTATGAGTTCTGTTGTGCTTTGCATGGCACCGAATCGATAACGAACAAAGCCACGGCCGTGCGCAAACAAGATATCGATCTGTTGCCCTTCCCGGAAAACGACAGCGACTTGTCTTTCTCCTTTTGGGAGCAGGTTCTATGTGAGGATGTTCTGAAATACGTGGCAGAGTATGTCCGTCTCGGTCAGGAATCGGAATTGCTCCAAAAAGCGGCGGACACGGAGGCGGTCCGTGACTATTCCGACACATTTCTCAGAATGCTCAGAAGTATTCATGGTAGCCTGCGGAGAAGCGATCCAATTTTCCTTAACGGATTGATCTGTCAGCCGTTCTATTTCGGTGATAGTCCGGATCTGTCTTGGCTCAGCGAGGAAGATGCAGCGAATGACCTGCGAGAGATCATATACTATAGAAGCAACCAACACCTCGAAGCAGTCCGGGTGTTTCGCTATTACTTAGAGAACGTGATACTAGTTGTCAAGCCGGATCGGCTACGTTATTGGATTCGCTCTACGGCGATACGAGACGCCGATGAAACGCTTGTCGACTTACGCGATCAAGGGTACTGAGTACATCGATGAAGCGAAGTGGATCAGGCAGTTCAGGGAGAATCACATCGGGTATTGAACCCCATACGACTCCCCTGAGAATAATTGCTTTCATGCGCCAACAACTGTCCGCGTGGAGGGACGACCCAGACCGATCCAATGAGGTTTCCGAGCCCATGCTGAATCCTCAGCTATGCAAGTTCCTGGACTCTCGAGCACGCAGCGAATTCCCTATGGTCGCGTTCAGCCATGAGGAGCCGCAAGGAAGCGGTCGATACGCCGATCTCTCGGCGTCGCCTGTTAAGAGCATGGTCATTGAAGCCCGATCTTACACCAAATACGATCCCATTCTCGTGATCGAATGCAAGCGGCTCCCGGCGCCATCAAAAGATCGTGAGAAGGAATACGTTACAGGGACGGAGCCGGCCAAGATAACCGGCGGCATTCAGCGATTCAAGTTGGGCCATCATGGTGCACGATTGGACATGGCAGCCATGATTGGCTATGTACAGGCGGGCACGGCCAGCCATTGGCTTGACGAAGTCAATGGCTGGATTCTGGAACTCGTGGATAATCCATTGGGAGACGGGTGCGTTTGGGACGAGACTGAGATTCTGAGGAGCATCGGGGAAGATGGGTCGGAAGACGTCTTTAGTTATCGCTCGGTGCACAAGCGGATCGCCAATGCGACAAACGCGGAGATAGAAATTCGTCATCTTTGGATTATGCTGCTCGGCAATGAAATGGCGAGAGGAGAATCAGCCTGATTCGGAGGACTGGGGAGGAAACCGAGAGAACCGAGAGCGTCAGGTACTTCTTCCCGAGGGTGTCGGCCCGGAGACGCTGTCTCGTGGGTCGCTCCAAGGCTATACTGGGCGTACATGAACTGGACATCAGAATCTCCAAGGATAATCATCGTCGCCGGCCCGAATGGGGCCGGCAAGACGACCTTGGCCCAAGAGTACCTGCCCAAGGAAACCGGCTTTCCGGACTTCATCCTCAACCCCAACGCCAAAGGTTGGCGAAAGATGCTGCTCGCCGCGATGGAGGCGGGAAAAGAGGCGAAAGAACCCCAGACCCGTGCCAAGAAGGCCAAGAAAGGGAGTCTCAAAAGCGGCAGTTGGTAGTCAGTAGTCGGTGGTCGGTTTGTGCTTTGTCTTTCGCATTGCTACTTGTCCGAATCTTGTTTTCTTGCGCAGATTTATCAAGCGGATATTTTGCTAAGTTGTTGCAGGGTGGCACTTTGATAACGCAGAACGGCCGTGGTGATTTCACGGCCTTTGGGGGTCAGACGGTAGCGATGCGTGCCGGAGATCTTGCGGACCAAGCTGTGGGCACGCAACAGCCGAAGGAGACGCGTGACCCGTGCGGAAGCGCGATGTTGTTCTTCGGGGTCACCGCACACCTTGGGATAAAGATGAGCCACCAGATCCCGATTGCGGAATCCTTGCAGGACGTACTCGCCCCGACTGATGACCGCCAGAAGCTCTTGATCGACCGCAGACCAAGGGTGCAACGCACGCATGGGCCGGCGTTTCCAACGCGTGGGGCGACAGACCGAAGCCACCAGTTGCTTGATGGGGATTTCACTCTCCAAAGAGGCCAAGGCTTCCAGATAGCGGTCATTGACGCCCTGGCAGATCTCGGCCCGGCGCTGGGCATCGGCCACGCCTTTGCGTAGGTAACGCCATTGCCGGGGTCCCTTCGGATCGCTTTCTTTCGGACGGTACGCCTTGAAGCGATAGGGATCGTTCATCGTAGTCTCGATCCGCAGGACATTGCCTTGCTTGTCGTACCTCTTCACGGAGTTGCTCTGGACGCTGTGCTTGACGCGAACACCCTCGGGACGATGCAGATAGGAGCTGACGACCTCGCCCTTAAAAGGACCGCTGGGCTTCTTGCCCAAATACCGCATCACATCCCGGCTCGAGAAGGTTGTCATCGCCCCCTCGACCAGGGAAGGGTACACTCGGGCCAGAGCTCTGGGCGAATCAAACATCACATCGGTGGCCCATTCGCTCTCCGTCATCGACCAGTAATATTCCGTACGGAAGCCCTGGAGAATGTCCTTTTGCAGGGGGTGAACCTGATCGGCGAGCGATTGCAGGAAGGCTGGCCAGCGAAACCGGAGCAATTGCTCCATGAGTTGCTGACTGGCCTGAACGTCTTGGAGCCAGGTGAAACAGTTGTCCCGCTGCTGGTAGCCCAGCCCTTGTTGATCCATCTGCCGGGCCAGCCAGGAACGGCCGTTGAAACAGACCTCGAGGGTAAAGGGAAACCACGTCTGCAAGCGCGCGTGCATCAGGCCAAAGTCCTTGTTCATCCAGTAGTGGTACAGAGGCACGCATTTGCGCGGCGCCATCTGCAAGGAGATCGTCTTGGTCGCACGGTCCGGCTGCACCTTGTAAGCCAGGCACGGCTCAACACAACTGAACACGCACACGAGCCCTTCCTTCACTTGGTCCTGGCGGGCGATGTTCTGAGCCTCTTGATACTTGTCCAGGGCCGAGGAGAACAGGTACTGAACCGGTCGGTCCAACCGGCGGGCCGCCTGCTCGGAGGCCTGTCGGACCCGCAGACAGGTCCGTTCGACAAAGCCACCGAAATCCTTCATCAGCACGCCGATGTGGGACAGGTAGCTCATCATGCCCCCGACATTGGCCAGGATTTTCTGCATGCCCCGAATCCGAACGCGATCCCATCCGTTGAGAACCCCCGTGACATTCTTCTGGTACTTCTGGATAAAGGCATCCATGGCGTTGCTCCTTTCGAACGGTACTGTTTGGCAAAAGCAATACCGTACACGAAAGGGCAACGCCTTTCACTCCCTTTGGTTGCGGCCAAAGGCCGCGCTGGGTGGTTGGCGTATTTCGCGGTCAAAGATCGGTTGCCAGTTGTCCGTTCCCAGTTCTTCAGTTGGAGAAATCTGCGTCCATCGGCGTTAATCTGCGGTTCCAACTCCGCGGCTTTCGAGTCCTTTGTCGTGCAGAATTGGGCGTTTAGAGCATCTTTTGCATCCAGATGACGTCGAAGAGGGTGCCCTTTTTGAGGCAGACTTGGCGGAAGCGGCCGGCTTCGAGGAAGCCGTGCTTGCGGTGGAAGGCAAGACTGGCTTCGTTGAGCGAGGAAATGCCGGCGAGAATCGTGCGAATGCTCTTCCCTGGCTCCACGCTCGAGCTCGTGCAGGAGGCGCGTGCCGAGGCCCTGGCGGGTGCGGTCGGGGGTGAGAAAATAGGCGATTTCGGCGGTGTGGGCGAAGGTGGACAGCGGGTTGTGTGGGCGGAGGAGGCCGAAACCCAGCAGGCTTCCGGCGGGGTCTTTGACAGTCAGGGCTGGGTAGCCTTTGGCCAAGTCAAGGAGCCGGTCGATAAAGGCGGGCGGCATCGGCTGCTCGGCAAGGGCACAGAAGCCGTGTTGGACGTAGTGGTTGAACAGATCGAGCATGGCCGGACGGTCGGCCGATGTGATGGGGGATAGGTGGATTTCCACGGTCTTCGACAGGCAATGGTGCAGCGGCGGGCCGTCCTGCGGCCCGCCGCCTCGCCCAACAAAAAAGTACCCCCAAGGGGAGTCGAACCCCTGTCTCCAGGATGAGAACCTGATATCCTAGGCCACTAGACGATGGGGGCACCAATAACCAACGGCCTAAAAATAAACATAGCGGCGGTCGGAATCGAACCGACGACCCTGGGCTTATGAATCCCATGCTCTAACCAGCTGAGCTACGCCGCCAAGTAACTGAATTATAACGACTTACATCAATCTTGCCTACCGTGCAAAAATGGGCTGTACAACCGTTACTACAACCATTACAAGGTGCCTGCCGTTGTGAATATGGGCAACGCAACAAGCAGTGGTATTGGAGGTAGTCAACATGACCGAACAGCCCCAAGGATCCCAAGTTCCTGCCCAGCCCCATGCTGCACCGACCGGCGGCGCAGGAAGGCGGGCACGCAAGCTCCCCCTCACACTACATCCCACCGGGCAGTATTGCAAGAAAATTCGTGGGAAGCTGTACTACTCGTCGCAGCCGATGCTGCGGGCCACCGCCAGGGTCTTGTCAGCCTTTGATGTTGTACGCAACCAGAGCATCGCCGTGGCGGATGTAGAGCCGTCCGTTGGCAATCGTCGGATGAGCCCAGTGCTCGTTCGTGCCCTCCGAGACGCCAAACTGGCTCACCGGCTCGAACGCCGCCGGATTGGGCTTGACCAGGTATGTCTTTCCATCCTGGGCGTAGACATAGAGCATCCCATCGGCAGCGATCACCGCGCCCATCCCGATTTCCGGGGCGCTCCACATGGCCTTGCCGGTCTTCCAGTCCAGGCAAACGAGGCCGTCGTTGCCGTTGCCCCGTGCCAGTGCTTCTCGCCGGGCGAGGGTCGCGCGGCCCGGCGAACGGGTTCTGTTACTTCGCCTTGACGTCGTAGCAGAGCAGTACATCCTGGTCGCGGAGGTACAGTTTGCCGTTGGCAATGACTGGGTGCGTCCAGGCCGGCTGCTTGCTGCGGTCGGGCTGGTCGAAGCGGCCCCGCTCGACGCATTGCTTCCGGTTCGGCTCAATCAGGAGCATGGTGCCGTTCTCGGCGCGATAGTAGAGTCGGCCCTCCGCCAGGGCCAGCGAGCCTTTCGGCGCCCCGCTGTCGCGCCCGTCCCACAGGACGTTGCCGGTCTGGAAGTCGAGACAGACGAGGGAGCCACCCTCATTGCCGCCGTTGGCGCCATACAGGCAGCCGTCGAAGACGATCATGCCGCCGTGGTGGTTTTGCATCTTCTTGGAGAAATAGACTTCCTCGGCCTTGACCCCACCGTTCGCATCCTTGCTCAGCTTCACCAGCCCACCGCCCGCACCATAGGCCGAGGCGGCGAACACCAGGCCCTCGTGGTAGAGCGGCGTGGAACAGATGATACCGTTGCCATTGGCGGCCCGGTTATACCGCCAGAGGAACTTGCCGTCGGACGCCGCGACGCCGACGAGTGCCTTTTGGGTGAACTGCACGTACTGGCGCTGCCCATCGCAGTCGATGGCGATGGCCGAGGTGTAGGCCGCTTTGGGACCATCGGGCACCTGGCTCTTCCAGATCGTCTTGCCGGTCAGCTTGTCGAGGGCGACCAGAGTCGCGTCCTGGCCGCCGGGGGTGCAGATGACCTTATCACCATCGACGAGTGGCGATTCGCGGTAACTCCAGGGTGGCACGCTTCCGCCAAAATCGCGCGTCAGACTGTGCTGCCAGAGGATCTTGCCGTCTTTGACCTGCAGGCAAGCCACTGCGCCGCCCATGCCCTCAACATAGAGCAGTTCCCCATCGACCGTCGGCGTGCATCCCGGACCCTCTTTTCCCTGCGGCCACCCTGGCTGTTTGAAGGCCGGCCCCAGGCGCGCCGCCCAAAGCTCCTTGCCATCCGTCTCGGACAGGGCCCAGACTACTTCGTCGTTGCCGCGATTGCTCATGCCGAAGATCCGGCCGGCGGCAATGGAAGGACCGCTGTAGCCGCCGCCGAGTCCCTTGATCTTCCAGGCGAGCGGTGGGCCCTCTTTCGGCCATTCCTTGAGCAGGCCCGGTATCCGCGGACGTTCCGTCCCGGTTGGTCCCGCGCCATTGCGGCCAGTCCGCGGCCCAGGCGCTGGTAGTGAACAGACAGCAGCAGCCGGCGATAGCCAACGCCAGCCAACGACAGGATCGATTCGACGATGTTCTCATAAGACTCCTCTACGTTCCGGTTTCTGATCTTTGATAGCCTTATACTGCGAGCGACGGCACCTGTCCATATAGTGGCACGATCACCCGAGCGGTGACAAGATAATGAGACTATTCGCGCCCCATCTCCATCGGTCTGACGGCGGTCTGTCCCTATAACCCCAGGATAGGCATCAATCGTGCCTTTGTCATTGCCGTCACTCCGCGACTTTGACACACTTCAACCGGCTCTGGTCTCGGATGAGGAGCCTTCCATTGGAAAGTGCCAACGGTGCCCAGTTCTGGGTCGAACCTCCAACTCTGGAAGCCAGAGGATCATTTTCTGATCCGGTTCCTCCTTCTCCAAGCACCTCTGCTGATGCCAGTGCCTTGAATCCAGATGGATCAGGCTCGATGAGATACAGAGTCTTCCTACCGTCCGTAGCCAGAATCAGGCCGTCGGCCAGAATCATACTGCCTTTGTTGAAATCGGGTGAACGTCCTGTCTTCCACATGATCTTGCCATCCATGCTCATACACGCCAGGCCGTCGTGTCGGCTGTTGGTTCCGTACTGAGCATAGAAATAACCGTTGTGTAGTATCGGCGGCTTTGTTTGATCGCCGAATTCTTCGGTCTTGAAAAGTTCTGTTGCGCCGTAGCTGCCGTCTGCCTTCTTTTCGACCTTTATCATAACGGCACCGAGTTCATATCCGCCTACAACAAGGACTCTGCTATCACCGGCGTCAGCGGCACTCGGCACCGAAATGTGACACTGCCACTTATCATATTTCCAGAGAATTTTCCTCGTAAGGGGTTCTATTCCAACCACATTACCCAAAGCATTTGCCAATTCTGGATGTCCGATACGATTAGTGGATGAAGTAACCATGACCACATGGTCTGTTCCGTCTATCTTTACCACTGCCGGACTGACATAGGTTTCATTGCCAAGATTGGGCGTTTTCCAGGCAATAGTGCCGGTGAGTTTATTATAGGCAACCACACCAGCTTCAGGAGCTTGGGATGCTATAATCAGTAGATCACCGTAAACCAGAGGGCACTGAGTAATAGCCCATATCGGGATTCTGCCGCCGCCAAAATCCTTCCAGACGTTCTTATTCCAGACCGGTTTGTGTGTGTTTATGTTGATGCAATAGAGATCGCCATAGGGACCACACGAATAAGTGTGATTGCCGTCCACGATCGGCACGCTGCGCGAGCCAGGAAACATCACAGATCCGGGAGCATCATAGGCAAAATTCCAGAGTTCCTTGCCATTGGAGAGGTCCAAGCACCGCAGTTTATCACCCACCTTATCATCCCTGTCGAGCAAGTACACCTTGCCGTCCTTGATGACAGGCCCACCATAGCCTATACCAACAGCAACAGTCCATACCACCTCCGGCCCCTTCTGGGGCCAAGAGCGCAAAAGTCCTTTCTCCGGTGACGTTGAGTTTCTGGCCGGTCCAAGATACTGCGGCCAGTCCGCCGCCCAGGCGCTGGTCGGGAACAGACAGCAACAGCCGACGATAGCCAATGCCAGCCAACAACAGCGGTGATTCGTCGATGTTCTCATAGGACTCCTCTGTATTCTTACTTGGGGGTTACCGTGCCAAATCCACCTGCCTTTACCCCTTCCAAGTATGGATGAAGGCTGCGATTGGATCAATGCCTGAATCTACGAATGTCTTGCCTAATCCTACGTCGCGAGGTATGATCGCGATATGAAAACCCCGGCAGAAAACCGACTCGTGGCGCTCCTGGGTGCGCTGGCCACCCGAGAAGGGCCCAATCCCACCTCGCTGTCAGGCGTCAAGCTCTATCGCATCTCGCGGCCTTTGCCGAGGCATGCCGCCGTATATGAGCCCTGGATTCTCATCATTGCCCAGGGCTCCAAGCGTGTCTATTTCAGTGGGGACGTCTACATCTATGATGTCGACAACTATCTTGTCACGGCGGTACCGATGCCCGTCGAGTGTGAGACTCCGCACGCCAGTCCGCAGAATCCGATCCTGCTCCTTGCGATCGCAGTCGATCCCCTGATGATCGGCGAGTTGCTTCTGGAAATGGGCGGCGAGTCTCCCAGCCCGCAGTCGGTTCCGCGTGGTCTGTACGCTAGCCCACTCACCCAACCGCTGAGAGACGCGGCGGTCCGTCTTCTCGACTGTCTGCAATCGCCAACCGATTCCAAGGTCCTGGGGCCGCAATTCGTTCGAGAGATCGTCTACCGTGTGCTGCAAGGTGAGCGAGGCGAGGTACTGCGCGCCTTGGCCGCGGGGAACACTCACTTCGCCCAGATCAGCCGGGTCCTGGATCACCTGCATCGAGACTATGCCAAGCCGATTGACGTCGAATCGCTCGCACGGCAGGCCAGGATGAGCCCTTCGATCTTCTATCAGAGATTCAAGGCGGTAACCACCCTGTCGCCTCTTCAGTACCTCAAGGGCGTTCGACTGGGCAAGGCGTGTCTACTGATGGTTCAGGATGGTTACACGGCCAGCGCCGCGGCCTTCGCCGTTGGATACGAGAGTGCTCCCCAATTCAGCCGAGAGTATAAGCGCCTGTTCGGCGTCAGTCCCGGCCAAGATGCCAGGCTCAAGCGTGGCTGATCCGGGCGATCTGCCGGCGTGTGGTCGCATGGATCGTTATGAAAGTCACCACGCTGCCACATGCCTCATGTAAAACCAAGACCCGTGTCTTCCCACTGCGACCGACGCCGATCCGGCTTTCGCGCCGTCATCTCCACGATTCTGATGCTGGCCGAGTACCAGACCCTCTCGACTATAGGGGGTCGGCGCAGGGATGTCAAGGCACCCGGAGGACGCCAATGACCGTCGGGGAGGAGCCGGAGCACAGAAGCCTCCTTGCCCTGTAAGAACCCCGTTATTCTCCACCACGGAGGGCACGGAGACCACGGAGCGGGGATAGAGGGCGGGGGACACCGTTCGGAGTACCGCCTTCAGGCGGCTCAGGAGCGCGTAAACGCGGGCCTCCTTCCTCCCTCTGTTGGGTAACAAAGAGATTTGTGTCTCGCGCCAAGACGCAGAGATCGCCAAGGGGAAGACACAGATCTGGTTTCGTTTTTCTCAGCGCTCTTGGCGGCTTGGCGAGAGGCAATCTTGGTTCCGGCCGAAGGCCGGGCGGCGGGATTACCTGGCCGGACTGGGCTGCTGGGGACGGAGGGTGGAATTCCCGCGAAAAATCCCGCGACCGTCCCTTCGACAGGCTCAGAGCTTGCCCTGAACCCTGTGAAGGGACAGGCTTGACAACGGCTTGCTCATAGAGGTCCCCGGAATTCCCGCACTTTCCCACACACCGACGCACCGTCCCGCCGTGCCTTTCTCTGTGTCATTTTTCACTTGTTCTCTCTTCCTGCCCCCGCCATAATACTCTCAGGAAGATGCCCCGGATCAGCCTGCGAGGGATGAGTTCGAGCCCGAGGCGGGTTGTGTGGGTATGGGAGGTCGAAATGAGTGCACCGGGTGCAGGAGTTGGAGGGCCCAGTGGAGAACTATAAAGAGCAAGGAGGCATGATGGAGCGGAAGCTTATTCGCATTGACCAAATCACGATCCCCATTGCATTAGGCAAGCCCATATCGCGGGAGGGTGTTTTCTCTGGCAAGACGTTGGCCGGTATGGAGGTGACCGTTAGAACACGAACGCCCACAGAACGTAAGGCAGTAGATGACCTCATCCGAGAAGCTAGAGCTGCTGTTGATGACCCATTTGCTAATCGAAGTTACGAGGCTACGATTCGGATGCTCTCCCAGAACATCACGGCCGGACGAGATGAGGCATCATATGTGCTCAGCGCAGAAGAACTCGATCAGTTGCCCCCATTTGATTCCATCGAGTTGAACGGGATGGAGTTCTCTGTATTGGATTACGAGGAGTACATCACACAGGGGAAGATCGACAGACGGGCGTTGCTTCAAGCCTCCAAAGAACAGTTTCCAAGATTGCGTGGTCTACTCGGGCCTGGCCCTATTGCGTTTAGAAGACTGGGTATCGATGAGACTCCCCTTGAGTTGCGATTTGGAGGCGATTGCCATTGGTCACGCCATGGGACAGGCTCCGACGAATACTACAAGCAAATTGTGGTCCTGTGCCCACTCGACGCCGGGCCATCACGACTCGATGTGGCTTCCGGAACAACACAAGACGTTATGGCGCGTATTCTCATAGCCTTAGCCGCAAGGTTCGAGGTGTTAGTCAACGAACTGGCCACAGGCGACGCAATCTCGAGCCAAGTGAGGAACGCGTTGCTCTCGTCCGGATGGCGGGACTTATTTCCATCTCAGAAGATTGCCGAGCTCTATGACAGCTTGGACCAAGTGGACGATGCGGCGGAAAGATTCAAAACGGATTAGGGGCGGCACCAGCTAGGGACCGTCGTGCCCGGAATTCCGGGGGCACCTTACTTGTTTCGCTCGTGAATTGAGTATGGTGTGCCCAGATAGCCAACTCTACAAACAGATGGCCGCTATCGTCACGAAGCTGAAGAAGGCTCCTGGTTAATTGTTAATTTGAGGGCGGACCCTGCGAAGCTCCCGAATTCGATGCTATCACAGCAGCATCAACTGTCAAGCTTACATGCTAGCTGACTCCGGAATCTCGCTCGCCTTACTCGCCGAGCTCCTCGCGCAGGAATTGGATGAAGTCGGCATTGTGTGCGTGCTGAATCATCCTCATCTCATCTGCGACACCGGCGATCCGCGGGTCGGCGATCCGAGCGCCGATCTTGTCCAGCGCGTCAGCAGTACAAAAGCGGACCGTCTCATCCTCATCCTTGAGGGCGCCGATCAGGGGCTCTACGGCCCGACCGTCGGCGATCTTACCCAGCGCGATAGCAGCATAAGTGCGCACCTCGTGATCCTCATCCTTGAGGGTGCCGATCAGCGCCTTTACGGCCCGGCCATCGCCGATCTTACCCAGCGCGTCAGCAGCATGACGTCGGACTGTCTGATCCTCATCGTTGAGCGTCGCGATAAGCGGCTCCACGGCATGGGCATCACCGATTTCGTCAAGCGTCTTAACAGCAGCAGCACGCCGGTCGCGATTCTCATCCTTGAGGACGGCGATCAGTGGCTCTACGGCCCGAGCACCGATCCTGCGTAGCGCCCCGGCAGCACAAGCGGACACGCTGTAATCATCGTTGCAGCCATGCTTCGCGCGCCCGAGGGCGTTGACCAGCGGCTTTATGGCCCGGCCATCGCCGATTTTGCCCAATGCGTGAGCGGCAGCAGCGCCCGCACCCTGGTCATACCCTTCGACGGCAGCGATCAGCGGCTCTACGGCCCGTGCATCGCCGATCGCGCCTAGCGCGTCAGCGACAGCACGTTTCACGTTGGGGTCCCAGTTGCACGGGTTGAGGACGCGGATCAGCGGCTCTACGGCCCGAGCGTCGCCGATCTCGCCCAGCGCCCAAGCAGCATCAGCGCGCACCCCGTAATCGTTATCCTTGAAGGCGGTGATCAGCGGCTCTACGGCCCGTGCATCGCCGATCATGCCCAATGCGCGCGCGGCAACAGCGCGCGCGGCGGGATCCCACCGCTTGAAGGCAGCGATCAGTAGCTCTACGGCCCGGGCACCGATCTTGCTTAGTGCCTTACGAGCGGCCCAAGCGACGTCGCTGCTATCATGCCTCTCCTTCTTGAGGACGGTGATCAGCGGCTTTACGGCCCGTGCATCGCCGATCTCGCCCAATGCGCGAGCGGCAGCGGCGCGGTCGGAGTCGTACCTCCCGTTGAGGGCGGCGATCAGCGGCTTCACAGCGCGTTTCTTGGCCTTCATCGCGTCTATGTCGCGTGCTCCGAACAACCTCATACTCGATTCCTCCTGTTCTAGGAATTCGGGGAAAACGGGGACGTCTTACTTATTTCGACGCCTGCTGTCTTGCCTCAGTCTCTCCTGGAGCCTTCTGAGATCCTCCGCGCCCTTCTGCCAATATTCGAATTGCTTCTGGAGAGACTTGCCCTCCAGTTACTTCATGACGAGCTCGGCCCCCTGTCGTTTCATGCGGACACAGTCAAAGGTCTTCTTGGTCTTCATGCTGGATCACCTCCAACGGTGAATATATGGCGATATTGCCCATCATAACGGCGTGCCCGCCCTCCGACAAAGGAAAAACGGCTCATCCGGTTCCCGCTCGCTTCCGGGGCGAACCATCTCTGACCCCGAGTCATGCTCTCTGCACGGAAAACCGCCAGATCCCGAAGGAGAACGGGACGGTGTCAGGTACATTTTCCGGAAGAAATCCGTGTTCATCCCTGTGTGGTCCGGAAGGCAGTCGAAGCGGAGTTGTCAGTTCCCGGCCCGCAATTGCCGGGGAATTCCGGGGGAATCCCGGCGACACCATACTTTTTTCGCGTGCGTTGAATCCGCCATTGCGCAGAAAGCCGGTGTGCCGCGCACCCCCTGCCGGCTGACTGGAACGTGCGGATTGGCACGCGAAGAATGGCTTCAACGGACCGACATTCGAGATACGGTACTTATTTCGGCCTGGAATTGAATATCCGTCCCCCGATAGCCGAGACATGAGACGAGGCCTGCCTCGGCTTAGGGGCCTGGCCGCTCGGCGTTGGGCATCAGGAGGATACGACATGAACAAGCTCTGTATCTTTCTTGGCATGACAGTCCTGGGGTGGATTGGATGGTGGATAGGAGACCAGGTTGGACTCATGACTGGTTTCGTGCTTAGTAGCATCGGCAGCGTGGCGGGAGTCTATGTCGGTTGGCGTATCAACCGTGATTACCTAAGCTGATCGTCCGTTGAATCAGAACCACCGGCAGAGCCGGTGGTATGAGGAAGGCCCCTAAAAGGGGCCATCGCGTGACTAATCGAACATTCAACTACCCTGGTCCTCCCGCTTCTCGCGGTCTTTTCCTCTTGGAGGTGCTAACGTGGAGTCTC
>JAPLMX010000113.1 GCA_026386805.1 Phycisphaerae bacterium | reverse complement strand
TGCTTTCGGCGGTTCTCCAACTCGTCGAAGTCCCTTCGTGTTCGTCCTTTTCTGTCCATGCGGACAGCCTACGAGAACGAAACGCTGGTGTCAATATATTATGCGAAAAATCTGTCACTATATTATGCGAAATTCAGTAATCACCTCCGGCGAGCACTACGGCGCCGTGCTGAACCAGGCATTCGACTACCAGCCTTACCTGGCGACACTACAATCGCACGGCTTCAACCTCACCCGCACGTTCAGCGGGGCCTATTGCGAGCCGGTCGGCGCTTTCAAAATCGAGAACAACACCCTCGCGCCGGCCCAGGGCAATCTGCGGTGCCCGTGGGCCCGAAGCGACACTCTCGGCTATGCCAACGGCGGCAACAAATTCGACCTGACCCAGTGGGACGCCCGGTACTTCCAGCGGCTCACGGACTTCGTCGGCGCGGCGAACCAGCGGGGTATCGTCGTCGAGCTGGTTCTGTTTTGCCCCTTCTACGAAGATTCGATGTGGCAACTGAGCCCGATGAACGCCCGCAACAACGTCAACGGGATCGGCGCGATCCAGCGGACCGAGGTCTACACGCTCCAGAACGGCGGTCTCCTGGCCGTGCAGGACGCGATGGTGCAGCGGATCGTCGAGGCCCTGAAGGACTTCGACAACGTCTACTGCGAAATCTGCAACGAACCCTATTTCGGAGGCGTGACGGAGGAATGGCAGAGCCATATCGCCGAGACCATCGTCAAGGCCCAGTCGGGATTCAAGAACAAACACCTGATCGCCCAGAACATCGCCAATAAATCGAAGAAAGTCGAAAACCCGAACCCGAACGTCTCGATCTTCAATTTTCACTACGCCAAGCCGCCCATCGCCGTAGCCCAGAACTATTCACTCAACAAGGTGATCGCGGATGACGAGACCGGGTTTTCCGGCGCGGATCGCGTCAAGCCGTATCGGCTGGAAGCCTGGGACTTCCTCGTGGCCGGCGGCGCGGCCTACAGCAACCTGGACTATTCCTTCACCGTCGCCAGTGTGCAAGGCAACGCCCCGATCAGCGCCCCCGGCGGCGGCGGGCCGGAGCTGCGCCAGCAACTGCAAATCCTCAAGGAATTCATCGAGGGTTTCGATTTCATCCGGATGAAGCCGGACGACGCCGTGGTCAAGAGCAAACCGCCCAAGGGTGTCACGGCACGCGTGCTGTGCGAGCCGGGAAAAGCCTACGCCGTCTACGTCAACGGCAGCGATCTCACCGAGCTTGCCCTCGAGTTGCCCGCCGGCGAGTACCAGGCCGAATGGGTAAGCACAAAGACCGGCCAGGTCGAGAAGACTGACTCGTTCAAACATGATGGCGGCTCGTACACATTGCAGTTGCCCCGGTATGCCGATGACATTGCCTTGCGAGTTCGTGCGGCACAGAAGGGCCGGCAGGCATTGCTGTTCCGCAGCGATTTCGAGAGCCAAAGCTTCAAAGGCTAACGCCGTTCGGGCAATATACCCACAGTCACTTCGGATCTTGTCATGAGTCAATGGGATGCCAAACCATCGGGATTTCACTCGTTCGATTGTGCTACCTGTCATAGGCAGGCAGCAATTCCCGATGACACGAGGCAGAGAGTAGGTCGTGCGTCCCCGCACGACTCATGTCATTGCGAGTCGGTCAGCCGCTTCGCGGCTGGTGTTCGGAAGAAACCAGGCGTCGGGCTCTGGGTGCCATGTCTACGCTCGCGTAGACATGTTCCCTCCGAGGGGCAAGACATGCTTACGCCAGCGTAAGCATGGCACCCGGCACGGCACCCGAACCGTCAGTTTCTTAGGAGCGAAGCACGGCAATCTTAGGCGAGCGGGGACACTCGCCCTACTCTGCCGCCACGCACCCCGCACCAGCCCGAATGCCAATCCCTATTGAGGTGAGAAGGGCGATAGGTTATAATGAGCGTTTATGCAGGCGCGTGATGACATTCTGAGCTTGCTGGAAGCAACCGACGCTCAATTGGCGCGGGAGAGTCAACGCGCGGTGATTCTGCAGCCCGGCGCACTCGGTGATTGCCTGCTGACGCTGCCGCTGGTAAAGCTCCTGAAAGACGCCCTGGACTTGGGCGGCGTCGATCTGGTCGGTCACGCCGAATACGTCGGCATCTTGCCCGAGCGAACGTGCGTGGATGGCGTCCGCTCAATCGACACGGCCGAGTTGCACCGGCTCTTCACGGCCCCCGCCGGCTTCGATCTGGCCGACCGGGACCCGCTCATCCACCTGTTCGCCGACTACTCCTGGATCATCACCTTTCTCGGCGAGCCGGGGAGCGACTTCGAGCAGAACCTGATCTTCACCGCCAACTGCAGCCATAGCGCCGAGGTGATCACCCTGCCTCTCAAGCCGCCGGAGGGCGAACACCGGCACGTCGCCCAGTTCCACGTGGAGCAATTCGCCCGCCAGAGCAGCCTGCCGCCGGACCAGGCCAAGATCCCTGAGAAAGAAGTGACGATTCGCGTGCGCGAGGCGGACCGGGACCGAGGCGTTGAGCTGCTCGAACAGGCCGGGATCGATCTGTCGCGGCGACTCGTCGTGATCCAGCCCGGAAGTGGAGGGCAGAAGAAATGCTGGCACCTGGACAATTTCCTCGCTACGGCCAAGGAGTTGCGGGACCGCGACGTGGAGGTCCTGTTTCTGCTGGGTCCCGCCGAGGTGGAGAGGTTTCGGCCTTCGGAGAAGGTCCAGATGCACGCCACGGCCAAATGTGTAGCTCACCTGGCTCTGACCCAGGTGGTCGGGCTGCTGAGCTGCGCCGACGCCTTTATCGGCAACGACAGCGGCGTGACCCATCTGGCGGCCGGCATGGGAGTGCGCACGGTCGCCCTGTTCGGCCCAACCGATCCCGCCGTTTACCGGCCGCTCGGCCGAACGGTCACCGTGTTTCGAGACCCCGCGGAGGATTTCGCCCGCAAGCCCTCCCCCAGCCTCCCCAAGGAAGTCCTCGCCAGTCTGCCTTTCTAACCTGCCACAGGGCAAACGCAAAGTCGCAAGACGGGGTAGGGTGGCAGCGTCAAGCGGAGTCTTCGGAGCTTGGCGATGTTTGCACTATAACCTGTCGTCCGTTCCGTTGACGAACGCCCTGTCAACTGTACAATGCACGCTTTGGGCCTAGACGATCAGAAATGGATTCCATGGGCGGCTTCATGCAAGAGCGAACACTCGGCGAGATTGCGGAGCACATGGGCGGGCGGGTCTGCGGGGATCCCAATATCAGGACCCGGGCGGCCGCAACCCTGAGCCACGCGGGACCGGGCGACCTCAGTTTTTTGGTCAACCGCAAGTACGAGAAGCAGTTGGCGAGCACGAAGGCCGATGCGGTCATCGTCGGCCAGGTCGGCGTGGTCGGCCACATTACGATTGGGAACCATGTCACGATCGGGGCCCAGGCCGGCGTCGTCAACAGCATTCCCGACGGCGAGACGGTGTTGGGCGCCCCCGCCATCGGCGCCGGCCAAGCCCGGCGGGCGTACACGATGCTGCCCTATCTGCCCCAGATGCGTCAGGACATCCGGACCCTGCAAAACCAATTGGAAGAGCTCGCGGCCGAGATGAAAGCGAAGCCGCAGGTCTGATTTGTGAAGCGTGATCTTCGATTTATGAACTGGACTTCTGCAAAATGGAGATTAGGCCTACTTTGGGAAGGAAAAATCTCTTTTCTCGATTTTTCCTTCCCAAATCGTAACACCTTGACAGAGAACAGCTTGCGCCAATTCTTCAAGGAAATCGAAGAAGGAGATTTCCTTGAAGAATATAGGCCTAATCTCCATTTTGCAGAACTCCAGTTATGAATCAACCATCAACCATCAACCATCAAACATCTTCCACCGTCGGCCTGATCGCCGGAGGGGGCAGGCTCCCATTCCTGGTCGCCGCCGGGGCGAGGAGGCAAGGCCTACGGGTCGTCTGCGTCGGATTCGCCGGCTACGTGGACGAGCCGCTGGCGGATGAGGTCGATACCTTCTATCACGTCGGCGTCGCCCGGCCGGGCAGTTGGATTCGCCGGCTCCGCAAACACGACGTGACGCAGGCCGTCATGGTCGGGCGCGTGACGAAATCGCACCTGTTCACGCCGTGGCGGATCGTGCAGTACGTTCCCGACTGGCGGGCGTTCCGGGTGTACTACTGGCGGCTGCGGGGCAAGAACAGGCTGACGGATACGCTCTTGTCGGCACTGGCCGATGAACTGGCTACCGGCGGCATTCATTTGGAGAACTCCACGATGTATTGTCAGGAGCACCTTGCCGATTCGGGCGTCATGACGAAGCGTCAGCCGGGCTCGCAGGTCGAGCACGATATCGAATTCGGTTGGCCGCTGGCCAAGAAACTGGGCGAGCTCGACATCGGCCAGGCCATCGCGGTCAAAGAGCGCGAAGTGATCGCCGTGGAAGCCATCGAGGGAACGGCCGAGATGATCCAGCGGGCCGGCCGATTCTGCAAGTCCGGCGGCTGGACCCTGATCAAAACCTCCAAGCCCAGGCAGGACATGCGGTTCGACGTGCCCTGCGTCGGACCGGAGACGATCCGGGACCTGGCGGCCGGCGGAGCCAGGTGCCTGGTGATTGAGGCCAGGAAAACGATCATCATCGACAAGCCCCAGACGCTGGAGCTGGCCAACGAGTTAGGCATTGCCGTTGTGGGAATTCAGGCCGCAGAGTAGAAGCACATTTCGCAAGTCCCGCAACCACCGGGGGGAGATCGCTTCGCCGCTGCGCTCCTCCTAAGAAACTGACGGCTCGGGTGCCTGGGTTTCTTCCTGACACCGGCTGCGAAGCCGCTGCGCGGCGGACAGGATAGAGGAAGCGGCTACCCTGGATGATCTGTCATCCTGAGCGCAGCGAAGGATCCGGGCCGCGACTGGGCCGCCTCCCGTATTTCTTAGCCAGTTCCGTCCGTGGGCCAGATGCTTCACTTCGTTCAGCATGACAAACCTCGGTCTGCCTGCTTCATTAGGGACGAAGCGCGGCAATCCATCACCGCACGACCTCTGACGCGCCGTGTCATCGATTGCCGTACATCTTCTCATAGTACTGCTGATACTGGCCGGAAGCGACGTTCGCCAGCCACTTGCCGTTGCTCAGATACCAGTCGATGGTCCGGGCGATGCCCTGCTCGAACGTGACGGAGGGCTTCCAGCCCAACTGCCGCATGATCTTGCCGGCGTCGATCGCGTACCGGCGGTCGTGCCCGGGCCGGTCCTTCACGTGCCGGATCAGGGTCGTGGGCTTGCCAACGCGCCCCAGGATCAGATTGATGACGTCCAGGTTCGCCTTTTCGTTGCAGCCGCCGATGTTGTAAATCTCGCCGGGCGGTGCCTGGTCCAACACGCACCAGATAGCCGTGCAGTGGTCGTAGACGTAGAGCCAGTCCCGGACCTGCATGCCGTCGCCGTAGACGGGCAGCTCCTTGTCGTGCAGGGCGTTGTGGATCATCAGCGGGATGAGCTTCTCCGGGAACTGGTACGGCCCGTAGTTGTTGGAGCAACGGGTGATGTTGTACTTGAGGCCCCAGGTGTGGCCGAAGGCCCGAACCAGGTGATCCGCCGCCGCCTTGCTCGCAGAATAGGGCGAATTCGGGCTCAGCGGCGTCTGCTCCGTGAACTTGCCCTCGGAGCCCAGCGAGCCATAGACCTCGTCCGTGGAAACCTGCAGAAAGCGGTCCACTTTCTTGTCCCGGGCGGCCTCCAGCAGGTTCAGCGTGCCGGCAACGTTCGTCTCGATGAAGATCTTCGGGCCGGTGATGGAACGATCTACATGGCTCTCGGCCGCGAAGTTGACGATCGTGTCGATCTGACACTGGTCGAGGAGGAACTTCACGGCGAGCGGGCTGTCGCAGATGTCACCATGCACGAACTGGTATCGGTCGTGGTGGTGGAATTCGGCAAGGTTCTCCAGATTGCCGGCATACGTCAGCTTATCGAGGTTCACGACGAAGCAATCCGGGTGCTCCGTCAGCACCATCCGGATGAAGTTGCTCCCAATGAAGCCCGCGCCGCCTGTGACAAGAATATTCTTCATAGTCATAGCTGCCTCAGAAAATGCTCCAGCGGCCGTTGCCAGGAGGCAATCGGCTCGCGTAGGAGCGGCCCTATCTTGCGGCAATCGAAGCGGCTGTTCAACGGACGAGCCGCCGCGGCCGGATAGTCGCTGGTACGGCAGGGCCTCAACACAACCTCCAGACCAAGATGATCGAAAACAAAGGCGGCCATGTCGTAGCGGCTGACGTACCCCGCACTGGCGAAATGAAAAAGCCCCTCAGCGCGTTGCTCCAGGAGATCGCAGATGGCCTTGGCCGCCTCCGTCGTCGCCGTGGGCGAGCCGACCTGATCGCTAACGACACTCAGTGATTGGCTGGTCTTGGCCCGCTCCACCAGCTTGGTAACGAAATTCCGGCCGTGCAGACCGTAGGTCCACTCCAACCGGACGAGACAATGGGTACAGCCGCTGTCCCCCAGAAGCACCTCGCCGGCAAGCTTGCTCCTGCCGTACTCGTTGATCGGGTTCGGGCTATCGGTCTCGACATACGGCCGGTCCAGTCCGCCGTCGAAGACAAAATCCGTGCTGATGTGCAGCACCCACTTGCCCAGCTCTCGGGCCAGCCGGCCCAACCGCCCCACAGCCTCGGCGTTCACGCGATAGGCGAGCTCCGTCTGGCCTTGTGCCCCGTCCACATTGGTATAGGCGGCACAATTGATGATCGCATCCGCCGCCTCGACCGCTTGCCGGAGATGGTCCTCGTTCGCGATATCGAATTCGGGAAGGTCGTAAACGCGCACCGTGCGGTTCCGCTGCGAGCAAGCCGCCACCACCTCCGTGCCGAGCATGCCCCTGCCTCCGAGCAGTGCTATCACCTCGTTACCCATCCCGCCGCGTCCAGTCATAGGGGATATCGTTGTCGTGAGGGTGAGTGCGAAACTCATCCGGACTCGCCGGGTTGTACGCCTCGGAGACCACGTTGATGATGTACGCCTCCGTCTCGCCGACGCACATCCAGCCGTGCTGCACGCCCGGCGGGATGCGTACCAGGCCCGGACAATGCTCGCCGAGGTAAAGCTCGTTCACCGTCCCGTGCGTCGGCGAATCCTGCCTCGCATCGTAGAGGGCCACCTTCACGGTGCCGCGCACGACATAGAAATGGTCGGTCTGTTTCCTGTGGAAGTGCCATGCTTTCACAACGCCCGGGAAAGTTGTGGTGAAGTAGACCTGGCCGAACTTCTGGAACCACGGGTCGTCCGCCCGCAGGATCTCGCCGAGCCGGCCGCGCTCGTCGGGAATCACTTTGCCACGACGCACGCCGAACCCTTCGATCGGTCCACCCGAGCTGCGAACCACAAGACCTTCATCTACCTGGACGACTTTCAACGGCAGAAGCTGCTTTGTCATTGGGGCGGTTCCCTGAGCACGAGGTCGCTGGCCCGCACGAGCGAATCGAACGTCCCGGCGTCCGTCCACCAGCCGTCGAGCACGTCACAGGCCAACTGTCCCTTGCGAATATAAGCGTTGTTCACGTCGGTGATCTCCAGCTCGCCCCGGCCCGACGGTTTTAAGGTCCGGATGATGTCGAAGACGCCGGCATCGTAGAAGTAGACGCCGATGATGGCATGGTCGCTCTTGGGGCACTTGGGCTTCTCCTCGATGCCGAGGACCTTGCCGTCCCGGATTTCCGCCACGCCGAACCGGTGCGGGTCGGACACTTTCTTGAGCAGCAGGCGAGCGCCGGTCCCCTGTGAGAGGAACCGTTGGGCGTGCACTTTGAGACTCGCCTGGAAGATGTTGTCGCCAAGAATTACGGCCAAGGGCTGCTGGTTGGCGAAGTTCTCCGCCAGCCCCAGGGCCTGGGCGATGCCGCCCGCCTCGTCTTGGACCTTGTACGTGAACCGGCACCCGAACTCCCGGCCCGACCCCAGCAAGCCCACGACGTCGCCCATGTGCTCGACGCCCGTGACGATCAGGATTTCCTCAATCCCGACGCCGATGAGCTTGTCGATCGGGTAATAGATCATGGGTTTTTGCCCGACCGGCAGAAGGTGCTTGTTGGTCACCTTCGTCAGCGGCCGCAGTCGAGACCCGGTTCCCCCGGCGAGTACAACGCCTCTGAGATTCATAAGTATCTCCCAATCAGTATCAGGACACGGGAGATTCTACGCCCTGGTCACACGGCCGTCAACCTGGACTCCTCCAAATCCCAGGGCAAACGCAGAGTTCTAAAAATGGACCTATCGAGCATGCCAACCGTCTTCGATGACGGGTGACTTTGCATTTGCCCGGCTGTTTCGTATGAATTAGGAAGAGGTCTTCTGCGCCGTTGGGCGTCCGGCGGTGCAACAGGCCGATAGCTCCCGGTCCTGGAGGCGGCGGGCCCCACCTCCCACCCGACGCCGGTCGTTGCCGAGAGCCGCTGCGCTGACACCGCCTGTGGCTGTCTTGAAGATTAGGAGTGCTATGAGACCCATGTACAACGATCGCGAGCCGCAGCCGACGGCGACCAAAGAGCCGCTGGTCGACATCAACGTGACGCCGCCGGAATCCAACGAGCCAAGAAAGGGGTCCCGGTCGCGGCGCAAGAGGTTGTCCGACATCGAGACCGAGGACGGCCGGACACAGCCACCGGCACAGGACAAGCCGCAGTCTCGCCCAACGCTGGCAGGCCGTGAGGCCGGCGAGCCACGGCTCGAGCCTCAATCTCAACCCGATTCTCAGCACCCCCGCCTCGTGGATATCACGGCGGCGCCGCAAGGGCTGGAGCTGCGGCCCAGGGCGGGCCGTCCGCGCCTCGCGGTTGCACTATCCGCCGAGGAGGTGCCGGGACTGCAGAGTATCCTGGACCTCCCATGCGCCGCCGGCAGCATGACAGCGTCGGGACAGAATGACATCGAGCTGGCGCTCTCCGAGCAACGTGCGAAACAGAGCTTCTCCCTCGCCCTGGCCGGTGGCTTGGCAGCCGCGGCCGTGGGAGCGATGGCTTGGACCTTGATTACGATGGCGGTCAGCCATCAGATCGGCTGGATGGCGATGGCCGTCGGTCTGCTCGTCGGCGGCACGGTGCGGATGCTCGGCCGGGGCATCGCCCAATCGTTCGGCTATCTGGGGGTGACACTGACGGTTCTCGGCTGTCTGCTTGGCAACCTCCTGAGCGTGTGCACGCTCGTCGCCGGCCAGCAGGGCCTCTCAACGCCGGCGGTACTGGCGCACGTCTGCCGCAATCCGGTCCTGATCCCGGCCACGATGATCGCGACCTTCCGCTCGATGGACCTGCTGTTTTACGGAATCGCCCTCTACGAAGGCTACCGCTTTTCCTTCCGGCGAGTCAACGATGCGCGCTAAGTCGCCAGTCCTGCTCACGCGCCGGACAGGGGCACCAGGCACAGGAATCGCAGGATGGAATTGCCGGCGTTCTTGAAGCAGTGCTCGTCGCCGCCGGGGACGAAGACCACGTCTTCGGGCGAGATCGGGTGGTCCTTGCCTTCGTGAACGAACGTGCCGGAGCCCTGGAGAACAAAGACTTCGTGCTCGTGCGGATGGCGGTGCAGAGGGGTGTGCCCGCCGGGCTGGACCTCGAACATCCGCATGGCGAACGTCGGTGCCCCGTCGTCCTTCGAGATCAGCACGCGAATCGCAACCCCCTTGGCCCCCTCGACGTTCACCGGCTTTCTCGCAACGTTCGCGCTCTTCTGTGCCTTCATCGCCATTACCTTAGTTTCCTATTGAGGATTTCGGAGACCACTTTCGGGTTGGCCTGTCCCTTGGTCTTCTGCATAACCTGGCCCAGGAGGAATCCTCGGGCCTTCTGGCTCTTCTTGCCGCCGGCCACGACATCGGCGGCCGCCGCGGCGTTCTCTTTGAGGACCTGGTCCACGATGCCTTCCAGCTCACCGGCGTCACTCTTTTGCACCAGGTTCAGCTCTTGGGCAAGGGTCTCGGGCTTCTTACCCGTCTCGACCATTGCCTGGAGAATCGTGTTGCCTGCCGAGGCGCTGATGACACCCTGATCGATCATGCCGGCCAAAGTCGCGACGGCGTTCGGCTCCAGTCCCAAGCCCAGCAAATCGCGGCCCCGCTCGTTGGCCAGCTTCAGGCCGACCTGAGTGAGCAGGTTGCAGATCCGCTTCGGATCGCCGCCCGAACCCACCGCCTGCTCGAAGAAATCGGCCGTCGAGCGATCCCCCGTCAGGACCCCCGCGTCGTACTCGCTCAGGCCATACGCCTGCACGTAGCGGACCTGCCTCTGCAAAGGCAACTCGCACAGCCGGGACCGAATCTCGTCCAGCCACTGACGCGTCGTGACCACGGGGACAAGATCGGGGTCGGGGAAGTACCGATAGTCGTGGGCCTCTTCCTTCTCCCGCTGAAGCACCGTCGCCTCGTGCACGTCGTTCCAGCCGCGCGTGGACTTGTTGCCCATTTGCATCGTCCGGCCGGTCTCGAGGAAGTCGTCGAGCTGCCGGCGGATTTCGTAGGCGACGCTCCGTTCCAAGGCCCGGAAGCTGTTGAGGTTTTTCACCTCGGCAATCGGCGTCTTGAACTGCTGGCCCGCCCGGTCGATGACGAGGTTGACATTGGGCTCGAACCGCATGTGCCCTTTTTGCATATCCGCCTCGGAGATGCCGAGGTAGCGCACGATCCTTTGCAGCTCGACGGCCAGCGCCCGCACCTGCTCGGGACCGTTTAGGTCCGGCTCCGTGACAATCTCCAGCAGCGGTGTGCCCGCCCGGTTCAAATCCACCTGCGAAAAGCTGCCGGCGGCGTGCACATTCTTGCCGGCGTCCTCTTCCAAATGCGCCCGCCGGATGCGGACTTTCTTCGTGGTGCCGTCTTCGAGCGGAATCTCGATGGAGCCGGGGCCGCCGAGAGGCAGGTCGTACTGGCTGATCTGGTAATTCTTGGGCAAGTCCGGGTAGTAGTAGCTTTTGCGGTCCCACTTCGTGAACTCGGCCACCGGGCAGTCCAGCGCCAGCGCCGCGAGCATCGCATACTCGACCGCCTGCCGGTTCATGACCGGCAGCGCCCCCGGCAGACCCAGGCACACCGGGCAGACCCGGCTATTCGCCTCCTCGCCGAAGCTCAGCGCACAACTGCAGAACATCTTCGTCCGCGTATTGAGCTGTACGTGGATCTCCAGGCCGACAATCACTTTGTAGGTCAGATCACTCACACCCAAATCATCCCTTCACGCATGAACGGGATTGGAATGATGGAATACTGGAATGCTGGGAGAGTGCGAGTCGTCCGCCCATCATTCCACTATTCCATCATTCCATTATTCCAACCCTACCGGTTTCCTCGTGTGCCAGTTCGTTCGGGCCTCGTACATCCGGGCGATCCGCAGCAGCTTGGCCTCGCTGAAGGCGGGCGTCAGGATTTGCAGACCAATCGGCAGGCCCGCAGCATCGAACCCACATGGGATACTGATGCCGGGAATGCCCGCGAGATTGACCGCGACCGTGTAGATGTCCGCCAGGTACATCTTCAGTGGGTCGTCCACCTTCTCGCCGATCTGGAACGCCGTGGTCGGCGCCGCCGGCATCATGAGGCAATCGCACCGCTCGAAGGCCCGGACGAAATCGCCGCGAATGAGGTTCCTCACCTTGAGGGCCTTGAGGTAATAGGCGTCGTAGTAGCCGCTCGAAAGAGCGTAGGTCCCGAGCATGATCCGCCGCTTGACCTCTTTGCCGAAGGCCTCCTCCCGCGACTTCGTGTAGACCTCGATATAGTCATTCGCGTTCTCGCTGCGGTAGCCGTAGTGGACGCCGTCGTAGCGGGCCAGGTTGCTGGACGCCTCGGCCGTCGCGATGACGTAGTACGCCGCAATGGCATAGTCCAAGTGCGGCATGTCCACTTCGACGATCTCGGCGCCGGCCTCGCGGTAATCGTCCACGGCTTCACCGATGGCCTTCTGGATCGCCGGCTCGGCCCCCGCATTGAAGGCAGAGGCGATGCCGATCTTGAGTCCTTCGACCGGCTCATTGAGCCCCGCAAGGTAATCCCCCGCCGGCGCCGCTTTCTCATCGACGCTCGTGCTGTCGGCCGGGTCGTGTCCGGCGATCACGCTGAGCAACAGCGCCGCATCCGCCACCGTGCCGGCGATAGGCCCAATCTGATCGAGACTGGAGCCGTAGGCGACCAAGCCATAGCGAGAGACGCGGCCGTAGGTCGGTTTGAGGCCCACGACGCCGCAGAAGCTCGCCGGCTGGCGAATCGAGCCACCCGTGTCCGAGCCCAGAGCGGCAAAGCACATCCGGGCCGCCATCGCCGCCGTCGAGCCGCCGCTGCTGCCGCCCGGCACGCGGGACGTGTCCCACGGATTGACGGTCTTTCGCAAGCCCGAGTTCTCCGTGCTCGAACCCATCGCGAACTCGTCCATATTGGTCTTGCCGACGATGATCGCGTCCGCGTCGAGAAGCTTGCGGACCACGGTCGCATCATAAGGCGAATGGAAGTTCTGGAGAATTCGCGACCCGCAGGTCGTCGTGCCGAAACTGGTGCATAAAACATCCTTGATGGCGATGGGGACCCCGGCCAAAGTTCCCACCGGCTCACCCGCCGCGATCTTACGATCCACTTCCTTCGCGGTTTCCAAGGCCCTCTCGGGGAGAATCGACAGATACGCCCCGACGACCGGGTCCAAACGGTCGATCCGGTCCAAGACCGCCCGTGTGGCCTCGACACTGCTGACCTGCCCGGCGGCAATCCGGTCCCGCAGTTCCATTGCTGTCAAATCGTGTACCGGCATAGACCGCGCTACTTCTTTGCCTCGCCCCTATGGTGGCTCAGGAACCACTCGTAGAGTTTCGGATTGTTGTAGGTCTCGGTCCAGGCGTCGTGCTGTGCTTCGGGATAGACCGTCAATTGGACGTCTCCGCCGTCCCGCTTGAGGGCATCGGCCATGTCCGTCGATGACTGTAGCGGCACGACCGGGTCCTTGGCGCCGTGAAACACCCAGACGGGGACATTCTTGAGCCTGCCGACCAGGTACCGGTCGCCCCCGCCGCAGATGGGAGCAAGCGCCGCGAATCGCTCGGGAAAGCGAGTAGCCAGGGCCCACGTTCCGAACCCACCCATACTCAGGCCCGTCAGATATTCACGATCGCGATCCACCGCGTATTTCGATTCGACCTCATCGAGCAAACCGACGAGTGCATCCACCTGCTCCGGCCACCAGCTATTGCTCGGACATTGCGGCGAAACGACGATGAACGGGAACTCCTTGCCTGCCTCGATCAGCTTCGGCGGGCCGTGCTTCTTGACTAAGTTCAGATCATTGCCCCGCTCGCCCGCCCCGTGCAAAAAGAGTATCACCGGCCACTTCTGGTCCTGCTTCTCGCCGTAGCCCTTGGGCAGGTACAGCAGGTACTTCAGGCTGACCTTTTTCGTGATCTCCTTTTGGAACGTCTGCTCGCTTTGTCCCCCGCCTGCGGATTTCCCGTTGGCCGCCATGCTCCTGCCCGATAGACAACCGACCCCCACGACCAGCAACGCCACACACCCGAATCGCAAGCTCTTCATGTCCGAACCTCCCTGCACCGAATCGATTTGTCAACTCAGCTTTTCACGGGTCCTAACTGGAACTGTCCTCAAGAATCTTCGGGACCTTGAAAAACGCCCCATCTCGCTCGGGAGCATTGGCCAAGGTCTTCTCGGTCCCCAGCGACTCGCGCACCTGGTCCGCCCGAAAGACATTGTGGATCGGCAGACAATGCGCTAGAGGCTCGACTTCGGCGGTCTCCAGCTCGTTCATCTTCTCGACGTATTGGAGAATCGCCCCGAGCTGACCGGTGAATTCCTCGATCTCCGCCTCGGTCAAATCGAGCCTGGCCAGCTTGGCGACCTTGCGAACCTGCTGTGCGTCGATCTTCTGCTGCATATATTCTAAGTGGAGCTCTGCAAAATGGACGTTCGGCCTATATTCTTCACGGAAATCCGTTTCACGATTTCCGTGAAGAATCGGCCTAACTTGTTCGTTGTCAGTTGCTCACGGTTTGGGAGGGAAGAATCGTGAAGCAGATTTTTCCCTCCCAAAGTAGGCCGAACGTCCATTTTGCAGAACTCCACATCCCAAAGAAAAAGCGAGGCTCAACCGCGCCCCGCTGGGAAAGGACGACGTGGAAACGCGTTGGACTACTTACCGGCTTGCTGCTGCTGGCCGGGCTTATAGGTGCGTTTCAGGGGCTTCTGGATCAGGCCCATGCGAATGGCCTTGGCCGAGACCCGGACCCGCCGGACCTCACCGCCCACGACCGCGCGGACCTTCTGGATGTTCGCCTTGAACTTCCGCCGGGTGACGCCGGTCACCTTCTTGCCGACGCCGCCCAGCCGCTTGGCCTTGCCACGCCGGGTGATAGCATTGCCAAAAATCGTCTTTTTGCCCGTAAAAAAGCATTCTCTCGACATAAACTGCTCCTGCATCTTTGCGACGGCTACCGCCTCTGTCGCAGATTATCCATCCCACACCCTGACGGGCGGGAAAACGAGTATTTTACCGAACTACCGCCCTTTTGCAACAATTACCTGCCTTAAGACGAAAATTGTGTGCCGCGGTTCATGTGGCATCTCTCCTTGATTGCACCGGCCGCCCCTCAGGGTCGTTGAAATCGGACCGCATATTGTGCTATACTTTGGAAGCCGTGGTGTGCGGGAGTCCTGCTTATGAACCGATTTGGGAAGTGTGGCGTGAAGCGATGAAAACAAAACGCGTATTTGTCGGCGTTTGTGTTCTGCTGGTAGGAGTCGCGACTATCTGGATTATTCAGATGCTGGCGTTTCCGCGCATTAACGGCCCTTTCGCCTTTGAACGTCTAAGGGCAATTGGACGAAGTATTGATCAGGCTACCTTGGCCAAGGTAGCCGTGGAGGACAAGAATGAGGATGTCTGCAGTGCCGCCGTGAACAAGCTCACCGACCAGGGCCTTCTGGCCAAGATCGCCGTCAAGGACAAGGACTCGAACGTCCGCAGTGCCGCCGTCGAAAAACTTACGGATCAGGCTCTTTTGGCCAAGGTCACCGTGGACGCCCGGGATAGGTCTGTCCGGCGCGCCGCCGTCGAGAAACTTACCGACCAATCTCTGTTGGCCAAGGTCGCCGTCGAGTCTGAGGATTCGGTTGTCCGCCGCGCAGTTGTGGAGAAGCTCATCGACCAAGCCGTGCTGGCAAAGATGGGAATGTGGGTGAAGCCAGAGCTGACTCGGAAAGTGAGCAACCAAGCCCTGCTCGCCAAGATCGCGGTTGAGGCCAAGGATTGGGAGGTCCGCCGCGCCGCCGTGGAGAAGCTGACCGACCAGGCGACGCTGGCCAAAGTCGTCGTCGAGGACAAGTCTGGGAACGTCCGGCGCACCGCCGAATCACGGTTGGAAGTCGGGTCTATCACTGACCAAGCTCTATTGGCTAAGGTCGCCGTGGAGGCCCAGGATGGGCACGTCCGCCGCGCTGCCATCGCGAAACTGGATAACCAGGCTCTCTTGGCCAAGCTTGCCATGGAAGCCGTCGACTGGGATGTCCGCCGCGCCGCCGTCGCGAAACTCGACGACCAAACTGCTTTGGCCAAGGTTGCCGTGGAAGCCCAGGATAGGGATGTCTGGCGCGCCGCCGTCGAAAAACTTACGGACCAGGCTCTTTTGGCCAAGGTCGCCGTCGAAGACAAGAATTCGAACATCCGCAGTGCCGCCGTGAACAAACTCACCGACCAGGGCCTGCTGGCCAAGATCGCTGTCGAAGACGAGGATTCCGACGTCCGCGTCGCCGGCGTGCACAATCTCACAGATCAGGCGTTGCTGGCCAAACTGGCCGTGGAGACAAGATGGCTGGACGTTCGCGTCGCGGCAATTGGCAAAGTCACTGACCAGACCCTCCTACGCCAATGGGCGGAGAAAGAACCCCAGGCGGCGATCCGCCAGGCCGCGGTGGCGCGGATAGCGGACGACGGGTTCTTGCTGCAGCGGTTGCCAGCAGAGCCATCGGCGGCGGTACGCGCCGCCATCATTGAGACGCTGCGCGAGAAGGATTCATTGCGCCGAGTTGCACTCACGGCCTACTACCAGGAGAACCGTGAGCAAGCCCTGCGGCGACTCCAGAAAGCGTTACAGGACCCGGCTTCCGACGTGGTTCTCGCGAACGGGGCGCTGGAGCGCAGGGTAAAAGCACTGGCCGATGAGAACGACAACAATGGATTGCTGGCACTGGCACTGCAGGGCGAGTTCGACGTGCTCCGTGCTGCGGCCGCCCGACGGCTCAGCGACCCGGCCGCGCTGGAGCAAGCTGGCTTGCGCGTCACGGACCGTGATGTGCTGAAGATTCTGCTGGCCAAGATTTCGGACAATGCCACCCTGAGCCGGATCGGCGCTGGCGCGACCGATATGCCAATGCGTCTGGCGGCGGCGCGAAAGTCCGGAGCGAAATCGTGGGTGCAGATATTCGACGCAGCCACCACCAGAGGCGCTACGGCCCAGATGCTCGGTGACGCACTCGCGGCCGTGTCACTCTTCTCGGCGGTGCAGCAGGACGCCGTGGCCGCCGTGCAACAGGCGTGCTTGAACCTGATCCGGCGCGGGGACGAATCGCGCATCCCGGAGATGGCGGATTTGCTTGAAGGCTACGGTGACAAAACGTTGGCCGAAGATTACCTCAACTGTGGCCAACCGGATCTTGGCGACACCGGACGTGCTTGGGCAGGTAAACGCGGCTATCCGATCAGTTCCGGCTACGGATCAAACCGCGCCACTTGGGGAGGCGGCAGATGAACAAACGAATAGAAAGCCGAACCATGGAGCCTTCGAGGGTCAGCTAACATAAATGGCAGAGCCTCTATGCTGCCATAGTGCAGCCAGGATTCCTGCAAAGAGAGAAGCCTCTGCCACGATGTACGCCGGAACACACTCCGCACCGACATGCTCGAGAACCTCGGGTGGGAATGGACTATGATTATCGGGGTAGGGACGAGCAAGAAGCGACTTCCCAAAAGTGCTTCGGAGACGGCCGCCAGTGCGACCTACCTGTGACAGGTAGCGCGGCGGCAACATAAGTCACTGTAGCAGAAGCATTTGCCCTTACCCAGGTATTCTCTTTGAATCCGAGAAATCTGCGGATTGCCGCGCTGCGCTCGCGAAACTGCAATAGACCTCGCTCGCCGTTGTGCGTCACAATCCGTTCTTCGGCCCGACCGACTCGTGTCTCAGCGTTCGGCGGACTCCTCAACTGTTGCATCACACACAGTCTCCCTTTAAGATGGAGAGGTCGCTGTTTTGCGATGATCGATGTTCGAGCACGTTACCAGAAGGCAAACAGGCAGTGGACATAGGAAACATCATCCAGGCCATTCGACATAATCACCTTCGAATCACCGACCACGCCGATGAAGAGGCTCAGTCAGATCGCCTCTCCTTTGACGAGGTCTTCGCCAGTGTATTTCAAGGGGAAATCATTGAAGAATACCCCGAGGACAAGCCGTACCCCAGTTGTCTGGGGTATGGAGAGACGTTCAAAAGAGAACCCATCCATAGCGTGTGGGCATATAATGCAGAGAATCAGTGGGCGGTTTTAATCACTGTCTATCGTCCCGATCCCAAACGGTGGATCGACTGGCGAACAAGGAGGCATTGAAATGTTGCCTTTTGATAAGTGCCCGATCTGTGGCGGCGAAGTGGTAGAGAAAGAGGTTGAGAAACTTCTGCGTGGAGGGAGAAACACCGCGGTCGCAAGGCTGCGGGCCGAGGTTTGCCTGCATTGTGGTGAACGCCTGTACTCCAAGGAGACCGTCAGCCAGTTTGAGCGAATACGAGCCAAGCTCGCCCGGCAGGAATTGGACGAGTTCCAGCCTCTGGGGCAGTCATTCCAAGTCGCGATATGAACATCTTGGGAATTTCAGCCTTTTATCACGATAGCGCTGCCGCTTTGGTGCGGGACGGGGAAATCGTTGCGGCGGCGCAGGAGGAGCGGTTCACCCGGGTCAAGCATGACAGCCGGTTTCCCTCCCACGCCGTCGAGTACTGCTTAGAAGCGGCGGGCCTGACTGCTGCAAACCTTGACTACGTCGTGTTCTATGAGAAGCCCTTGCTCAAGTTCGAGCGGCTTTTGGAGACCTACCTGGCGTATGCACCGCGCGGGTTTCGGCAGTTCCTGGCGGGCATGCCCATCTGGCTGCGGCAGAAGCTGCATTTGCCCCGCGAGATGGACAAGGCCTTGCAGGGAGCCTACAAGGGCCGCTATATCTTCACCGAGCATCACGAATCCCACGCCGCCAGTGCGTTTTTCCCATCGCCGTTCGAAGAGGCGGCGATCCTTACAATGGATGGCGTCGGCGAGTGGGCGACCGCCAGCCTCGGCATCGGCCGGGGCAACAAGGTCCAACTGAGCTGCGAGCTGCAATTCCCGCACTCGCTGGGCCTGCTGTACTCGGCGTTCACGTACTTCACCGGCTTTAAGGTCAACTCCGGCGAGTACAAGCTGATGGGGCTGGCCCCCTATGGCGAGCCGAAATACTACGATTTGATCCTGGAGAAGCTGATCGACCTCAAGCCCGACGGCTCGCTTCGGTTGAACATGGCTTATTTCGGCTACTGTCACACGATGGTCATGACGAACCGCAAGTTCGAGCAGCTTTTCGGCGGTCCGCCACGAAGGCCCGAGGTCCCGGTGACGCAAAGGGAGATGGACATCGCGGCTTCGATCCAGGCCGTCACCGAGGAGGCCATGCTGCGAGCGGCCAGGCACGTCCATCGCCAGACCGGAATGAAGAACCTCGCTCTGGCCGGCGGCGTGGCGTTGAACTGCGTGGCCAATGGCCGAATCCTGCGAGAGACGCCCTTCGAAAACATCTGGATTCAGCCGGCAGCCGGCGACGCCGGTGGCGCGCTGGGCGCGGCCCTATTCGTGTGGTATCAACTTTTGGGCAACGAGCGGCACGTGGATGGGCAGGACAAGCAACAGGGCTCGCTCCTGGGGCCAGCGTTTTCCGACGAGCAAATCCGCCGGTTCCTCGACTCCGCAGGCGCCAAGTACCACGCGTACAACGATGAGCCGGCCCTGATTGCGAGGATCGCCGAGCTGATCGACGAGGGCAAGGTCATCGGGTGGCTCCAGGGACGCATGGAGTTCGGGCCACGGGCCTTGGGCAGCCGGAGCATCCTCGGCGATGCGCGGAGCCAGGAAATGCAGTCGACCATGAACCTCAAGATCAAGTTCCGTGAGTCCTTCCGCCCGTTCGCACCGTGCGTGCTGCGGGAGGACGTGGCCGAGTACTTCGAGACCCGCCCGCAGGAGGATAGCCCCTACATGCTGCTCGTGGCGGCCGTCCGCGAGCAGAAACGGCTCCGCCCACAGGCAAATCCTGAATCCTTGCAGGGTCTCGACAAGCTCAAGGTCAAGCGGAGCGTCATCCCGGCCGTCACGCACGTGGACTATTCCGCGCGGATTCAGACCGTGGACGCGGAACGTCATCCCAGGCTGCACAAGCTGATTACGGCCTTCAAGCAGAGGACCGGCTGCCCGGTCATCATCAACACCAGCTTCAACATCCGGGGCGAACCGATCGTCTGCTCGCCGCAGGACGCCTACCGCTGCTTCATGGCGACCAACATGGATGTGCTGGTGCTGGAGAACCAAATCCTGTATAAACAGGAGCAGCCGCAGGCAAAACAGCACGAAATCGACGAATACAAGGCCCGATTTGAGTTGGACTGATGCTGGTAGAAATCGAATGGCATCCGACAGACCGGCAGTTGCGCGTGTTCGGCGTCAGCGGCTTATTGGCGTCGATCGCAGCCGCACTTGTCCTATCCTTCGTTTGGGGCGTGGCAATTCTCTGGGCGGTCATCGTTCTGGCCGCCGGGACAGCCATCTTCCTGTGCAGCCTGACCTCTACGAAGGTCACACGCGTCCTCTATGTCGCCCTGACCATTGTGGGAATGCCCATCGGCTTTGTGGTCAGTCTTATTCTGCTGGCCGCTTTCTATTTCCTGTTGCTGACACCCGTGGCACTCGTTTTCCGGCTCATCGGCCGGGACGCGCTTTGCCGGCGATTCGATGCGGCGGCCGAGAGTTACTGGGTGCCCCACAAATCCAACGAAGACACGGAACGGTACTTCCACCAATTCTGACGTGGAGGGAGCGAATTCTATGAAACCCCAAGACGACAAGACGGCGAAATTCGATGACCTGGCACGGCAGAAACGTCCCTCGCTGGCCTTGGAGTTCTGGTACTTCCTCAAGTACAACAAGAAATGGTGGCTGCTGCCGATCCTCGTGACGCTCTTGCTCCTGTGCCTGCTGGTGCTGCTGGGCGGGTCCGGGGCGGCGGTGTTCATCTACCCGCTCTTTTGAGTGGGGCGAGCGTCCCCGCTCGCCTTGAAACGTCGTGCGAGAGCCTGCCCTGAGCCTGCCGAAGGGACGCACAACCTACCGTGTGCCCGGTCCCAGGACTCTCTCGGCTGCTTTTCGCATTTGCGGAGAATTGGGATCGAGTTTGACTGCGGTGCGAATTTCCTCGGCCGCTTCCTCTCGCTTCCCCATTTTGAGCAGCAGCGCCCCAAGGTTCCTGTGCAGCCAGGCACTATTCGGAACCACGGCAAGGCCCTGCCGGCACACCCGTGCGGCCTCTTCAAGCTGCTGCCGGTTGACGAGCGATTCGGCGAGATCCACGTAGGCGGGGACGCGGTCAGGCTCAAATCGAATCGCCTTGCGGTAGCAGTCGGCGGCTTGTTCCGTTTTGCCTTGCTTGTGATAGCACGAGCCAAGGTGGTGGTACGCAGCACCCGAGGTTGGCTTGATTGCCAGCTCTCTTTGGTATTCGGCAGCGGCGCCAACGAAGTCGCCCTTGGCGCTGAGCACGGCGGCCAGGGCGTCATGGCCTATATACGAATGCGGTAGGTACTGCTGCACGATCCGGTACTGGGCCGCTGCCGCATCATATTGCTTGAGGTCCTCCGCGAGCAGCTTGCCGTAATCCCAGCGCAGCCGCCAGTCATCCGGGGCCTTCTCGACGGCCGCAAGGTACTGCTGGCCAATCCCCTTGAGCGTCTGCGGCGTGAGAGCGGCTTCCATCGTCTTGAGCTGTTGGCTTAGCCGCCCAACCTGCTCCGCATGATAAAGCTGATTCGTGAAAGGCGCTTTCGCGAGGAACTGATGCACGATCATGCCCAGCGTCTCCTGCCGGCTCCAGTCGTTATACGCCAGGCGCTCGGCACACTGCTGCTGAGTAGGCAACGTGCCGCAAGCCCGGGCCTTGTCTCCAAACCGCGTACTTACGAGTGGCTCGATTTGCTCCAGAACCGTCTTGGCGACGATGTAGTTGCCCTCGAAGGTCAGATGCACGTGCTCATAGAAGAACTCCTCGCCGGGCAGGCCATGCGGACTGTTGGCATCCAGGGCCTCAGCGACATTCGCCAGATGGACCGTCGGACGTTTCGCCTGATCCGCCACTTCCCGGATGACCTCATTGATCCGGGTGTCGGAACGAAAACGAAGGGTATCGAGATCGCGGGCCCGGACGTATCGGTCGCGTGCGTTCTCATGGTCGCCCGCAAGCTGATAGCAGCGCCCAAGCCGGAATTGTAGCTCCGCGTAGGAGTCATCGATCTGGGCGGCTTGCAGGTAGAGCGCGGTCGCCTCGGCCCATTTGCCCTGTGATTCCGCCTCCACGCCCTGTTTGTATGTCGTGTCCCAGTTCTTCTGCTGCTCCTGCGTCAGATCCTGCCGATGCAGTGAGGCAAAAGGAGGGCAATCCCTCAGATTGGTGCCAATCGTGCACAGGACCGTTTCCGCACCCGCCCCGGCGCCGATCCGGCAGATGTCCTGGAGGTTCCGGCGAAAGTGGCCGTAGGTGGTCGCCAGCCGGGGGTCGTCCGCCCGCACCTGCTGACCGAGGAACATCTCCATGCCCCGCCAAGACAGGGGGCTGCCTTTGCCCAATCCGTGCGAGCCGGACAGGCCATACGCCAGTTGGCCGATCTTCGTGGCGCGAAGGGCGATTCCGAGGCGGATCAGGTGCAGATTCGACAGGGCCGGCGTCAGCACGGTGCCCGGCCCGTAGGGACCGACGACCTCGTTATTGCCCATGTAGACGACGAACAGGTCCAGATCGTACCGGGCACAGTCTTTCGCGATTTCCAGGACCACGTGCGAGTTGATCGCCGCCATCGCGGCGGTGACAACCTCAAAATGCACGCCGGGGAAGCGCTCCTGGAGCAGGTACTGGAGGAAACGTCCGAAGCAGAACGCGTGGTTGGGTATCCCTTGAGCCGCCGAGGCCCCCAGCACGAAGATGCGGTACGTGTCGGGGGATTTGCGGACGGGAAAGGCAAAGGGCTCGAACTCCCGCGCCAGAATCGGCGGGAAGAAGCGCCATCCGAATTTGACGTTCTCGCCGAGATATGGCTGGCGGTCAATCTCGCACTTCACGGCCACGTGCGGATTATAACCGTAGCCGACCGCCCGGAGCACAAGCTCCAGCAGGCCCAAAAAAAGAACGGGTCCAAGGACAATCGCAGCCAGACGAAAGAGCCAGACCCGGCGGCCGGAGGTAGGTCGTGCGTCCCCGCACGATGTCTTCAGGCGAGCGGGGACGCTCGCCCCACCGCTGGGCTTACGAGGTTTGCGTGACATGCACGGAGCCTCTTGCGGAGTTATTTTGCCGCGACGGCGTCCACTTCGATCTCGAACAGCAGATCATCCCGGCAGATGTCGTTCTCGACGGTGACCGCCGGAAACGGCGGGACGCCATTTTCCTGGCGATACTTCTCGAACAAGGGTGCATCCATCCCCCGCTTGAAATAGACCAGCGAGCGGGTAACGTCGCCCCAATCCATCTCCCGCGAGTGCAGGATGGCCTGGATGACCTCCATCGTCTGGCGAACCTGCCCGGCGGTATCGCCGCGGAAGATGGTCTTGCCCTGCTCGTCGATGCTCGCCGTGCCGGAAATGTAGAGCCTCCGCAGGTCGGGCAGCTCCAATTCCACCGCCCGGCTGAAGGAGCTGCCATACTGCAACGCCGGCGACTGAAGCGGCGACGCGACCTCCAACGCCCTCACGCCCTCGTCATTGCTCTTGACCGCGATCAGGCCGGAAAGCAGCGCCGCCCCCTGGGCATTGCGTCCGGCGACACCGGTACTGGCCGGCACGAGGCCGTCGAAGACCTTCTTCTCGTGGAAGAACTTCGTGCGCACGCCGTTGAACTCGCGATACCAGGCGAGAATGTCGTCGTTGTAGAACCACGTGCGAAGAACGTCAGAGAAGGCCAAGCCGGCGCTATCCAGGACCGCCTCCATCTGCCGGAAGATCGTCTGGGCCTGCTCGGGCCGACCGATCTCCGTGCTCGTCGGCAGAAGCCCCACCAGCCGGCAATACTGGCAATACCCATCCTCGAACAGCGTGCCGGCCCGGCGGCCCTCAAAGGACAGCGACTGGGCCGTCGTGCCGGAGATCGCCCAAAGGTGTACCCCGTACAGGTTGTTCGTCCTGGCGTTTTCGATCCAGGCCAGCGGTGCGTCCGTCCCACCGAGAGCGTCGGTCAACATTCCCAGGCTCTTGCGGTCTGCGGCGGCCATGCCTATGGCCTCCACGGAGACAATCCGGCCGTTCAGCCGCCGGACGACGTCGCCTACCCTTCGAAACAGCGACTCGGGACTCTCATCCCCCTCGGGGACCATGGTAATGAAATGTTCTCGGACTGAATCCCGGCTCAGCGTCGTGACGTTCAAGCCGGCGGATACTCGTTTCTGAATGCTCGTCAATGCCGAAACTCCTGCCTGTGTCTACCCTACCTGATGAAATGAACTTTCCCTATTTTGACGCGCTCGACAAAAGTCGCCACCGCCCGGAATGGTCGGCGGTATTGGCCCCGAAACGCGGCTCGGACTCCACTTTTTCGACTTTTGTCGCAGGCGTCTATTTTACCAAAAAAAGTCCCTGAGGTAGAATTATTTCACAATTCGTGACACGGAAGGCAGACACAACCCGCTGACGGGGTCCACAGCAAGAGCTTTCCGCGTGCCCAGAGAGTTCGCCCACGGTCCCGCGTTTTACGCGGTTGCGGCTCGTTTGAGCGAGGCCACTTCCGCTTTCGTTATCGGTCGGTACCTGCCGATGCCCAAACCCTCGACATTCAGTCCACCGATCCGCGTTCTCTTGAGCGACTGGACGGGCAATCCCACCTTCGCGAGCATCCGGCGGATCTGGCGGTTGAGACCCTGCCAGATCCGGATCTCCACGAGAGAATCGTTGTGGCCGCGTTTGAGCACCTTGACAGCGGCGCGCGACGTGCGGCCCTCGGCCAGCCAAATCCCCTTGCTCAGCTTCTCGGCAGTCTGGCCGTCCACCCGTCCGCTGACCTTGGCCACGTAGGTCTTGGGGACCTTGTATTTCGGGTGAGTCAGCAGGTTGGTCAATTCCGCATCGTTGGTCAGGATGATCAGCCCCGTCGTGTCGACGTCGAGCCGGCCGACGCAGAAGATCCGCTGCCCGCCCGGGACCAGATCGACCGCCCTGGGGCGGCCTTGCGGGTCGCTGCTGGTGCAGATGACGCCCCTGGGTTTGTTCAGCAGGTAGTACACCCGCCGAGGTTCCTGCAGGCGCTTGCCGCCGACCGTGATGACGTCCTCGTCCGGGTCCACGAAGGCCGGCAATTCCTCGACGACCCGGCCGTTGACGCGAACGTCGCCCTGGAGGATCAACTCCTCGCACTGCCGGCGGGAAGCCACCCCGGCCGACGCCATCACCTTTTGAAGTCGCTCTTTCGCCATAATAGAAGAAGTAGTTTCAAGTGGGAAGTCTCAAGTTCGAAGTCATGAAGACTCCCTGTTTCGCCCTTCAGACTTCACACGATTCCCGTGCCGTAGATGATCCCGATGCAAAGAACGACCCACAGCGACAGGCCGATCTGGAAGGACCGGTCGACAACGATCAATTTCACCGGATCGGAGTACAAACCCTTCTGCGTCAACGCGCTAAACCGAAATATACAATACAGCACGACGGGGGTCGTGTACACAAGGTTATTCGAGCCGAATAGCTCCCGGGTGCGAAAATCCATCGCGTACAGCAGGAAACAGACCACGGCCAGCACACTGCTGACGTCGAGCATGTGGGCCAACAACTCCGGCGTATACTCCCCCAGGGTCTTGCGGAACGCCTCGCTGTTCGCCTGAAGCTGGGCGATCTCCCCGCGACGCTTGCTGAAGGCCAGAAACAACGTCAGGGCGAACGTGCAAATCACCAGCCAGGGCGAGATGAACACGTCGATGACGACCGCCCCCGCCCCCGCCCGCAGGCAAAAGCCCAGCGCGATGATCACGCAATCCACGATCATCACGTGCTTCAGACCCATTGAGTAGAAAACCATCAGCAGCAGGTAGACCAAGATGATTGCCGCCAACGTGGCCGAGAGCAGAAGACTGCCGATGAGGGCCAGTACCGCGCAGCCGGCGCCGACCGCCAGTGCGGCCGGGACAGTCACTCGCCCCGCCGCGATCAGCCTGCTGCGCCGCTGGGGGTGGACGCTGTCAGTCTTACGATCCAGAACATCGTTGACGACGTAGATGGCCGACGATGCCAGGCAGAAGCAGACGAAAGCCCCCAGCGCCAGGCCGACCGCCGGCAGCGACTCGGCCAATGGTCCGGCCAGCCGCCGGCTGAAGACCAACGCTGCGAAGACAAAGACGTTCTTGACCCAGTGCACGGGCCGAAGAATCCGCAACAACTCCATCGGCGATCCTTAGTAATTCGCAGGGTCTTTCCTGTCATCGACAAGTGGCGATGACACGGGTAAGATTATACAGACATGTAGACGTCTTGTATACGCTCGACGTGGGCATAGTGACTGCGGACCGGCATGATAACAACCGTCATTCTCGATCTTGACGACACGCTCTACGATGAGATCGACTTCTGTCGCAGCGGGTTCCGGGCGGCGGCACAGCACGTGGCCACGTTATCGGACACACATTCGGCCGACGAGGTCTTTGCCACGATGTGGCAGTCCTTCATCACGGGCGACCGCGGCTCGACCTTCAACGTCGCCCTTGCGGCACTCGGCATCTCCTACGACGACGCTATGATTGGCAGGCTGGTCGAGATCTATCGCACTCATACGCCGACGCTGACTTTGCCGCCCGCGAGCCGGACCACGCTCGAAAGCCTCAAAGGCAGGTACACGCTGGGGCTTTTGACCGATGGTTTCCTGCCCACCCAGAGACTCAAGGTCCGGGCCCTCGGCATTGAGCGTTACTTCAAGGCGATCCTGTACACCGAGGAGCTGGGGCGCCAGTTCTGGAAGCCGTCCCCGCGCGGCTTCGAGGTGCTCATGGAAAGGCTTGAAGCCCGGGCGGACCAAACGGTCTATGTTGCGGATAACGAGACCAAGGATTTTATCGCCCCCAATCGGCTTGGCCTGCTGACGATCCAATTGCTGCGTCCCAGCGGGTTGTACAGGCAGCCGTCCCCCCTGCCGGACGCCGCACCAAAGCGTAAGATCGACAGAATCGGTGACTTGGCCGAAATCCTTGCCACGTCTGTAGCATGTCCGTAAGCGCATTGAGGAAAACGCCTTACGGTGTCACAGCAAACATGTCGCCGCGCTTCAACGTCACCCTCTTTTTTCTTGACTACCGACGCGGCAAAGGGGATAATATGGCTAAATTGGTAATTATGGGAGACCTTCTCATCAACCAAGGAGCTTTCTATGCCGGCAGGTAAACGTCGCCAAAGCAATGCCATGCTTTATACTCTCATCACCTTTGTCGCACTGTTCGTGATCGCGACAACGGCCGCGGTGATCTACTACGTGAAAGCCGAGGAACTCCGCACCCAGGCGACGGAACGGCAAAATGAGATGAACAAGCTGGTAAGCCAGGAGGAGTTCCGCAGTCTTGGGACTATCGTAGGGACGCAGTCACGCGGACAGAGCAGTCTGGGGACCGTGATCGATAATCTCGATCAGATGGTCAGACTCGTCAAAGGGGCGCCGGTCCGCATGACGAGCGCCGAGGTCAAAGTGGCCGAGGCCAAGCAGGCGATCCAGCCCCTGCTCGAAAAGGCCAGGGCCTATGTGACGGTGCCAAGTCCGGCGCCCGCGGCCGGGGACCCGAACGCGGCCCAGAAAGCCGATCCGGCCAAACCTGCGGACCCGAATGCCGCCGCCATGCCCGAGGTGGCCCTGGCGACCCTCATCGACAACCTGCTGGCGAAACTCGAACAAACCACGCAGGAGAAAATCGCGACGGATCAACAACTGGCCACGCTCAGGCAGAGATTCACCGATGCGGTCAAGGACATGAACGACACCAAGCAGCAGTTGACCGCGAAGGTGGCTGGATACGAGGGGCAAGTCAGCGCCATCAAGGCGGATTACGCAAAGCTAAGTGCTCAGTTGGACCAGAAATCCAAGGAGCAGCTTGGCACCATCCGGGGCGATCTCGAGAAGGCGCAAGCCAATGCGAAGCAGTGGAACGACAATCTTCTCAAGACGCAGGCGGAGCTCAACGTCGCCCAGGGCCGGCTCCAGGGCGCTTTGACCCAAGTCAGCGAGATCAAGCCCGCCCCGGACAAAGAGGCCCCGGCGTTCAAGCCCGATGGGAGCGTCTTTCTTGTGGATCAGGCGGCGGGCGTCGTCCACATCAACCTCGGTTCCGAGGACCACGTTTATCAGGGCCTGACCTTCTCCGTGTACGACCGGACGGCCGGCATTCCCCGGGATGGCAAGCCGAAGGCCCAGGTCGAGGTCTTCTCCATCGACCCCAAGGTCTCGGCGGCCAGAGTGCTTTCCTACGACCCCAAGAACCCCATCGCCACCGGCGATCTCATCGCCAATCTCATCTGGGATCCGACCCGACAGAACCAGTTCGTCGTCATGGGTGATTTCGATGTCAACGGCGACGGCAAGCCGGACTACGACGGCGTGAGTCGAATCGAAACCCTGATCCAGAAATGGGGCGGAGCCGTCTCCAAGGAAGTCACCTCCGGGACCGACTATGTGATCCTGGGCGAGGAGCCGAAGGTGCCGACCGAGCCCACGCCCGAGGTGCAGACCGCCGATCCGACGGCCAAAGAGAGGTACGACGCCGCCCGGCAACGAAACGAGCAGTACAACCAGATCCGCCAGCGGGCCGAGGCGCTCTGGGTCCCCATCTTCAACTACGACCGGTTCCTCTCCTTCACCGGCTACGCCAATCAGATCAGCAAGCCGGGAGCTCTGTGAGAGGGCCGCCGCCAAATTCGTAACACATGACAGAGAAGAAGTGCCACGCGTCACATATTCGAGCTACGTGGGGGGCTCGACCCCGATAGAGGCGATGTAAATCTCGCCGGTGTAACGACTTGTCTCGACTGAGGCAAGGAAACCGCGCTTGACGGCCACGAAAGTCACCGTGTACGCCGCCCGAATGGCGGCCCCGAGCGGCCGGCCGCTGTCGCAATCGAGTCCGGAAGGGATATCCACAGCCAAAATGGGCCGGTCCAAGTTATTGATCGCCTCAATGAGAGCCTGAAATCCGCCGCTCAGTTCGCCGTGCAGCCCCGTGCCGAACAAGGCATCGACGATCATGTCCGCATCGCCACCGAACGTCCTGACGTAAACAGGGAGGTCTTCCGCACCGGGGTCCAACGGCTCCACGGCGTGGCCGAGCCGCTCCAGGATATCGAGGTTGATCCGGGCGTCGCCGCGAACCCTGTCCCGCTCGCCGCAAAGCACGGTCCTCACCTGGAAACCGGCGTTGAGCAGGTGCCGCGCCATCACATAGCCGTCTCCGCCGTTGTTGCCCGTTCCGCAGAAGATGCAGACCTTGGGGCCGTCAACCCCCGCAAGCCTCTGCTGCGCCAATTCAGCGCAACTGCGACCGGCGTTCTCCATGAGCACAACGCCTGGGGCGCCGATCTCGTCGATCGCCCAGGCGTCCACCCGGCGGACTTCGTCTCGGCTCATCACCGGCAGTCCCTTCTGGGGCGTGTACTTCTCCATGTCCAGCGTTATACCCGCCTGACCGCACAACGGTCAAGCCGGGCAAATCCCTCACCCGGCCGGGCCGGTAATTCCCAATCCGAAATTCGCAACAAAATTAACCCGACTGATTCGCAACCCAAAGCACCAATCACCGAAACGCAATGTCGGCTTCGCCCCGTTTTGAATAAGGCTGCACGAGCGCCAGCAAATTGACGCGGTCGGCCCAGCTTGCTACAATGCCTGCTGTTGCACGACAAGGCAGGTGGCGTCCCTTCCTGATGACGTTCCTATGCGTTGGGTATGATCTCCTGCGGACAACTGTGGAACGGTACTTTGGTTTTGCCCCGATGCGAATACTACTGACGAATGACGATGGGATTTTTGCCCCGGGACTGGCCGCCCTGTACAAGCAACTGATCGATCTTGGCGATGTGACGGTCGTGGCCCCCACGGAAAGTTGGTCCGGCGCCAGCCACACGATCACGTTTCACGAGCCGTTGGCCTGCACGAAGGTCCAGATCGGCGGCCTGTTTACCGGCTTCGGCGTGCAAGGCTCGCCCGCCGACTGCGTGAAGCTGGCCAGTTTGCAGCTCCACGAAGGACCAATCGATCTGGTCGTGTCCGGGATCAACTACGGGGCTAATGTCGGCATCAACGTCTATTATTCCGGCACCGTGGCGGCGGCGATGGAAGCCGCCTTTCTGGGAATCCCGTCGGCCGCCATTAGCGTGGCCTTCGAGGACCAGACGGATTTCGACGAGGCCGCCGGACACGGGGTCGGCGTGCTCAGAAAGCTCCTGCCTCTGCACGCCGGCGACGTCATGAACATCAATGTCCCGCTGACGTCCCGTGGCCGGCCGAGGGGCGTCCGCATCGTCCCGCAGGCCATCTCCGGCTTCCATGAATACTACATCCCCCATGCGAACAGCTCCCGCGAGCTCGTTTTTCAGCTCGCGGGCGGTGAGCATCGTCAAGAGAAGGCCCCCGCCGATACCATGTCGCTGGCCGACGGGTACATTACGGTGACGGCCCTGCGGCCCGACATGACCGATCACGAAAAGACCACGGCACTGCGGGCGCGATTCAAGGGAGAACGGGGAGAAGTGTGAAGTATGATTTTTGATTTGTGATTTCTGATTCGCCTATCGGCCAAACCAACAATCAAAAATCGTCAATCATAAATCAAAAATAGGAAGGAACCCTATGTCGGACGAGAAAGCCAGCCAAATCTGTATCGTCACGGTCACCGGCCGAGACCGGGTCGGCATCGTCGCCCGCTTGGCGACGGTGATGGCCAAGGCCAACATCAACATCGTGGACATCAACCAGAAGATCATGGAGGAGTATTTTGTCATGACGATGGCCGTCGACATCGGCCGGTCCGAGGCGGACATAGGCCAGATCCGCAAGAGACTCGACCAGGTCGGCAGGCAAATGGCCCTCAAGATCACGATTCAGGACGAGAATATCTTCAAGGCAATGCACAGAGTGTAGGAAGTGTGAGGTGTGAAGTGTGAAGTTTCAAGTCAGAGGCTTCGCACTTCGCGGCGCCGGCTCTTACTTCAAACTTGAAACTTGAAACTTGAAACTTGAAACTTCCTGTGTTGGGCACGAAAACCAGAGGTACAGATAATGCCGATCTCCCCCGAAGAAGTCTTCGAAACCGTCAAGATGACGCTGCACGATCATTTTGATATCCGCACCGTCACTTTGGGCATCAACCTGAAGGACTGCGTCGATCGCGACCTGGACTGGCTCGTGAGACAGGCCCAGGCCCGGATCGTCGAGAAGGGCCAACTGCTGAACCACTGTGCCGACGTCCTCGAGCAGAAGTACGGCATCCCGATCACGAACCGGAGGATCGCCGTCACGCCGGTGTCCCTGCTCCTGGAGCCTCTGCCGCGCAAGCCCATTACCGCCGTCAAATTCGCCAAGGCGCTCGACGCCGCCGCCAAGAAAGCGGACATCGATTTCCTGGGCGGTTTCGGCGCGATGGTCCAGAAGGGCATGACGGCCGCCGATGAGAACCTCATCGATTCCATTCCCGAAGCGCTTTCCGAGACCCAGCGCGTCTGCGGCTTCCTGAACCTCGCCACGACCGCCGCCGGGATCAATATGAACGCCGTGGTCAAGGTCGGCCATATTATCCAGGATCTCGCCCACAAGTCGGAAAACGGCATCGGCTGCGCCAAGCTGGCCGTCTTCGCCAACGTTCCCGAGGACAACCCCTTCATGGCCGGGGCCCACCACGGGATCGGCGAGCCGGATTATTCGCTCAATATCGGCATCTCGGGTCCGGGCGTCGTCCGCAACGTCGTCGCCCAGAACCCCGATTGCGACCTGACGCAGCTTTCCGAGGTCATCAAGCGAACCGTCTTCAAGATCACGCGGGCGGGTGAGTTGATCGGCCGGGAGCTGGCCGGGCTGATGAAGATCGATTTTGGCATCGTCGATATCTCCCTGGCCCCCACCACCTCCACCGGCGACTCGGTCGCCGAGATCATCGAGGCAATGGGCGTGGGCCGAATCGGCGTCCCCGGCTCGACGGCGGCCCTGGCCCTGCTGATCGACGCCGTGAAAAAAGGCGGAGCGATGGCCTCCGGCAACGTTGGGGGCCTGTCGGGCACCTTCATCCCAATCAGTGAGGACGCCGGCATGATCCGGGCCGTCCGCTCGGGCACCCTGAGCTTGGACAAGCTCGAAGCCCTCACCAGCGTCTGCTCGGTGGGTCTCGACATGTTCGCCGTGCCGGGCGATACGCCGCCCGAGGTCATCTCCGCAATCATCGCCGACGAGCTGTCGATCGGGGTCATGAACAACAAAACCACCGGCGTCCGCATCATCCCGGTCCCCGGCGCCAAGCCCGGCGGAATCGTGCACTTCGGCGGCCTGCTCGGCTCGGCCCCCGTCATGAAGGTCTCGACGAAGTTCACCTCCAGCAAGTTCATCCAGCGGCGCGGCCGGTTCCCATCGCCCATCCTGGCTCTGCGCAACTGACGGTCTGCTCCCAGCGGGAAAGAGGACCGCGCGCCTTTAGTTCCCCCCGCTGTCCTCAATAGCGTCGTGTTGGTTGATGATAACCATCAGAAACGTGCTCGTATGCGACGCGCCGAGGGAGATAAGGTCACCGTGCGACAAGGGATGGCAGGTGTCTCCAGCGCCGATCCGCTTCCCGTTGACATATGTTCCGCACCGGCTCCCAAGATCGCAGACGCCGAACTCCCAACCAGAACTGCCTTGAGTTCGGACTATCTTGGCGTGTACTTTGGACACCTCGTAGGGGCCTAAGTACACGGCGTCGTGGATCTCATAGTCAACAACGGCATCGGCTGACTTCTCAAGCGGGGTGGCGGAGCGCCCCAGCACAACTTCCTCCACACTCAGCCGTATGATCCTGACAGTCGATGGCCCGGTGCCGATGAGGTATGCGCCTTGCGGTAGCGCGTTCAATACGGAAACGATCCTCTCAAGCCGCTCGGAGTGGTCTGTTCTCATCATTACCGCAAGGCTGTTTAGCCGTGACGTGATGATTGCCTGGTCCATCTTCTCGGCGATAGTCTGCAAGCTGTTCATTGCATTCTCCCCACGACGTAAGCCAGTATGAGGGCCATAACTACAAGCATTGTCAGTGTTATTGAGCAGATCAAAAGCGGAAGCCGCGAAGGTCGGAGGGTGCGGGTCACATATTGCAGGCATTGCCGATAGGCTTCATTTCCCGGCGACTGCCGAACGGCTTCCATCCAGCACAACTGCGCCTCCACCAATCGCCCCTGTTGGGCGCAAATTCTCGCCTTCAAGTCAAGGGTGGCGGGACCGAGCGGGCCTGTGAGCGGCAGGGATGTAATCATTGTCTCCGCTTCGTGAAGATGGCCCCTGCGGGCCACTTGGGCCGCCGCGTACAATACTTGGCGCACGTTCTCCGGCTCCAGCCGAACAGGTGCGATACCCCGGCTCGTCAGTCCGACAATTCGTTCGTATTGCTGTTGCGTGATGCGCAAGCTGATTTCCTCAGGGACTCATGCCAAAATAATGGTGCCGCCGGGACGACCACGGGCATCGATAGCCACTGTTGGGACCGCCGGAAGGAGACGGATCAACTGACGGACCGCTGCCTCCAATGCCTCAAGATCGTAGGGCACCGCCTGGATGGCCCGGTCCCCTTGTGCGAATAGACGATCCGCCGCTGCTTGGTCTGTGATTTGTTCCCGCTGTTCTTTGAGATACTGAAGCCATCCCACCCAGAAGTCCGGTTGACGCACGAGAATGCCAATGGCGAGTTCCCGCAGATCTTCCAATTGCTCTTGCAGGAGTTCGAGGTGCCCCGCCTTGATCGCTGGTTCGATCTTGGGTTCAAGCTCCTTCAGTTTCTGCTTTTCGCCGGGGTGGCCGTGGGATTCAACGATCTGCCGCGTTTCCTCCAATCGCGCCCGTGCTTCCTGCACAAGATCAGGCCAACGCAGGGTATCTTCGACAGAATAGTTGATATTTCTCAGGTACAAAAGCTTCTTATCCGCCTCATTCTGCGCGTCGGGATCACCTTGCGCGGCCGCCACCTGCCTTTGCACGGTTTCAACGATCTGCTCGCGCTCCATCTGTTCGAGGATGGCGTTGGCACGAGCGTCTCCAGTCCTGCGTGCCCTGTCTTTCAGTTCTGTGAACCGATTGATTTCGACCGGCAGTTCTCTTTTCAATTCACCTGGTGATCGCGTTTCCGTGTACACACCGAGCCCCATCGTGAAGACTTCATCAAGAATCGGAATGAACACTTCCACGTTGGAGACGCGCGATACATCGAGGTGGATCTTCACTTCCACGTCCGAATGTAGAGGGACATCGCGTTTGACGCGCGGATCATCTGGTCGAATCTCAAGCACGGCCACCCACCGATTGCAGTCTGCCCTCATATTGCCGCCTTCGATGAATGGAATACGAATGACGTTCTCTGAGGCATGATAGGGTTCGTTCTTCCGCAGAGCCACGGTTGTATAAAAACGTGTCGGCACGCACGCGGCCGGAAGTGGGGCACCCTTCTTCAGCAGCCGCGCGTTTCTGTTGCCGTCCTGTGCCACGCCCAGATCGTTCAAAAGGGATGAGGCTTCCGATGGTTGTCCAATGGTGTACGCAAAACGGTCTGGCGCACAAGGCAGCCGGCTCCCCGTGCTGTCCGATAGGACAAGTTCGTATTCGCACCTACGTTCTTTCTCCGCATGCACCTCCGTCATGAACGTCCCGCCGGCTGCCAAAGTTATGCTCCCGCTCCGCCACTGGCTGCGCAGCTCGATAATCTCCACCCGAAGACCATCCAGGGATGCTCCTGCCGGCGGCGTGACCTTGCCACCCACCAGCGGCTCGGCATCGTTGCCGACCGGATCATATTCCAGTTGGATTGTGTAGGTGCCAGTCCCTGGAGGTGGGGCGGGAGCTTCCAGTCGCTGAGAACCGGCAAACACCGCCGCGCCTCGCGCTACGACAGTCATTGGGTCAATACTGAATTCCAGCGGGATGCCCAGTTCCTCCGACAGACGGTCGTGAAGCCAAGGGAATAGACTCGAACCTCCAGACAATATGATCTTCTCGATGTCCTGGCCGCCCAGCCCCTTCTCGTCCAGTGCCTTGCGGCATAGGCGAATCGACCGCTCTATCCAGGGAGCCGTAATCTCCTCAAGAGCGGCTGGCGTCAGAACAAACGTAAAGTCAATGTTGCTGCCACGATCATCTGCGCACAGATCTTCGGTCCAAGTCTCCGAAGGGCTGCCGGTTCTGGAGACTTGAATCTTCGCCTCTTCGGCGGCGTACTTCAGCTTGGCGAACGCGGATCGCCATTTCGGATTCTGGCGGGAGAACTCCGACAGGGGATGCTCGCGAGCCAGTTGAGGGACGAGCAGTCTCTCCACGATATCCCAGTCAATATTCTTCCCGCCAAGAAAGTTGTCCCCCGCATGATTCACCACCTGGATGAGGCCGTCTCGCACCTGAATGATGGCTGCGTCAAAAGTCCCGCCACCGAAATCGTACACCAGCCAGAACACCTTGTTCGACGCCGATTGAAAGCCATAGGCCAACGCGGCGGCGACCGGCTCCAATAGGAGCGGGCTGACTGTCAGGCCGGCAAGCTGGGCCGCACGACGTGTCGCGTCACATTGCGCCAATTCAAAGGCTGCGGGCACTGTAATGACAGCCGCCTGGAGATCCTCCCTCTTGGCGGTGCAGACATCTTCCTTCAGTGACTTGAGGACCTCAGCCGACATCTCTTCTGGGAGCATCTGCTTGCCTGTCCGTTGAAATGTCCTCCGCCAATCCTTGTGGCCCATTTGCAGCTTGAACTCGACGGCCCCGTTCTCTTCATCGTCGAAATACTGGTCCTTGGCTCGCTTGCCAACGGACTGGTTGCCTCGCTTATCAAACCAAATCGCCGAGGGTGTGGCAATCGCACCATCCTTGTTCGGAATCACCTCGGGGACGATACCCGTAAGCACCGCAATACTGCTGTTCGTTGTGCCTACTGAATTTCGCATAATATAGTGACAGATTTTTCGCATAATATATTGACACCAGCGTTTCGTTCTCGTAGGCTGTCCGCATGGACAGAAAAGGACGAACACGAAGGGACTTCGACGAGTTGGAGAACCGCCGAAAGC
>JAPLMX010000088.1 GCA_026386805.1 Phycisphaerae bacterium | reverse complement strand
GGAGATTCCCGCCGCCTCGCAGCCTTGCTCATAGTTCCGGGCCGCCAGCAGAGTCGGCATTGCCTTCAGTTGTTTCGTCGTCAGTTTGACTTCTTCCACCATGATCTTCACCCCAACCGTTCGCTTTCGTCCGATTTCGTCCATTGCTCATCTGTCCGCCCCGTCGTCGCCCGCAGCAGTTCCGCAAACGGCACCTTCCCGCGAAGCTCATGTTTGGCCAGTGTACCCGGCTCCAGCCCATGCCGGGCCTCATATTCCGCAAATGGGTTTGGCTCGAAGACGCAAGGCAACCGCGTCCGTTCTGCTTCGTCCATTGCCTTTTGCAGCGTCACCCATTCGGCGACAGGCTCAGGAAAGTGCGGGAGGGTCTCATCCGCGTCCCAGTCCACGCTGATGATAATCACGGTGAGGGTTACAGGCTCCGCCTCGATTCCGACAGCCTTCTCGGCCTTCTCGATTCTCCGCTCGATGTTCATGCTGGCTTGCTCCTTTGACCGGCATTGGTTTCGAACCTCTCCCGCATCTGCTTCCTGATTTCCTCGCACTCCTCGTGGGACAGCTCGGCGCCATTGTCCAGGATCAGGTGCTCGGCGGCCTTGCCTTCCTCCCGGTCCACGATGTACCGGGCCATGATTGTCGAGCCCACCTTCTCACCGGCCTTGACCTTCTCAACCAGGCTCCGGGCGGTTTGCTGTGCCTGTGTGAGCTGGGCGGCATCGAGCCCGGCGCTCTCTGCGTCGGTCATGTTCATGTACTTCGTGAACCACACCCACAGATTCGTGCGATGCTTCGGCGAACCATCGGGATTGCCGGACTCGCCTGGCTTGAACTGGTACTCCTTGGGGGGATTGCCATAGCCCACCGGATGGTCTTCCGCATTTCCTTGCGGCACAGCGAAATTGCCGGCCGTCTGGCCCGCCTGCTCTACGGCCTCCTGATCGTCGTCTTGAGGTTGTTTCCGTGCCATCTTCGAATCGCTCCTTAAAAGGCCCCTTAAAAGGCCCAAGTAGACAGTTAACCGCGAAGTCCGAGCCAAACTGCCTTCCCGCCTGTTTGCGCAAATTCTACGCACACCAGAGGCTCTCCCTGAGCGTCCTGGGGCACGCCTGAGAGCGTCTTGGACGGCTTGTGGTCCATCTGGTACTTCCGTTGGCTTTTGGCCCGTTTCGAGTCCCGGCAGTAGTCGCACAGTCGGCGGCGCTTTCCCATCAGCCTGCCACACTTGCAGGCGCGGGTTCCATCCAGGGCGACGGGTGCTGGGACCGCTTGCTTGGCGTCTGACCGGATACGCGGCTCTTTTCGGTCGCCCATCCTCGACGGCGGGATCTCCTGCCCGGTTCTTCCGTTCACCCCCACGTCGGGCAGGGGAAAGTAGTCAGCACAACGCGAGTCTGGGGCCTCTGGTCGGGCATTGCAGCCGTGGTAAAGCTCGACGCAATCGAAGCAGCGCTCATCGACCTCGAAGGCCCGTTGCAGTTCCTTGCTGAAATCCGGGGCCGCTCTCATTTCACCCCCGCAGTCCGCAGAATGGCCGCTCGGGTGTCGTCGGACAGCGTAGGCCAAGCCTCGATGAGTTTGACCAAGTTGGGGTTGACGGGAGAGCTTTCGTCGTTTAGTGTGCCGGATTCCGTGCCGCTTTGTGTGGCAATCGGCGTTTTTGATAGGGGCAGTGCGGTTTGTTCAAGTCCTGCACCGCCCATTCCTCTAATGCCTGCGTGAGCGGCAGATCAAGGCTTCTGTTTTGGAAAGGAGACAAGCATGGGTCAACACTTCTCTTGGCGTTCCTATCTTGGCGTGGTGGTGTGTCTAATGGCCGCTCTGGCGGTCTGTACGTGGGCCGGGGAGGCCAATGCGCCTGCCTCCAAGCCGGCTGCCGTGGCCGAGGTGTCGGTCGATGCTGCCAAGATCCGGGAGCCGATCAGTCCGTACATTTACGGCCAGTTCATCGAGCACCTGGGCCGCTGCATCTACGGCGGGATCTGGGCCGAGATGCTGGAGGACCGTAAGTTCTACTTCCCCGTCCCGGCGGACCAGGACATTTGGAGACTCACTCGCGAGCAGGCCCGCGTGCTGGCCGCGTCCCCTTGGAAGGTGATCGGTCCCCAAGGGACCGTGGAAATGGTCAAACAGGATGCCTTTGTGGCGACCAGTCTCTGCAGATCAATGCGCCAGGCGACGGAGCTGTCGTGGGTATCTATCAGGAAGAGCTTGGGTTGGTCAAGGGCAGGGCGTATGTGGGATATCTCTATGTGGCCGGGGACGGCAAAGTGGCGCCCGTGACCGTCAGCCTGTCCTGGGGCCAGGCTGAGGCGGACAAGGCCGTACACACGATCAAGTCGATTGGCGCCAAGTACACCAAGGTTGCCTTCAAGTTCACGGCCGGAGCCGACAGCGACAATGGCAAGCTGGCGATCATGACCGCCGGCAAGGGCAAGCTCAAGATCGGTTGCGTGTCCCTGATGCCTGCCGACAACATGGAAGGCTTCCGCAAAGACACCCTCGCGTTGCTTAAGCAACTCAACGCCCCGGTGTATCGGTGGCCGGGCGGCAACTTCGTGAGCGGCTACGACTGGCGGGACGGCCTGGGCGACCGGGACAAGCGACCGACCCGCACCAATCCGGCGTGGACCGGGATCGAGACCAACGATATGGGCATGCACGAGTTCGTGCGCCTCTGCTCCCTGATCAAGACAGAACCTATGATCGCGGTCAACACCGGCTTTGGCGATGCCTACTCGGCGGCGGCCGAGGTGGAGTATGCCAACGGCTCGACTGAGACCCCAATGGGCAAGTGGCGGGCCAAGAACGGCGTCTCCAAGCCTTTCGGCGTGAAGTGGTGGTGCGTGGGCAATGAGATGTGGGGGAACTGGCAGCTCGGATATATGCAATTGCGTCACTATGTACTGAAGCACAACTGGGTCGAGGAGAAGATGCTCCAAGTGGACCCGACCATCAAGACGGTCGGCAGCGGCGACGTGGGCGACGGTGGGCCACGGAGCTGGACCCGGGGGATGCTCACCAGTTGCGCCGATCACATGGACCTTATCAGCGAGCACTTCTATTGCCAGAAGAGGGATGACATCGCCCAGCACGTGCAGCAGATCCCCAACAACATCAAGCGGATCGCCGACGCCCATCGCAAGCTCCGCGAGGAGCTGCCGTCCCTCAAGGGCAAGGACGTTCGCATCGCCTTGGATGAGTGGAACTACTGGTACGGACCCCATGTCTTCGGTGAACTGGGCACCCGCTACTTCCTTAAGGACGCCTTGGGCATCGCCGCGGGTCTGCATGAGTATTTCCGCAACAGCGACATCATCTTCATGGCCAACTACGCCCAAACGGTCAACGTCATCGGGTGCATCAAGACCACCAAGACGGCCGCCGATTTCGACTCCACGGCCCTGCCCCTGAGGCTGTATCGGCAACACTTCGGCACGATCCCGGTGGCCGTCGAGCACAAGGCGTCGCCCCTGGATATCTCGGCCGCCTTGACCCAGGACAAGAAGGCCCTGACCGTGGCGGTGGTCAATCCCACCAAGGACGCGGCCCGACTGAAGCTGAACCTGGGCCCCGTCAAGCTCGCGGGCAAGGCCCAGACCTGGGTCATTGCCGGTGACGACCCGATGGCCTACAACCAGCCGGGCGAATCCCGCAAGGTGGACATCCAGGAGGCCGGGGCCGCGGACCTGGCCGGCGTCGTTTCCGTCAAGCCGTTGAGTGTCACGCTTTGGAAGGTGGCGGTCCGATGAAGAACACCATGAGGTACACCACGATTTGTACGGCCGCCGTGCTGCCGTGTCGAGGGCGTCACGCCCTCGTTGCGCGGGCAAGATGCCCGCGACACACCAGAATCTGTGCGGCTGCCATGCTGCTTTTCTGCTGCACGGCGGGCTTCGGTAGGGACAAGCCCGTCAAAGTGACGTTTGAGGGTAAGACCGCAGAGCACAAGTGGTCTCTGAAGGAGTTGGACGCCCAGTTGCCTTCGGACTGGTCCGACTTCAACTATCTCGTGATGGAGATCCGGACGTCCACGCCGCAGCGGTTTTCCCTGTGGCTTCATACGACGAACGGCAAACGCAGGCTGATGCTCCAGCCCTTTGGCCAAAACGTCTGGCTGCGAGCCTCCATCCCGCTGCAATACTTCAAGGGCCGGGACCAGAAAGGCACGGACCTCGCCTCCGCCAGCAACCGGCGCACCAACTCCTTCTGGATGTCGGTGTGGGGCCCGTTCGGCGATCTCAAGAACGTTGAGGCGATGAGCGCCGCGATGGACTATCCGCTGAACAAGCCCACCCTGGAGATTCGGTCTGTCACTCTCTCGAAGGAGGACGCCGGGTCCGAGTTCATCGAGCAGGACAAGCTGCCCGTGCCGGATGAATTCGGCCAGTGGGCCCACGCCGATTGGCCGCGAAAGATCAAGAGCCGCGAGCAGCTCCAGAAGGAGCTGGCGGACGAGGAGAAGGCATTCGGTCCGGGCAACTTTGGCTTCTGCAAATACGGCGGCTACGCCGACACGAAGGCGGCAGCGACCGGCTTCTTCCGGGTCGAGCAGATCGACGGCAAATGGTGGTTCGTCGATCCGGATGGGCACCTGTTCCTGTCCACGGGTTCCAACGGCATGGGGGGCGTGAGGTCCGGCAGAGGCGGCCCGCGCAATGCGGCGTCGGCGAATGTCAGTACCACACCCGACCGGACCGTGGCCCGCATGGAGGCCTGGGGCCTGACCACGATCGGCAACTGGTCCTCCCTCAGACCGGCGGAGAACCAGCGAAAAGCCTACGTGGTGACGTTCAACGGCCCGCGCACCGAGACTTCGTACCTGGGGATGCAGGACGTGTACTCGGACGAGTTCGCCGCCAACGCCGATGCCGCCGCCAGCTGGCAGTGCGTCTCGCGCAAGGACGATCCCTGGCTGCTGGGCTATTTCATCGGCAATGAGCCCCCTTGGCCCAAGCGCGAGGCCGAGGTGGTGGACCTGTTTCTCAAAGGCCCCGACACCGCCACCGGGCGTAAGCTCAAGGAGTTCCTGGCCCAGGGCGACACCCCCGACCGGCGGCGCGAATTCGTGCACGCCATGTTCGAGCGCTACCTCACCCTGGTCGGTCAGGCCATCAAGAAGTACGACCCCAACCATCTGAATCTGGGCATTCGGTTCGGCGGCAATCCGCCGGAGGCCGTTCTGCGCTTGGCCAAGAGGTTCGACGTGTGCAGTATCAACGTGTACGAATACGAGCCGGCCCGGCAAATGAAGCGGGTGTATGAAATCACAGGCCGGCCGATCCTCATCGGTGAGTTCCACCTGGGCGTGCCGGCCGACGGCTTGGGCGCGGGGCTGGTGCAGACCGCCAATCAGACCGAGCGGGGCAAGGGATACCGCTACTATATGGAGCAGGCGGCGGCCCTGCCTTGTTTTGTGGGTGCGCACTGGTTCACTTGGCGTGACGAGCCGGTCCTGGGGCGTATGGACGGCGAGAACTACAACATCGGATTCGTGGATGTCACGGACCGTCCCTATCCGGAGCTGGTGGCCGCCGCCCAGGCCACGCACAAGAGCCTGCTCGACGTGCACGCCGGCAAGACGCCCCCGTTTGCGGAACGCCCCAAAGCCTGCGATGCGGGAACGCCGGGGTCGCCCTGGAGCAACTGAGCCGCAGGTCGTCTGCCATTACGATGCTGACCACGAGTGACACCGTGCCGGGACAATGTTTGGAGATCAGACATGAACACACACGAGCGTAGAATGACCAGTCCCCTCGCGCTGGGGACGATTGTCCCGTTGAGTATAGCGCTTTTGGGCATCGCATCCTGTCACGTGGCCCAGGCCCAGAATGACGTCTCCGGCGGGCAGGTCTCCGTCTCATCGCCGGATGGCACGATCCAGATGACGATTCGCGGCAACGGGCCGTTGACCTGGTCTGTGTCCGTGGATGGCAAGGCAGTGCTGGCCGCATCCCGGCTCGGGCTGAAGTTCAAGGACGGCGTGACCCTGGGAGCCGACGCCCGGCTCGTCAAAGTGGAGCGAAGCCGTGCCGCCACGAGTTGGGAAAACCGCTTTGGGAAGCGCCGGACCGTGCGCGATTGTCATAACGAATTGCGGGCGTCTTTCGTCGAGCAGTCGGGCCGGCCGTTCGAGATCGTTGTGTGGGCCTTCGACGATGGGATTGGTTTTCGCTATGTGCTGCCGGCGGCGCCCTCGGCCGCGGCGCAGGATTTTGTGCTCGAAGAGGAACAAACCCAGTTTTCCTTCCCCGACAACTATCCGTGCTACGCGGGCGAGAACGAGAACACCGGCAAAGCCGGCAATCCGATCGGCTATATCGGCTCCCAGGAATCGGAGTACAAGCCGATGTATCTGGGCGATCTGCCGACCGATCAGGTCCGGATGCTGCCGCTGCTGGTCAAGACCCCGGCGGCCTGGGTGCTGCTGACCGAGAGCGACCTGTACGACTGGGCCGGTATGTGGGTGAATCGCGCCGCCGCGCCCGGTAACACCGCCGGCGTCACGCTGGCCGCCCGGCTTTCCCCTCGCCCGGATGGTCAGGGCTTGGTCAAATCCACCTTCCCACGCCAGTCCCCGTGGCGCACGCTCGTGATGGCACGTCAGCCGGGCCGGCTCGTCGAAAGCGATCTGGTGCTCAACCTGTCGGCGCCCTGCGTCGTGGCCGACACGTCCTGGATCAAGCCGGGCATTGCCTCGTGGGACTGGTGGTCCCAAGTCACTCGGCCCAGCACGGCCACCTTCAAGGAACTCATCCAGTTTTCCGCCGACATGGGCTGGTCGTATGTCTTGCTTGACGCGGGATGGAGCAGCCGCAACAGCATCCTGCAGAGCAGCCCAGCCGTGAACATGGAGGAGTTGCTGGCCTTGGCGAAAGAGAAGAACGTGCGGCTTTGGCTGTGGCTGCACTGGAGCAGCGTGGACCGCAACGACGCCTACCGGGAGGCATTCCCGCTGTATGAGAAGTGGGGGATCGCCGGCGTGAAGATCGATTTCATGAATCGGGACGACCAGGACATGGTCAACTGGTACGAGAAGATCGCCAAGGCCGCCGCCGAGCACCATCTGATGGTCAACTTCCACGGCGCCTTCAAGCCTACCGGTATGATCCGCACCTACCCCAACCAGATCACGCGCGAAGGCATCCTCGGCAATGAATACAACCGTTGGAGTGCGCGGGCGACGGCGGAGCACAAGACGACTTTGCCGTTCACCCGACTGGTGGCAGGTCCGGCCGACTTCACCCCGGGCGGCTTCCTGAACAAGCAGCTCGATCAATTCAAGTTCAACGTCCGGCCCAGCCAAGTGCAGGGCACCCGCTGTGCGGAGCTCGCGCTGTTCGTCTGCTTAGAGAGTCCGGTCATCAATGCCGCCGACCATCCCAGCCACTATAAGGACCAGCCGGGACTCGACTTCCTGAAGGCCGTTCCGACCGTCTGGGACGAGACGCGTGCCCTCGACGGCGCGGTCGGCGAGCATGTGATCATCGTCCGCCGCCACGGCAACCGGTGGTTCCTGGGCGCTCTCACCGACCGCAACGCCCGTGACATCCTCGTGAAGCTCGATTTTCTTGGCCAAGGCTCCTGGACGCTCAGGTTGTGGAAAGACGCCCCCGATAGCGACACCGCGGGCGAGCACTTGGTCACCGAGCAGCGCGTCGTGACGGCGGCGGAGGAACTGACGTTGCACTTGGCCCGCGCGGGCGGCGCCGTCGCCAGTTTCGAGCCGGTCTCGCCCGGGGGCAAATAGGCCAAGAGACCTTGGCGATAGTCCTACGCAGGGCAAAGCCGCCATCGCCAATCCTTCGGCACGCTCAGGAGGGCCGCCGCGCTTGACGATGCCACCCGGAGCACACACACCCGCTAATACGGATTCGGAGAAATTCGTGCGCCGTAGGGACTCTGTCGTCCTGAGGCGAAGCCGAAGGATCTGGGCGCCGAGTTGGAGGTTTCCCTCGCTCGCAGCCCAGATCCTTCACTCCGCTACGCTCCGTTCAGGATGACAAGTGCGGGCGCAGGAATTATCCAGAATCCATATAAGGAAAAGGATGCAAGCGCGAATTGTTCTCCGGAGGGGGGCCTTCACACTGTCTTAAGGTTCGGCCGTCTATATTACACTGCGATGGTGTCTGCCGGAGAGCCTGGGCGGTCTCGGCGGAACCTGGTCCGACAGGAAGGTGGAGCTCATGGGAACCATCGCAGTTATCCCGATCTTCGTGAACGCCGGTGCGGCGGTCTTGCCGACGATCTTGACCGCCGTTGCCAGCGTGGCTATGGTCGCGTTCAAACCGCGTGAATTGGCCCATCTGCTTCGCCGCCGACCGGTCGCGCTCGGTGTACCCGCCGGGGCAATCACGATTGGTTTGGCGATTGTGTTTTGGTGTCTGACCTGTGGCTCGTCGCCTCACGCGGCCCAACGCGGCCCGGCCGGTACGACGCCTCGCTACGACTGGGCGAAAGTGGCCCAGGAGCTGATCGCCCAGCAGCGGGTCCGGGAGGAATCGGTAGTCGGTAGTCGGACGTCGGTAGTCGGCGAACAAGGACGCCGTGCAGGTGAAAAGGCACCAAGCCAAGAAGGTCAGAACTTCCCACTCTCTTCTCTTTCCACCTTTTCACCTTCTTTGAACTCTTCGCCTGTCAAGCTCAGCCCTTTGTGGAGCTTCTGTCCGGAGGACACGATGTTCCTGGGCACTCCCGCGGTGGCTGGGAATCGCATCTTCGCGGCAGGCTGCCAGGCGGAGCTTGGCAGTTATACGGGCCTCTTGGCGTGCTTAGATAGCGAGACGGGCAAGCCACTCTGGCAAATCAGCGAGATCAAAGGGGAACCCCTACGCGCATTCTTCAGCTCGCCGGTGGTGACGGGAGACGGCAAATATCTCGTGATCGGTCAGGGCTTGCATGAGGATCGCGATTGCTCGCTGCTGTGCTTCGAGGCCACGACGGGGCAGCTTCGCTGGGCCGTCAAGACGCCACTGCATATCGAGTCTTCCCCTGCGATTTTCGGAGATATGGCGGTCGTTGGGGCGGGCGCGGTCGAGAGCAAGGATGGCAAGCCCGTCGGCGATCCCGGCTACTGTCTGGCCGTGCGCATCTCGGACGGCCTCAGAGTACAAGCAGGCGATTGAAACGTGCCTGCGCGCGGCCAAGCGGACGAAATCGCTCGTGGATGCCCTCTTGGTGCTGGCGCGGGCGGACGCGGGAAAGCTGGACCTCAAGTACGAGCGCTTCGATCTGAGAAACGCGGCCGAGGAATCCCTGGCTATGGTGGCCCTGCGGGCGCAGGAGCGAGGCGTGGTTCTGGAGACGAACCTGCAGGCGGTGGAGCTGGAGGCCGACCGCACGCGCATTTTGCAGTTGCTCACCAACCTGCTCGTTAACGCGATCCAATACAACCATCCAGACGGGCGCGTCCTTCTAACGGTCGCTCACGAGGGAACGGAGGCGGTTTTGACGGTTGCGGATACGGGCGTGGGCATCGCCGCCGAGGATCAGCCGCACCTGTTCGAGAGATTCTTCCGGGCGGATAAAGCACGGTCCCGCGAAGCCGGCGGCAGCGGACTCGGACTGGCGATCTGTCAGAGCATCGTCGAAGCCCACGGCGGCTTCATCACCTTCACAAGTCAGCCTGGCAGCGGTACGAAGTTTACCGTGAGGCTGCCACTGTCCCGGGCGGCTCGCCCGGTGTAATTGAAGACGAATGATCTGATTCCTCGACATAGGAGGGGATGCGAAGATCTCCAGCCCCAATGACGGTTATGTCAGAAAAGGAGCAGACGCTCAGCAGGGGGCTGAACTCCTGTCTTTCGCTCAATGCCCGAGGCCGACGATGCTCTCTTGGGCGGCTTCCAGCCAGGCTTCGAGGATGAAATCCTTCTTCCTGGATTCCCACTCGTCGCGCGGCAGTGCGTTCAACGTTTCGAGGGCATATCCCGGAATGTCATTCCCCAACGCCGGGGTGCCGCCTTCTCGCTCTTGTGTGGCGTAGAGCTTGTCCAGAAGGACACCTGTCTTTTCAGCCCAGGTGCCGATCTTGGTTTCGGGCATGGAACGAATCGCCTCTTCGGTCCAGTTGGGAAAGTCGATCTGTCTGTCCAGCCATTGGACCACCGCCTGGGTGAGGAAGTAGGGCCGGTGGCCCGCGCCGGCCGGAGCGAAACCCGTCTCAAAAACGCCGGCGGTGCTACCGTGGAGCCGGGCGACTCGCTGCCCGAGCTCTTGGAAGAATGCCGCGCCGTATTTGGACATGGAGACCACGTTGTCGTCCAGGCCGTTGAAGATCAGCGTCGGACCGCGGGAGGCGTGCAAAGCATAAATTACCGCCGGACGGTCGCCAAGGAAGCTCAGAGATTGGTACGGCAGCGCCTGGCACATCTGCTTGTTCGACGAGTCCCAGTAGCCGCCGGGACCGTCGAGGTTGCCGCCACCCACCAAGATACAAGCGTGCAGCCGTGGCTCCACCGCGCCGGCCAGGGCCAGCACAAACGAACCCATCGAATACCCTCCCGCCGCGATGCGCCGCTCATCCACCTCGGCTCGCTGGCTGAGATAGGACACGGCCTGACGCACATCGGTCATCATCAGCCCGGCCAAGTGACGAGCGAGCACCGCGTCGCCCTTGATGCTGTCGTGCGCGCGGGTGCCGGACCTGTGGAGGCGGTTTCGCTCCCCTTCGCCGATCTGGTCGTAGGTGAGCACGGCGGCTCCGCCGCGAGCGAAGAGAATCCCGGTGTACCAGGAATATCAGGAGTATTTGTCGCCGCCGTGGCCGTTGACCACAACAAACGCCGGGATCTTTCCTGCCGGCAGTGGGTCGGGCAGGTACAGGATAGCCGGGACCAGCAGGCCGAACTGGGTGCGGTATGTCAGGCCCTCGGTGCGGACGCCCGGAACGGGCGTGAACCGGCGATAGGTGGTCGCGTCGAGCGCCGGCAAGGGCTCGGGTACGAAGAAGTTGTCACAAATCTGTCTACCCCACTGCTGCTCCTGGGGGGCAGCAGCCGGCTTGACGGAGCCAGACTTCTGCTCCGATTTGGCATTCGAATCCCGAGATTTGGAGATTGCCGCAGTGACGCTTTCGCGTGCGACGGGCCGGCGTTTGCCTTCCGGCAGCGGCGGTTCGGTAATGGCTGTCGATGTGTCACGGGGGGCAGCGGCAGCGGTGATGACGACCTCGGCCGAAGCCAGGCCGGGGGAAAGGACACACACCTTGATCTCACCCGGCTTGCCGGTGGAGCGAACGATGTTGAAGGTCGGCGCGTCGATGTACATCGTGCCTTCCATCGCCTCGTGCTTGTCCGTGTCGGTGGCGTAGACGGCAGGCCCTACGAGCTTGCCCGGTCCGGTGACAGTCCACTCGATGGTGTTGGCCGCGCCATAGACGTGGTTGCCCTCGGCGTCCACGATGTCGGCCCGGACGATGGCGACGGAATCCAGGCCCGCCTCGAAACTACCTGGATTGGCCGAAAGCGTTAACCGGGCGGGCGGGCCGGCCATGACCACCGTCGCCGTCACCGTCCGGCCATTCTTGCGGCCTTCCGCCGTCAGCACACCTCGCTCGATCGGGACGTCCTTGAAGCGGACGACATTCGCCTCTTCGAAACGCGGTTGGAGAACGCCCACCGTATGGCCGTTGACCTTCAGCTCGACCACGTCGCAGTTCGAATCCACCACGATTTCCTGCTTCTGTCCGAGGTACTGCGAACGCCAGAAATGGGGGTGGATAAACACCATCGGCTTGTCGGCGTAGACAGCCTGCCACAGATAATAGAAGTATTTCGGCGTCCGCCAGCAATCCACGAAGCCCTTGGGATTGACGTGCTTGAGCGGGGAATTGGCGTACTCACGGTCGGCCCCGTGGTCTTCGTAGAGCCACGTATTGAGGTTGGCGCGGTCGTCGGGCGTGCGGCCCTGATTTCGTTTGATGATCTCCCGGGCATTCTGGTCGTGCTGCCATTCCTCGGTGCTGGTCTGTTGCACGCTGGCCGGTTCCAGATCCCGCACGTCGGCGTTGTACCAGCCGCGAATCGTGCAGCGCAGGAGCGATTCGAGTGCCAGTTCCTTGGAAGTGGTCGCGACGTATTTGCCGGCGGAATCGTTGTAGACGTCGCGGGCGTGGATGAGCCGGGTGGGGTCCTCCTCGACCGCGAACTTCGAGTCCACGGCGTCGTCGGTCTCATTGCCCATGCTCCAGAAGAAGATGGAGGGATGATTGCGGTCCCGCCGGATCATCTCGCGCAGTTGCTGCTCCTGCACTGCGTCGGAGAACTTCTGCCGCTTGATGTTCGGCGCCTCCTCAATCGCGATGATCCCGTAGCGGTCGCAGAAATCGTAAATGGCCGGGTCCTGGGGATAGTGGGCCGTCCGCATGAAGTTGTGGTTGAGGTTCAGCCGGAAGTCCCGCATGTCGAGCAGGTGAAGCCATTTGGGTGTGGCGTCGCCGAGCCAGGGGTATTCCTGGTGGCGGTTGCTGCCGTGGATGAGGACTTTCTTGCCGTTGAGGATCAGACGATTGCTCTCGTGATCCCACTTGAATTCGCGGATGCCCAGGGGACTGACCAAACAGTCCGCCGCCGCACCGGTGTCCCAGACCTCGGAGATGACCCTGTAAACGTAGGGTGTTTCGGGCGACCAAAGGTGCGGCTGATCGATGGATTGACTGGTCTGGTCGAATTCGGCCAATTCGGCGGGTGAAAGGGTTTTCTTCGCGGTCAGCCTCTGTACTACGTTGCCCTCGGCGTCCACGATGACTGTGCGCAATTCACATTCTTGGGCGGCGGCATTGTCGTTCTTGACCCAGGTGCGGATACGCACTTCGGCCGCTTCGGCGGAGACCTTGGGCGTGGAGACGAACGTTCCGCCCTGATGCCGGGACGAGCCCTGGAACGGGATGTGGAGCCGGTCTTTGATGACCAGACGCACGTCGCGGTAGATGCCGCCGTACACGTCGAAGTTCCCGGCACTCATCGGCGGAATCTGGAACGGGTCGTTCTGCCGGTTGTTGACGGCCACGGCGAGCACGTTGTCTTGCCCGAAGCGGACCAGATCCGTGATGTCGAAGTAGAAACCGCTGTAGCCCCCTTTGTGATCGCCCGCCAATCGGCCATTGACCCAAACCTTGCAGTATTTCTGCACGCCGTCGAATTCGACGAAGACTTTGCGGCCGGCCTGCTCCTTGCCGAAGGAGAAGTGCTTGCGGTACCAGCCCCACCCGCGCCACCAATAGGGATCGTCCTTCTCCGACGCATCGTGAATGAACGGGTGAACCTTGCCGGTCGTTTCATAGGTCTGCCATGTGTGGGGCACGGCAACTGCCGGCCAGGTGGAGTCGTCGAAGCCAATGGCCTCACAACCGCTACCATCGGCGGCCGGGTCCGGAAGGTAGTTGAACGTCCACTCGCGATTGATCGTCTTGGCGATACGGCGTGTCGTAGGGGGCTGGTAACGCTGCACCTGTGCTTGGCAGACTCCGACCCCGGCAGTCCATCCGATGACCAGGCACACGAGGCTAGCACGAGTCCGGCAGGTCCAGCCGGCGGAATGGGGAGGTGTCATTTCCTTGTGTTCCTTTCGTCTTTGTGGCCTAACCGGCGAACTACCGCGCCGCCGCGTTGTCTCTCGACTCAGGCATGAGCAGCGCTACCACCATGGCCGGCAGGAACAGAAAGCCGTCATACAGCAGCGCCAGGCGGAAATCGCCGACCTGGGCGTACAGGCCGAAAATGACCGTGCCCGCGGCCGCCGCGATGCGTCCGATGTTGTAGCAGAAGCCTGCCCCGGTCGTCCGCAGCAAGGTTGGAAACAGCGGCGGCAGGTACATGGTGAACAGGCCGAACACGCCGGAGAAGAAGCCCACCCACGGCGTCCACCACATCAGCGACACGTGGTCTCGCGGCACGCAGTAGCTGCCGAACATGGCTAAGAAAAAGCCCAGGCACATCAGCGAAATGGCCCAGCGAAAGCCCAGCCTCTTGGCCAGCCAGGCGCCGAAAAAGTTGCCGCCCATCGATACGGCGATGATGATGAAAAACGCGACGCTGACCAGTTGGTCCCGCCCTTGAGGAGTCCAAAGGGCAAGACTAGGCAGGTTGCGAAGGTGTTGCAGACCCCAGAACATGAAAGCCCACCACGCCGTCAGCGACGTGGCACAGACCGCGATCGTCAGCAGCGTGATCCGCCGGACGTCACCTTGGAACAGCTCGGCCACCCCCGGAGGACGGCCCTTGGCCTGGTTCTTCGCTGTTTGCCATTCCTGTGGCTCCGGCACCGACCGGCGAATCCAGAACACGATCAGGGCGGGCAGGATGCCCACGAGAAAGACGTAGCGCTTGGGCAGGGGCGCCAGCAGGTAGACGGTGAGGCACGCGATCAAGACGCCGATGTTGACGCCCGTTTGCAGCACGGCGGCCACCCAGGGACGCCACCGCTTGGGCCACGTCTCGGACAGCAGCGACGATCCGACGGCCCACTCACCGCCGATGCCGAGGGCCGCCAGAAAGCGGAAGATCAGCAGTTGCCACCACGTCTGGGCCACGACCGACAGGCCCGTGAACATCGCATAGGTAAGGATCGTCAAGGATAGGGCCCGGCTGCGGCCCAGCAGGTCGCCCGCCCGGCCGAAAAAGCCGCCTCCCAAGGCCCATCCGACGAGAAATGCGGCTTGAATCCAGGAACTCTTCTCCTTCACCAGCGGGTCGGCTGTGCTGGCGACACCGAGCAGGTTCATGACGAAAGGTGCGGCCACGAGAGTGTAGAGGTGCATGTCCAAGCCGTCGAACAGCCAGCCGAGCCACGCGGCGATGCCGGATTTCCACTGCTGCGGCGAGATGTCACGCAGGCGGCTCACGTCACGATCAGCGGCCGCGTCGCCCGGGACCAAGTTCTCTTCGTTCGCTTGGGACATGGCCGCAAGGTAATGGATTGCCGCCGCCGGAGCAATGGAATTCTTCACCTTGACAAGACAGGCAGTCCGTTGTACTGTAAATGCTCGATTTCTTGACCGGTCTCGGAAATGCCGAAAGAGTAGGGAGGACAAACCGATGACGACTTTCTCGCGACGACAATTCCTTGGTACAAGTGCAATGGCTGTCACGGCGGCGGTATGTTTGGGACCGGGGCCCACGCAGGTCCGGGCCGATCCGCTCGGGATGCCGATCGGGTGCCAGCTTTATCCGGTCGGCAAGCTGGTCGCCCAGGATTTCGAGGGAACGCTGCGGCAGCTTGCGGCTATCGGGTATCGGACGATCGAGCTGTGCTCGCCGCCCAGCTACGGAAGTTCGGGCTTTGCCCCGCTGGTGAAGATGAAGGCCGCAGAGGTTCGCAAGGTCATCGAGGGGGCGGGCCTGCGCTGCGAAAGCTGCCATTATCAGTTCCAGGAACTCAAGGACAAGCTCGACGACCGGATCGCCTACGCCAAGGAACTTGGCCTCAAGCAGATGATCGTCGCGACCTTTGGCCTGCGGAAAGACGCCACGATAGCCGAATGGGCCAAAGCCGCGGGCGAGCTGAACAAGATCGGCGAGCGCACCAAGAAAGAAGGCATCCAGGTCGGCTTCCACAATCACAACGGCGAATTCCAGGAAATTGACGGCGTGCTCATCTATGACAAGTTGATGAGTGAATTCGACCCCAAGCTGGTCAAAATGCAGTTCCAGGTGGCGGTTATCAGCCTCGGCTATCAGGCCGCCACGTATCTCAAGAAGTACCCCGGGCGGTTCATCTCCCTCCATCTGGCCGATTGGTCGGCCGCCGACAAGAAATCGGTGCCGGTGGGGGCGGGCGTGGTGGACTGGAAGGGGCTCTTTGCCGCTGCCAAAATGGGCGGCGTCGAGAATTACTTCGTCGAAATGAACCTGGACGCCCTCAAAGCCAGCTATCCCTACCTTCACGATTTGAAGGTGTGACGAGGCAAAGACGCCGAGAATTGCGGAACACCGAGGCCCAAAAGGGAATCCTTACAAAAAATGAAGGGCCTATTGCATCTATTTACCATTTGTAGTACATTATCGGAAGGTGTGCCGCAATGTGAGCGGGTTTGGTCTGTTTGTGTGTGAGGGCTTGGGGACCACAGAAGGAGTGATGTCATGAAGAACGCAAGGGGATTCACGCTGATCGAGTTGCTGGTCGTAATCGCGATTATTGCTATCCTGATGGGTATTCTTATGCCGGGGCTTCAGAAGGTCCGGGAACAGGCGCGATTCATGGCGTGCCGCGCCAACCTGCGGAATTATACGGTCGTCCAGCGGATGTATGCCGACGACTGGGACGGTAACTTCCCGAGGTCCTTCGATTGGCTCTTCAAGGGCGGCGGCACCAACTGCAACTGGCATGATGAGAGCAAAAACTTGGCGTTGCATCCGGAGTTGGCTGGGTCTTGCTGGTCGTATTTGAAGAGCTATCCGAAGATTCACGTGTGCCCCACGTTCAATATTGTGGCCAAGGCGAGGAGTTGCTATATGTGCGGCGGTGCGACTATTCCCGTCGTGCCGCAGTACGGGTACACGATGAACTCCTATCTTAACGGCGATGCCTGGAGTTCGGTGCCTGCGCAGTACCAGATTTCCATATCCGGCAACAACCTCCGCAAGGAATCACAGGTGAAGCGGCCAGCCGAGACCTTCTACTTCTCCGAGGAGAACACCTGGAGGATTTCGGGGCTCAACAACGCCGGCATCAACGACACCAACCTGCGTCCTTTGCCGAGCAAGATGACCGATAGCTTCGGGACGTTCCACAAGGTCGCGGCCAGCAACATGGACCACGGCTACGCCAACGCCTCTTTTGTGGATGGGCATGTCGAGCAAGTCAACGCTTGGGATAACGAAGGACTCGAGACGTGGGAGCTCTGCTGGCCCGGCGACAAGCCGGCGCCGATCTTTTAGCCGTTCCGGGTCAGGGAGGACGTGCAGAGCGTAGCATCCCCCAGGAATCTGGGCAGGGGAGGCAGCCATGGGAAACAGGAGAGGGTTCACCCTGATCGAGCTGCTGGTGGTGGTCGCGGTGATCGCCTTGTTGATGGCGATTCTACTGCCCGCGCTCGGCGCCGCCCGCGAGCAAGGCCGGCGGGCCGTCTGCAGCCAGAATGAGAAGAACACCGGCTTGGGCCTGCACCTTTACGCGAACGACTACGACGGCAAGCTGCCCCTCAACGAAATCGACCGCTGGCTGTTCGATGTCTCGTACTGGACGACGAACATCATCCTGAAGTCTGGCGGCTTCGACCGGCACATCTTTTACTGCCCCTCCTGGCGCCAGCGGGACAACATCATCTTCTGGCGCTACGGCGAGAATCTGCCGGCGGGGACGGCGGAGGAGTACACCCGGCCCGAGCCGCAGGCCATCGCGACACAGAAGGACTACCATCGCATCCTGGGGTACTTCTGGTTCATCGATACCGTACAGGGTAGGACGCATCCCCCGATGAATCCGGGCGGTCCGGACAAGGAGTGGGTCCGGTCCGTGGTCAAGACCCACGCCGCCCCGGCGCAGGTGGAACTGATTGCCGACGTCACCGCCAGTGATGGGGCGGACCGCACGCAAGCCGATTTCACAAAGGCGAGCGGCGGCTGCTGGTCACGCTGGCAGGTCTACGACCGGACGAGCCACCTGAAGAATAGCACGAGGCCGCTGGGCAGCAATGTCCTGTTCGTCGATGGTCACGTCCAGTGGCGCAACTTCGACGAAATGGAACACCGCTGGTTCTGGCAGGCCGACGGCAATCCCTGCTTATGGTGGTAGTCACCAGACCTCAGTCCACTTCAGATTCAGCCGGGTGCCTGGTTTTTGTGGCGGGTTGGGCTTCGGAGCAGGGGCCGGCTTGGCAGCGGCCTTGCCCTTCGGAGCGTCCTTTGCTTTCGGCGGCGGCGTCGGCTTCGACGGGTCCTTCATGGAGAGGCTGATCCGCTTCTTCGTGAGGTCCACGGCCAGGACCATGACCATCACTTTCTGGTGGACCTTGACGATTTCGACCGGGTCTTTCACGAACCGGTCGGCCAACTGGCTGATGTGGACCAAGCCGTCCTGGTGGACGCCGATATCGACGAAAGCGCCGAAGGCCGTGACGTTGGTCACGATGCCGGGCAGCCGCATCCCGGCCTGGAGGTCCTCCATTTTGCGGATGCCTTCCGCGAAGCTGAAGGCTTCGAATTGCTGGCGCGGGTCCCGGCCGGGCTTGGCCAATTCCTGCAGGATGTCGTTGAGCGTGGGCAGGCCGACCGTCTCCGTGACGTAATCTTCCAAGCGGATCTTTCTCCGTAACGGCTCATTTTTCATCAGGTCGGCGACCGAGCAGCCGGCATTCGTCGCCATGGCGTCCACGACGTGATAGCTCTCGGGATGTACGGCGCTGGCGTCGAGCGGATGGACGGCGTCCTGGATGCGCAGGAAGCCCGCCGCCTGCTCGAAGGCCTTGGCCCCGAGGCGGGGGACTTCCTTGAGATCGTCGCGGGACCGGAAGGGACCGTTTTCATTGCGGTAATTGATGATGTTCTGGGCCAACTGGGGTCCCAGGCCGGAGACGTACTGGAGCAGTTGCTTACTGGCCGTGTTGACCTCGACGCCGACGCTGTTGACGCAACTGACGACCACGTCGTCGAGGCTCTGCTTGAGCATCCCCTGGTCCACGTCGTGCTGGTACTGGCCGACGCCGATGGATTTCGGGTCGATCTTGACCAGTTCCGCCAGCGGGTCCATGAGCCGGCGCCCGATGGAGACGGCGCCGCGGACCGTCACGTCCTTATCGGGGAACTCCTCGCGGGCGGCGTCCGAGGCGGAGTAGACGGAGGCGCCGCTTTCGTTGACGACGACCACGGGGATGCTTGGGGGCAACTGGAGGCTCCGGATGAAATCCTCGGTCTCGCGTCCGGCGGTGCCGTTGCCGATCGAGATGGCGTCGATCTCGAACTTCTGGCACAGAGCGGCGATCTTGGCCCCATCCGATGACCCCGGCCGCTCGCTCTCGTGCAGGTAGACCACGTCGGAGTACTTGAGCTGCCCCTGACGGTCGAGGCAGACAATCTTGCATCCCGTCCGGAAGCCCGGGTCGATCGCCAGCACGCTCTTGCGGCCCAACGGCGGCGCCAGCAGCAGCTCCCGCAGGTTCTCCGCAAAGACCCGGATGGCCTCCTGGTCGGCCCGTTCCTTGGTCTCCATCAGGATTTCCGTCTCCATCGAGGGGGCCAGGAGCCGCTTGTAGCCGTCCGTGGCCGCCTCGCGGACCAAGTCTGCACAGGGCGTCCGCCCTTTGATAAACAGCGTTTCCAGGATTCTCGCTGCCTGCTCGTCGGGCGTACTGACCTGCATCCGGAGGAATCCGTCGCGGGCGCCCATGCGCATGGCCAGGATTCTGTGCGACGGCGCCTTGGCGACCGGCTCTTCCCAGTCGAAGTAATCCTCGAATTTGCACCCTTCGGCCTCTTTGCCCGCCACGACCTTGGTCCGGAAGGTTCCTTCCTGGTGGAATAGCTCGCGAACGCGGGTCCGGGCCGTCTGTTCTTCGTTGACCCACTCGGCGATGATATCTTTCGCGCCGGCAAGGGCCGCTTCGACCGATTCGACGCCCTTGCTCGCATCGACGAATGCGCCGGCCTCCGCCAGGGGGTCGGTGGCGGGGTTCTGTGCCAGGATCAGCGTGGCCAGCGGCTCCAGACCCTTCTCACGAGCCATTGTCGCGCGCGTCCGGCGTTTCGGCCGGTAGGGCAGGTAGATGTCTTCCAGGGCGGTCATCGTGGCGGCCTGGGCGATCTGGGCTTTGAGCTCATCGGTGAGCAGGCCCCGCTCCTGGAGAGAGCCGAGGATCGCCTCCCGCCGAGCGTCCAGCTCCGCAAGTTGGGTGAGTCTTGTGCGAATCGCCATAATGGCGACCTCGTCCAGGGTGCCCGTGGCCTCTTTGCGGTATCGTGCGATGAACGGAACCGTGGCCCCGCCTTCGAGCAGCTCGGCCGTCGCCTGCACCTGCCCGGGCCGGATGGCCAGTTCCGCTGCGATTTGTATCACATGTGCCGGATTCAATGGTCAATCCTTTGAATATGCGGTTATTTTCGTTCGCACCCACCTGGTGTGCGATCCCCGTGAATATAACCAAAGCGGGCGGAAGTTTGAAGTCTCAAGTTGGAAGTGCTTCGGGTGGCGGGTCGCGGCATCTTGCCTATCTTGCCGCAAAGTAGTAGCGCATTTCGCAAGTCTTGCGACTATAGCAGGCGGGAGATTGCTTCGTCGCTGCGCTCCTCGCAATGACATTCCGGGCGTTATATGTCATTGCGAGCGGAACGCGGCAATCTATACCCCATAGTCGCGGAACTTGCGAAATGCGGTAGTAGATGGATGTTGGCGGCCACGAGGGTTCGATCGGGTGTGGCCGCAACGCGGTGACGGTTTGACGCGGTTTTGCAGGTGCGGTCTCCTTCCAGGGATGTCGTTTACCGCTTTGCAGGCTTCCAGCAGAGCTTGTGGGATGCCCAGACACAAGGGATGGCTTTGGGGATGCGTGCTGCTTCTCTGTCGCCGGCGCAGCTTGGACGCCGGTGTTTCCGTGCTGCTGGAAGCCCACAAAGCGCCAAACGCCCCTCGAGCGTGCGTCCCTTCGGCAGGCTCAGGGCAGGGTTTCGCACGATCTCCCTGGGCCGTTGCCGGCCAATTGCCCCGCGAGACGCTGTGGCGAGCCTGAGGCAGGATGTCTCTGGAATCTGCCACCGAATCCCGACCGCACCCGCTGGTCAACAGGACTGAGATTTCACTTGACCAGGAATTGGTGCACCTGTATGATAACAGGGCAACAGAATAGGGGATCACAGATAAGAGACCATCGCTTGGGAGGGTTTCGTCGTGAGCGGCCCAGCACGCGTCCTCGTCGAAAATCTACCACAGAGGCCCAGAGATCACAGAGGTGATCTTGGGTTCATTGACAGACATGACCTCGACTTCATTCTCCGCGGCCTCGGTGTCTCTGTGGTGCGCGTTCGTACGAAACAAAGCCAATTCCTCCAGAGCGACACGAAGGGCAAGTACTTTTTGGAAAAAGAGTTATGACGAATTGGACGTGCAAAAGGCCTCGGCAAAACAAAGCCAATTGCCGGACGGACAGAAAGGGGCAAGGGTTGGCAAGGCTGCCGGTGCTGTCGGTGGGACCCATCGTGCGAAACAAAGCCAATTTGCCCCCCACCGACCGGAAAAGGACGCTGGCTGGTAGGGCCGGGAGCGCTGCCGCCGCTGGGGACAAGCGTGCGAAACAAAGCCAATTTCCAGGGTCAGACCGACACGATGCACCTGGAATCCGCCACTGTATGCCGGCCACGCCCGTTCGATCGGCAGGGCAATCGCAAAGTCCCGAAAATGGATACCTGGAGAGCCTCAACCGGGTGGCAGCGGGGCCCCCCAAACGCATTATTCCGCGTTGGGGGACTCCTCTCGATGGTCCTGCGCACGGGAAATCCGCCATCGCCAAGCTCCGAAGACTCCGCTTGACGCTGCCACCCACCCTGTCTTGCGGCTTTGCGTTTGCCCTGGTTCGATCTGCGGATGCACTTGCAGGGGGGGTGGGCGGCCAGGTATACTACGAAGTGAGATGACGAATCCCAAGAGTGCTGATCGTGGGATGGGCGGGCCGGGTTTCTCTAACGCGACTTGTCGCGTTTGAGGTCCCTTGTAGACGCTGGGTCCCGTCCTTGAGAACACGGTTTCTGACTGCAACGTATGGAGTGCGAAACTCCGTTGAGACCTGTGATAAGTGAACGTCTGCAACATGGACATTGGGCCTGTATTCTTGGGTTCCCAAACGCGATAGGATCGTGTTGGGGGGCCCGTCAAGGAAACCTATTTCACAATTACCCTTCAGGAGGCTCGACTTGACGACCACCCGCACGGAAAACCCGCGACTGGCACCACTGAAGCAGAACCTGCAGAGCGTCATCTACGGCAAGGGCGACTGCATCGACGTGATGATCGTCGCTTTGCTGGCAGGGGGGTCCGCCCTGATCGAGGATGTTCCGGGCGTGGGCAAGACGACCCTGGCCAAGGCGCTGGCCAAGAGCATCGACGCCAAGTTCCATCGAATCCAATTCACGCCGGACCTGCTGCCGGCGGATATCCTGGGGTCGTCCATCTACAACCCGGTCTCCGGCGAGTTTCGGTTCGAGGCCGGGCCTATCTTCTGCAACATCCTCTTGGCCGATGAGATCAACCGCGCCTCGCCCCGGACCCAGTCGGCCCTGCTGGAGGCCATGAATGAGAGCCAGGTGACAATCGAAGGCCAGCGGCGTCCGCTGTCGCAGCCTTTCCTGGTGATCGCCACGGAGAACCCGATCGAGTTCCAGGGCACCTACCCTCTTCCCGAGGCCCAACTCGACCGCTTCTTGGTCCGCTTAGCCATCGGCTACCCGGCGGCGGACGTCGAAGTCGATATTCTCAAGTCTCATGCCCGCGCGCAGCCGCTCGAAAGCATTGGACCCGTGCTCGATCTGGAGCAGGTCTGTCAGGTCCAGCAAGAAGTGATGAACGTCCACGTGGATGACAGCATCCTCGAATACATCGTGGAGATCGTTCATGCCACGCGTCACGATAACCGGCTGCAACTGGGAATCAGCACGCGGGGCTCCCTCATGCTCTCGCGGGCGGCGCAGGCACACGCGTACTTCGAGAGCCGTGACTACGTGATTCCCGACGACGTGCTGTGGTGCGTCCCGCACGTGCTGCCGCATCGGGTGATGCTGACGTCGAAGACACGCTACAGTGGTGCGGGCGCCAGGCAGATTATCTCGGATATTGTCAGCCGCATCAAAGTTCCCATCTGAGAGGCGATTGTCGTGATGGCCAGAGCCGAGGGCAAATGGCGTTGGGGTCTCACCGAGGCCGGCAAGGTGATTTTGCGCGGGATCGTCTTCATCGCCCTGGCCGCGTTGATCATCCCCGCCTTCGACGTCTTGTCGGTCCTCGTTTCTGTCTGCCTCGTGGCCCTGGCGGTTGGCTTCGTCTTTCGGCCGAGAATCCTCGTCACCGGCAACCTGCCCGACCGTATCCTCGCGGGTCAGACGATGCACCTGACGTACACGATCCAGAACACCGGACGGTGGCCCGCCTACAATTTGCGGGTGCGGTTCCCTGCCTTGCCCGACGGGATCGAGCAACTGGCCGACGCGCGGACGGTCCCCGTGTTGGGGCCTGGTCAGACGGCCGAAGTGGCCGTCGCCCTCCGGCCGAAGCGCCGGGGCTGCTACCGGATCCGCTGGCCGGTCTGCGAATCCAGCTTTCCCTTCAACCTGTTCCTTTTCGGCATATCCCGTGAAGGCGAGGAAAGCCTGATGGCGCTGCCGGCGTTTTCTCTGCTGGATCTCTCGCTGCCGTACGTGAGCCGTCACGTGGACGCCAGCAGTTTGCGGCCCGCCGGCCGGGTGGGGACCTCGCCGGAATACATCGGGAACCGGCCCTATCAGCCGGGCGACCCGCCGCGCCGGATCGACGTGCGCGCCTGGGCCCGCCTGGCGGCGCCGGCCACGAAGGAGTATGACGACGATCTCGACAACTACGCGGCCCTCGTCCTGGACACGCGCGTGCCGGAAAGCTCGCGGAAATCAGAGCTTAAGGAGGTGAAGGAGCTGGAAGCCGCCGTCAGTCTCTGCGCCTCGATGGCCTACACCCTTGGGCAGGAATGTCTGATCGATCTTCTGCTGGCGGGGGCCGATCTGCACTCGTTCGCTTCCCTGCCGAAGGAGAGGCGTCTTGACCGGGTCCACGAGATCTTGGCGGCCGTCGAGCCTTCGAAGGACTACGTCGCCGGGCAAATCGGCTCGCTGCTGGAAGACCGGCTGGGGGCGGTCTCCGAGATCGTCTTCATCGTGCTGCATTGGGATCGCGCGTATCAGCAGTTGGCCCAATGGGCGGAGCAGGCCGGATGCCACTGTACGATCCTCGTTGTGGGCGAGCCGGAGACCGGCGATTTCGGATTGCGGATTTCCGGAACGACACCGGGCAACAGGCGTCCGCCTTCGGCGGAGTTGTCGGATTGCGGATTGAATGAGACGCTCGAACCGAATCCGCAATCTGCAATCTGCAATCCGCAATTGGCCGTTGAGCCTGTCGGTGACGTCCGATTCGTCTCGGCCGACGAAATCCTTGCGGGAGGGAGGGTTCTTCTGTGACGATCCAACGGATCATTGCGGTCGTGATGATTCTGGGAAGCTCGCTGCTGACCGCCTGGGCGTCGGGGGACATTGCCTTCCCGGCGATCCTGTGCATGTTGGGCCTGCTGGGCGTACAACGGCGGTTCACCTGGGACATCCGGCCGGAGAGGCATTTTGTCACGCCGTTGCTGCTGCTTCTGCTGGCGACCCTGTTCGCGATTCATTGCCGCTACGCCCACGTGCGGGCCGATCAAGCTGCCGCCTTTGCCTGGCAGACCATCGCGCGCTACTTCTTGGCCTCCATGACTCTCATTCTCTTCCTACGCCCGCAGAGAACGGGCCATTTCGGATTTCGGATTTCGGATTTCGGATTGAATAAGACGCTCGAACCGAATCCGCAATCCGCGCTGGCCCTGCCGCTCTCGCTGGGGTTGTTTCATCTGGCCAATACGATGGCCGCCGGACAAGTCCTGCTGCTCGACGACAGGTACGTCGCATTTCGCCTGGCGGAGCTGCTGAGCGTCACCCTGGTCATCCTCTACGCCGCGCTGGACGGTCACGGATTTCGGATTGCGGATGGTGGCCCCGGATCGAAGTCCGGGGTGACAGTATTGCGGATTGGCGCTGAGAGTCGCATCCGCAATCTGCCATCATCAATCCGCAATTCCCTCGGTTGCGGGATTGGCTCCTGGTTTCCTCTGAGCCTGCTCCTGCTGGTCGCCATCAACCTGGGCTGGATCGGCGGGTCCCTGCTGTATCGGCACGTGGAGGTCATCAACTTCCTGCCGGCATGGCTTTCCCGCGGCGCGGCCGTGCTGGAAGGGGGGACGGCCGAAGTCGCCCACGTGGGCTTCTCCACCAGCGGCAAGCTCGCCAGCGTCTTGTCGATCAAGGAGGACACGGACTCTTCGCCCGTGCTGACCATTACCGGCGACGGCAATCCGACCTATCTGCGGGCCATGGCGTTCGAGAGTTACCGCCAGTCCGAGTGGATCGATCGGTCGTACCCGGAGACGATCATGCCCGAGCAGAATACGCCTTTCAGCATGGTGGGCCGAACGTATCTCTTTCGCCTGCAGGAGAAGGGTTCCCCAACGCGATCCGAGGCGTTGGGGGTCCCGAACGAGGCCCTCCGGTATGTGACCGTTCGACATGAGGTCAGCACCGGCGATGTTCTGTTCACTCCTTTGGGAACCTGCTCCGTGGAGGCGCCGTTTGGCTTCCTCAATCGCGACGACGACGATATTGTCAGCTCGCGCCACATGCGCAGCCGCCTCAGCTACCAGGTCGGCTATGTGACGCCTTCGGTCGGCAATCCTCCTACGGAGGCGCAAAGACGCCGGATGCTGGCTGTCCCCACGCACCTGGACCCTCAGATCCGGCAACGGGCAAACCAGATCTTCCGGAGGTGCACAACGACGGCGGAGAAGATCGACGCCGTCACCAAGTACTTCCAAACGAACTACACCTATTCGCTCGGACTGGAAATCCCGGAGGAGCAGGATGCCTTGGACTATTTCCTGATGAAGGCTTCCACCGGCTATTGCGAGTATTTCGCCTCGGGCGCCGCGGTCCTGCTGCGGTTCGTCGAGGTCCCCACGCGGTACGTCACCGGCTTTCTGGTCACCGAGCGTGGCAGTGACGGCCGATCCTGGATCGCGCGGAATATGGACGCCCACGCCTGGGTCGAGGCGTGGGATGCCGAGCGAGGGCACTGGGCCATCGTCGAGGCTACGATCCAGGAGGGGCTGGACGATGTCTCCCTGGCCGACGAGCTGACGCGGGGCGCCATCGGCGAGCGTCCGTTCCTGGGTCTGCTTGTGCAGTCCCTGTACGAGTACGGCCTCTTCGGTGTGTTCGGCCGGCTCCTCGATTTCGGATTTCGGATTTCGGGTTGGCGATTCGCGCCGTGGGCTCTTGCCAGCGTCGGGATTGCGACCGGCTTGGTTCTGCGCATCCGCAAGCGACGCCGTCCGCCCTCCGCCGTCCGCCCTCCGCAATTGGACGCTCTGCACCGACTGCTGGCGGCCATGGACCGCCGGGCCAAAGCCCTCGGATACCGCCGCCATCCGGACGAGACGCTCCACGCCTTCGCGACTCGACTGAGTTCGTCGAAGTCCGATCGAATCCACGGCGGCGGTTCGCCGTTGGCGGCGGCCCGTTCCCCGTCCTCATCGGCCCACGGTCAACTGCCTACGGACGACGGCCTCGCCGACTGGTACCTCCAATACGCCGGCCTTCGCTACGGCCCGACCATCGATCCCGCTGGCGTCGAGCTTCTGCAGCGGCTCTCGCAGGAACGGCCCCACTCGCCGTGAGAGTCTCTTGTGAGCTGAAATGTTCCCGTCCCGCCCACGACTGATTCCCTGAGAAGTCTCTCCCGAAGGGGAGTCAGCCGGGGTGCGATCCCTAAGTGCAGAAAGGATGGGATGACATGAGAGCGTTATCGTTGGGCGCGGTGGTGGCAATCGGGGTCGGTGCACTTCTTCTCGCCGGGCTCGCCGGGTCCGCCGGAACGAGCACGTCTGCCGATCCCGCACACCGCAGCGCCGACATCCATCTGGGCGACCAGACGCAGCCGCCCGCAGCGCCCCAGGCGGCCGGGATCGATCCGAAGGTGCTCCAGACCTACGCCGGACGATACCGGCTCGACGGGTCGCGGGACGTCCTGGACGTTATCGGTGAGACTCTCATTGTCACCGGCGAAGACGGCCGGCTTTTCATCGAGAGCAAGCAAGGCAAGTCGGAGATGCTCCCGGAATCCGAGTTGACGTTTCGCATCCCGCAATACCGAACCACGGTGGCGTTCGTCCGGGATGGGAGAGGACGGGTCAACCAGATGATCCTCAATCTGATGGGTTTGAGGGAGCTGTCGGCCGCGCGGATCGAGTAACGACGCGCAACAGCGCAGGCGGACGACATGGATCCGATCAGGCCCGTCGGGCGGCGAGGCGTTGCCGCAGGCCCTCCATGTAGAGGTAGAAGACTGGGGTGATGTACAGCGTCAGGGCCTGGGAGAAGACCAGGCCGCCGACGACCGCCAGGCCCAGGGGCTGGCGTGACTCCGCCCCGGCGCCCAGGCCCAGGGCGATGGGCAGACTGCCCATCAGGGCCGCCATCGTGGTCATCATAATCGGGCGAAAGCGGACGAGACTGGCCTCCAGGATGGCGTCGTGCGGGTTCTTGCCCTCCGTCCGCTGCGCTTCGAGGGCGAAATCGACCATCATGATCCCGTTCTTCTTGACCAGGCCGACCAGCATGACGATACCGACGAACGCATAGATGGACAGCTCGACGCCGAAGATCATCAGCGTGACTAAGGCGCCGAACCCGGCAAAGGGCAGCGCCGAGAGAATCGTGATCGGGTGGATGAAGCTTTCGTAGAGGATGCCGAGCACCAGGTAGATGACGAGGATCGCCAGGGCCAGCAGCCAGCCGAGTCCTTTCATGGAGGACTGGAAGGCCTGGGCCGTGCCCTGGTAGCTGGTCATGAGGGTGGCGGGCAGCGTGTCGCGGGCCAGCTTGTCGATGCCGGCGACCGCCTCGCCCAGGGACGTTCCCGGCGCGAGGTTGAAGGAGATCGTGACGGACGGCAATTGACCCTGGTGGTTGATCGTCAGGGGTCCTACATCCGTCGTGAGGGTGGCCACCGCATTGAGGGGGACGAGCCGGCCGCTCTTGGCGCGGACGTAGAGCAGGCTCAGGGCCGCCGGGTCCAGTTGGTACTGGTCCTTGAGCTCCATGACGACGTAGTACTGGTTGTTGGGCGTGAGCATCAGCGAAACTTGCCGGGAGCCATAGGCGTTGTACAGGGCCTCTTCGATCTGCGTGGCGGTGATGCCGGTGGCCGAAGCTTTGTCCCGGTCGATCTGGACGTTGACCTGCGGGTTCTTCATCCGCAAGTCGCTGGCGACGTCCTGAAAGCCGGGCAGGTCGTGGATCTTCTCCTCCATGAGGGTCGCGTACTTATAGAGCTCGCCCGTGTCGGGACTTTGCATGGTGAACTGGTACTGGCTGCGGGACATGCGGCCCCCGAGAGAGATCGTGGGCGGGTTCTGGAGGAAGACTCGCATGCCGGGGGTCGAGTTGAGGGCGGGCCGCCACTGCTGGACCAACTCGTCGGCATTGGCCTGGCGCTGCGCGCGGGGCTTGAGGCGGATCATGAGAAAACCGTTATTGCCCGGCGAGCTGCCGCGGGCACCGGCGCTGGACATGAAGGACTCGACCTCGGGCTGAGCCCGCAGAATCGCGGCGACCGCTTGCTGGTGGTCGAACATGGATTTGTAGGAGATGCCCTCGACCGCCTCGGTCGAACCCATGATTTGCGCGCGATCCTCGCTCGGAATGAAGCCCTTGGGAATCCGCAGGAACAGAAAAGCCGTCGCGGCCAGGGTGGCGGCGGAGAAGAGCAGGGCGCTGCGCCGATGGATCAGGACCGCGCGCAAGGTTCGCTCGTAAAAGCGCAGCATGAGTTGGAAGATCCACTCGGAGAAGGCATAGGCCCGGCCGTGATGGATCTCGCTCGGGGGCTTGAGGAACCGGCTGGAGAGCATGGGGGTCAGTGTCAGCGCGATGAAGCCCGAGACGAGCACCGCCGCGCCGATCGTTACGGCGAACTCGCGGAACAGCCGCCCGATCAGGCCGCCCATGAACAGGACCGGGATGAACACGGCGGCCAGGGACAGGGTCATGCTCACGATCGTGAAACCGACCTCCCGGGCGCCTTCCATCGCCGCCTGGAGCGGGGGCTTGCCCATTTCCATGTGCCGGACGATGTTTTCCAGCATGACGATGGCGTCGTCCACGACGAACCCGACCGACAGCGTCAACGCCATCAGCGAGAGGTTGTCGAGGCTGAAGTCGCGCAGGTACATGACGGTGAACGTCCCGACGATGGCCATCGGCAGCGCCAGGCTCGGGATGATCGTGGCCCAGGCGTTGCGGAGGAACAGGAAGATGACCAGCACCACCAAAAACAACGTCAGCAGCAGGGTCATCTCGACGTCCCGGACGGAGTCCTTAATCGAGACGGAGCGGTCGATCATGATGTGCATGGCGACCGAGGCCGGCAGTTGGTCGCGGAAGGTAGGCAGGAGCTGCTTGACGGCCTCCGTGACGGCGACCGTGTTGGTGCCGGGCTGACGCTGGATCGCCAGGATGATGGACCGCTCCTGCTTCGTGCCGTCGAAGAACCAGGCGGCGGTCTTGTCGTTCTCGACGCTGTCGCTGACCTCCGCGATGTCACCGAGGCGCACGGGTGAGCCGTTGCGATAGGCGACGATCAGGGGCCGGTAGGCGTCGGCGGTATTGAGCTGGCCCGAGGCCAGGATGGTGAAGGCCCGGTCGGGGCCGTGCAGAATTCCGGTGGGCAGATTGACGTTGCCGTTGTCGATTGCGGCCGTGACCTCGTCGATCCCAATTCCTTTGCTGGAAAGCGCCGTTGGGTCGAGCTTGACACGAACGGCGTACTTCTGCGAGCCATAGACCATGACCTGGGCGACGCCGTCCACGGTGGAGATCCGCTGGGCCATCAGCGTCTCGGCGTACTCGTCCAGAGCGTACAGGGGCAGCGTGGGGCTGGTCATCGCGACGTACAGGACGGGCTGATCGGCGGGGTTGACCTTGCGATACGTGGGGGGGCTGGGCATATCCCGCGGCAGGTTGCGCACGGCCCGCGAAATGGCCGCCTGGACATCCTGGGCAGCAGCGTCGATGTCCCGGTTCAGGGTGAACTGAAGAGTGATCGAGGTGCTGCCCAGGGCACTGGAGGACAGCATCGAGTCAATGCCGGCGATGGTCGAGAATTCTTTCTCCAGAGGCGTAGCCACGGCGGCCGCCATCGTCTCGGGACTGGCGCCGGGCAGCGAGCCGGAGACCGAGATCGTGGGGAAATCGACGTTCGGAAGGTCGCTCAGCGGGAGTTGCTGGAACGCGGAGATGCCGAACAAGAGAATCGCGATCATGACAAGCGTCGTCATGACCGGGCGGTTGATGAAGAGATCTGTGAAACCCATGGATATGTCACCTTGCCTCAGACTTCGGCGAATCTTTGATCTGCACCCTCGCCCCGGGGACCAGCCGGAGCTGGCCGTCCGTGACGACGACCTCGCCCGGCTTTACGCCGTCGACGATCGTCTCGTTGTCAAGGGTCCTGCGGGTGGAAATCGTCCGTGCCTCGACCGTCTGGTCGGACTTCAGCACGTACACAAATTGGCCGTCCTGGCTGGTCTGGATGGCCTGCGAAGGCACCAGAATGGAATTCGGCTCCTGGGCGATGGTGAGCGTCACTCTGACGTATTGCCCAGGCCAGAGCTGCCGGTCTTTGTTGGTGAACGTGGCCCGCAGATGGATCGTCCGATTGTCGGGGTCCACGGTGTTGTCGATGAACGACAGGGCCCCATGGACCGGCTCGTTCTCTTCGCCGGGCAGTGTCACCCCGACGTCCAGCGCACCGGCTGCCATGTGCTTTCGTATCCCCGAAAGGTGTTGCTCCTGGACCCAGAAGCTGACGTAGATCGGATCGACTTGCCGGATCGTCACGATGGAAACGTCGTCGGCCTTGATGAGGTTGCCCTGATGAACGTGCAGACTGCCTGCACAGCCATCCACCGGCGAGCAGATCGAGCAGTAGTCAAGCTGCAGGGTCGCGTTTTCGATGATTGCCTTGTCGGCACTGACGGCCGCCTGCAGCGTCTCGACCGCCGTCATCGCCTGATCGTTGACGTCCTGGGAGGCGAACCCCTTCTGGAGCAACTCGGTCTGCCGGGCGGCCTCCCGTTCGGCGTTCTTCAGTTGGGCCTGATCTCTCCCCAAGTTGGCCTGTGCCATTTTCAAAGTGGCCTGCGGTTGGCGCGGGTCAATGGACAGGAGCAGATCCTTCTTCTTCACCATCTGGCCCTCGGTGAAGTGCACCTTCTCCAGGATGCCGGTCACCTGGGCCTTCACCTCGACCTCGGCGTAGGCTTCGACCGTGCCGAAACTGGAGACGGTGATGGGCGTCGTCTTCTGCTCCACCGGGGCGACGGTCACCGGCACCGGCGCGCTGCCTTCCCCTTTCGGTCTTGGTCCCGACTTGGCTGCCGAGCGTTTCTCACAACCACCGAGGCAGAGCAGACCCATCGTCAGCGTGAGGACGACCAAAGAGGTTGAAAGCACGAAATCCGAAGCACGAAATCCGAAACGGGGCCGAGTTGCCACAGCATTTCGATCATTTGGATTTCGAATTTGTTTCGGATTTCGCGTTTGTGACCACGCCATCATATTTTGACCCCTATCGAGTATGGAGGTGTCGATCCGCTCCGTATCAAAAGCCGTCGGGCAATTGTACCGGTTCGCGCCCGGGGCCGGCAATACCGCGCCGCTCCAGCAGCGAGCCTTCCTGCCGGTAGATCTCCACGAGCGCCTTCAGGTAGTTCACCACGGCTTGGACCTCGTCGATCTGGCTGGAGACGAGGTCCCGCTGCGCCTGGGCGACGAGGAGTGACGTGGATTTGCCCAGCCGGAATTTCTCGGTCTCGACGCGGACCTTCTCTTCCTGGAGTCTTCGCGTCGCGGCGGTGGCGACCACCTGCTCCTGCGAGCGGGCGATCTCCAAGTACGCCGTGCGCACGTCCACTTCGATCAATTGGGACAGGTTGGCGATGGCCTCCTTTGCCTGCTGGCGCGACAGGATCGCGCGCAGGTGGCGGGACTCGGCTTCCCGATTCCGCACGGGCAGCTCGAACGCCAGTCCGGCCAGCGCGTTGTACCCGTAATCGTCGGACGCGGTGATCGACTTGCCGAACGACTCCGCGTACCCGGTCCGGCCGAGTGTGACGAACAGGTCGAGCTTCGGCAGCAGGCCGTTGCGGGTTTTGACGATCTCCAGCTCACCTCGCTGCCATAGGAGTCTCGCCTGATTCAGGTCGGGACGCATCTGCATCGCCAGAGCCACGTGCGGCTCCACCTCATCGAGCGTGATGGAAGGGCTTGTGGGGAGACTGGCCAACACGATCTCCCGGTCCCAAAGATTGGCGCCGAGAGGGTTGACCAATCGCAGCAGAACCAGCTTCGTTTTCGCCAGGGTGCTGCGGGCGTTGATGAGGGCCTCGCGACGCAAGGCGACCTCCGCCTCGGCGGCCGACTGCTCGGTCTGCGCCAGGTCCCCGAGCTTGATGCGTTCCCGCGTCTCCGTCAGTTGCCTCTGCGCCAGTTCCAGGGACTGGCTGTAGATTTCGATCCACCGCTCGGCCAGGGCATAATCCCAATACGTCTCCTCGACCTGAGCAACCAGGGTCTGCACGAAACCCCGCAATTCGTACTGGGAGATCTCGACGTCGATCTTCGCCTGGTCCACCGAGGCCAGGTTCACGGCGGACCCGAAGCCTCGCAGCAAGGACTGGGTTGCGTTGAAGGCGATCGTCGAGGCGTAGTCGTCGTTGTTCGTCGGGGGACCGGTGAGCGCGAGGACAGAGGTGCTCCCGGTGACGCCGAACGAGGTTCCTGTGGGCAGGAACTCCTGGACGCCAACCGCCGCCGAGGGTCCGTTGCGGTCGAAGTCTTGCGGTCCTTGTGTGAGGCTGTTCCAGCCATACCCCAGTTGCCCCATCAGGACAGGATCGAAGAGGGAAAGCCTCTCCGGCACGAACGTCTGGGCGATCTGCGGATTGAGCCGCTCGACGACCAGCGACCGGTTGTTTTCCAAGGCCAGGAGCGTCGCCTGCTCGGTCGTAATTCGCAACGGACCTGTGTCGGATGGCGGATTCTTGATTGCGGATTGGGGATTCCCAGCACGGCTCGAATCTGCGGGCAAGCTGTTTGGCTCGGCTGCTTTCGGGCCAATGTAGTTCTTGGGACTGCGCGCATCGATATGGGCACAAGAGCAGCCCAAACAGGCCAAGAACGATACAAGCAAGAGGTTCTTATCTGACCTCAACCAGGCGATACCCATCTAAAGTCACCTCACGTCATCTGCCACAAAGACCCATGATAGACGCTCCAGAGGGGAGAGAAATTGCCAAGATTGCCCCATGCCATTTCGGGCTTCCCAAGCCCGTGGGCCGGCGCAAAGCGACAAGAATAGGGCCTCCACGGCGAAATGTCCAGTGGTTCTTCCGGGTGGGATGAGTTCACGGCAGAGACACGCCGGGATTCGGGACGAAGGTGCGGTGCCATTTCTGCGCCCACAGTTCCTTCAGGGGCACTCTCTCCGAGTGCGTGTCCACGAAGCCCAGGTTGACGGCCATCTTGTGGCGATCCACGCAGAATCGGCCCAGGAAGTACCCTTCGCCGTGAGGGTAACCGGGGTAGCCCTGTTCGCCGGTCAGATCGTTGGGGACCTTGTCGTCCGCGTAAGGCCAGGCGCCGACCCAGACGGAGTCGCCCAGCACGGGCACGGAGCCATTGGCATCGGAGTATTTCTCGAAGAAGTTCTGCTGTTGGCCGGGCAGGGTGGGGCGATAGATCGTGTCGTTAGGTTGTAGCCACAGGTTCAGCCCGTAGCTGCCTTCTCCGCCCAGGAATCGCCAAGTGCGATACTGCGTGCCCCAGTAGGAGTCCTCCGACCGCTCTTGCCGCTTTGTCATCGGGCAAAACGACACTTCCATGACACCTTTGATGTGCTCCTGCGGATTGTTCTTGTAGTCCTTAGCACTCAGATAGGGCGCCAGTTGGTGAAACCAGTATTGGCCCATTTCGTGCGAGAAGGGCATGGTTCGATCCGCGTGGTCGAGCGTGTAGAGGTTCATGGCCAAGCACATCTGCCGCAGATTGCTCCGACAGACGCCGGCGCGGGCGAGCTTGCGGGCATAGCCGAGTGCCGGCATCAGAACGGCCATCAGGACGGCAATGATCGCAATGACGACCAGCAGCTCGATCAAGGTAAACGCCCGTCGCTTGACTGTCATGCCGCACCTCCCGTCCCACGGTCCTGTCGCCCACGAGATCAGACAGCAACACAGCCATTATAGACTCCTCCCTGCATCAAGGGAAGAACCTCTACGCTGGTGGGGCCGGAATCCGGTGGCGGTGTTGCATGACAGTAGCATGGGCGTCCCGCCCATGACCCTGGGACCACGGGCAGAGCCTGCCCCGAGCGAGGCCGAGGGAATACCTGTGCTACAGGACAATCGCATGGGAAGGACTGTGATCCCTCCATGCTATAGCACGCACAGCACGCCCTTTTGCACGGGGCCATCGTCCGGGCGGCAGCGGTAGGGTGGGCTTCGCCCGCCATTTGCCAAGGCGAACTACCGACTCCGATATGCAGGAAATCCGTTACAGCTTAACTTAACGGCTGCCCTGCCCCCAGAAGTTCGTGCGGACTGAGGCTTCGCGGCCTCGTTATGCTGACTGGAGCCGGCTCGTACGTAAACGCCTCGCGCCCCGAACCGGGTGACGCCGAATAGATGTGTGGAATTCCCGCAAAAAAATCCCGCGACCGTCCCTTCGACAAGTTCAGAGCCTGCCCTGAACCCCGTGAAGGGACAGGCTTGACAACGGCTTGCTCATAGATGTCCCCGGAATCCCCCGTAAGGCTTAATGCAAGAGCTGACCCGGCCTCCCTCCTCAACCCATGCGTCAAATTGCGTTTCCGTTAACCACCGGCTCTGCCGGTGAGCATTCACAAGGCTCTGCCGTTTCGTGCGTGTTTTTGGGTAGGTAGTTCCCCTTGAGGAAGGCCCCGCCGGGCCCAGGAGAACTACCATGAAAGAACGGCAA
>JAPLMX010000177.1 GCA_026386805.1 Phycisphaerae bacterium | reverse complement strand
ACGCGTCTGGACGGTGATCGCCACCTGCCGCCAACAGAGTCGCCGCGTCTTCGAATTCTTCTGCCACGCCCTCAACGCCCATTTTCGACAAGAAGCCGCTCCCTCACTGTTGCGTTGACTGAAATTCGTGAACGGCTACACAACGTCTTTGACTCTCGGATTCATGGTTCACCTCAGCGGTTCTTCACCATGATTGTACCACGCGGTGCGGTTTGACAGGGCGCCAGTCAATCTCGTCCGGCGCAGGTCCGGAAGCGGGTCGCGGCACGGGCAAAATGCGCCGATTCGGTACAAATCGTACGAGCATGGGTTTTACGTTTGCCCAGGCATGGTCTATAATGGATGGTTTGTGCCGTCTGGGAAGAGTGCGGGTGCACAACCGCGGGTACGAATCGTATAGCGTTAGGGAAACGAGTGGTAGGGTGTGTACCGCACACCAACAAACAGAAGACAAGGGCGGGGACGCCCTCGCCACGGAATGGTGTGCGAGGCAGACCGTAGAGGAATATGGTTGACCACACAGAGAAAGTCATCAGGATCACCGGTGCCTCCGAGCACAACCTGAAGAATATCAGTCTGGACATCCCGCGCGATAAGCTCGTCGTCATCACCGGCATCAGCGGCTCAGGCAAAAGCTCGCTGGCCTTCGATACGATCTACGCCGAGGGCCGGCGAAAGTACGTCGAGTCGCTCAGCGCCTACGCGCGGCAGTTCCTGGAACAGATGCAAAAACCCGCGGTGGCCGACATCTCGGGCCTGCCACCCACCATCGCCATCGAGCAGCGCAGCGCCAGCAGCAACCCCCGCTCGACGGTGGCCACGACGACCGAAATCTACGACTATTTCCGGCTCCTCTTCGCCCGCGTGGGCCAGCCGCACTGCTGGGTCTGTGGAAGGGAGATCACCAGCCAACATTCCTCGCAGATCGTCGAGTCGATCCTGGCCCGGCCTCCGGAGACCAAGGTCCAGGTTTGCGCGCCATTGGTCCGCGGCAAGAAGGGTGAGCATAAGGACATCTTCGCCAACATCCAGCGGGAGGGCTTCGTCCGCGCCCGCGTGGACGGCACCATCTACGACATCCGCAACGTCCCGAACCTGAACAAGAATCAAAAGCACGATATCGCGGCCGTGGTGGACCGGCTGGTTATCCGGGAGGGCGTCGGCATCCGCTTGGCGGACTCGGTGGAGACGGCACTGAAGCTGGCGGAGGGCATCCTGCTCGTGCTGATTCAGGAACCCGCCGGCGAAAAGGGCGAAGAGCACGATGGCAAGTGGGAAGAGGTCATCTACAGCGAGAAGTTCGCTTGCCCGGACCACCCGGAGGCGAGTTTGGAAGAGCTCTCGCCCAGACTGTTCAGTTTCAATAGCCCTTACGGGGCCTGCAAAAGCTGCGACGGACTGGGCACCATTCTCGAGTTCGACCCCGATCTGATCGTACCGGATAAGAGCATCTCGCTCGAAAGTGGAGCCGTCGACGCCTGGCGCCGCAGCGGCAAGCGGATGAACATCTACTACAATCGGCTCGTCAAACGGTTCTGCCGGGACGCGGGAGTCAGCAAGTCCGTCCCCTACGAGGAGATCCCGAAGGACGTCCAACGGATGCTGATGTACGGCACGACCGACGAGGACGAGGCCAAGTACGGCGTGTGGTTCGAAGGCGTCATTCCGAACCTCGACCGACGCTGGAAGAATACCACCAGCGAGTACGTGAAGACCCGGCTCCACGGCTATCTCTCGGAGCAGCCCTGCCAGATGTGCAAAGGGGCGCGGCTGCGGCCGGAGGCAGCCGCGGTGACCGTCGGCGGCAAGAATATCCAGGACTTGAGCCGGATGAGCATCGAACAGGCCCAGGAGTTCTTCGGCAAGCTCGAGCTCAACGAAGAGCAAACCATCATCGCAACCCAGATCCGAAAGGAGATCAAGGCCCGCCTGCAGTTCATGCTCGACGTCGGGCTGGGGTACCTGACGCTCGACCGTATGAGCAGCACCCTGGCCGGCGGCGAGGCCCAGCGGATCCGCTTGGCCACGCAGGTCGGCAGCGGCTTAGTCGGAGTCTGCTACGTCCTCGATGAGCCCACCATCGGGCTGCACAAGCGCGACAATGAGCGGCTCTTGGGCATCCTCCAGAAGCTCAGCCAGATCGGCAATACGGTGATCGTCGTCGAGCACGACGAGGATATCATGCGCGCTGCCGACCACATCATCGACATCGGCCCGGCGGCCGGGACCCACGGCGGCGAGCTCATCGCCCAGGGCACCATCGAGGATATCATCAAGTGCGGAGAATCGCTCACCGGCGAATACCTCAGTGGCAAGAAGAGCATCGCCGTCCCGGCGAAGCGGCGCCAATACAACCTCAAGAAGTGTATCGAGGTCAAAGGGGCTGCTGAGCACAACCTCAAGAATATCGACGTCAAATTCCCGCTCGGCGTCTTCGTCTGCGTCACCGGCGTCTCCGGCTCCGGCAAGAGCACGCTCGTCAACCACATCCTCCTGCGGGCGTTGAAACGCCACCTGTACCAATCTCGCGAGAAGCCGGGCCGGCACAAGAACATCCTCGGCATCTCGCAGATCGACAAGGTGATTGAGATCGATCAATCCCCCATCGGCAAGACGCCGCGCAGCAACCCCGCGACCTACACCGGGGCGTTCGACCTGATCCGCAAGCTCTTCGCAATGACGCGGGAGGCCAAGATCCGGGGCTACACCGCCGGACGATTCAGCTTCAATGTCAAGGGCGGGCGGTGCGAATCCTGTGGGGGCCAGGGCACGAAGAAGATCGAAATGCACTTTCTGCCCGACGTGTACGTGACCTGCCAAAGCTGCAAGGGCAGCCGCTACAATCCCGAGACCCTCCAGATCACGTACAAAGGCAAGAACATCGCCGATGTCCTCGACATGCGGATCGAGGACGCCGTGGATTTCTTCGCCAACTTCCCGACCATCGTCCGCGTGCTCAAGACGCTGACCGACGTCGGACTCGGCTACGTGCAGCTCGGCCAAGCCTCGACGACGCTCTCGGGCGGCGAGGCCCAGCGCGTCAAGCTTTCGGCAGAGCTGGGCAAGGCGGCGACCGGCCACACGCTCTATCTGCTCGATGAGCCCACCACCGGCCTGCACTTCGCCGACATTCACAACCTCCTGAACGTCCTGCAGCGGCTCTGCGACATGGGCAATACCGTCGTCGTCATCGAACATAACCTTGATGTCGTCAAGACGGCCGATTATATAATAGACCTCGGCCCCGAAGGCGGCGACGCGGGCGGAACGGTCGTGGCCGCCGGGGCACCGGAAGAGATCGTTAAGAATGCGAAGAGCTACACAGGCAAGTTCCTGAAAGCCAAGCTGTAGGATTGATGATTTATGATTGTTGATTGATGATTCGGCTTCGCCCCCAAATCAGAAATCAAGAATCATATATCACAAATCGGAAGGTAGAAGGAGTCCAGTGGCAGAGGCAACCATCCAGCCGCGACAGTGGGAATTTCAATTAAGCAGCGTCGAGGATCTCAAGCGACTGAGTCGGCAATTGGGCGTTTCGGTGGATGCCATCGAAGATGTCTCGATCCTGGCCAAGCCCGTCGAGTTCGGCAGCCTCGTCATTCCGAACTCTCTGGCCGTGCACCCGATGGAGGGGTGTGATGGTGACGCCCAGGGCCGCCCGGACAAGCTCACGGTCCGCCGGTACGAGCGATTCGCCGCCGGCGGCGCGGGACTGATCTGGGCCGAGGCCATCGCCATCGTCCACGAGGCCAGGGCCAATCCGCGCCAGTTGTGGCTGCACCAAGGCAGCAAGGAGGCCTTTGTGGCCTTGGTCAAGCGCGCAAGGGAGAAGGCGGCCGAGGCAAATGGGACCAAGCATAGACCCGTCATTGTCGCACAGTTGACTCATTCAGGCCGATACAGCAAGCCCGGTCCGGCCCCCCGGCCGATCATCCCGGAGCGTGATCCCTACCGTGACCCGATGACGCCGCAGCCCAAACCGACCTTGGATCGAAAGAGCAAGATTCCGGACGACTGGCCCATCGTCACGGATGACGAACTCGACCGACTTCAGGACGCCTACGTTGAGGCCGCACGAATCGCGTTTGACGTGGGCTTCGACGCCGTGGACATCAAGGCCTGTCACGGCTATCTCATCAATGAGTTGCTGGCCTGTCACAACCGGCCCGGCAAATATGGCGGGTCGTTCGAGAATCGGACCCGGTTCATGCTGGACGTGATCGACCGCATCCACGCCCAGCTCGGCGACAAGGCCCGCATCGTCACCCGCATGGGCATCTACGACGCGATCCCCTACCCCTACGGCTGGGGTGTGGACAAAAACGACTACACCAAGCCCGATCTGACCGAGCCGAAGAAGCTGATCGCCCTGCTGCGCCAACGCGGCGTCAAGCTCATCAATATCACCATCGCGAATCCCTATTACAACCCGCACGTGGGCCGGCCTTTCAACGAACCGATCGTGGGAGGTTACTCCGAGCCGGAACATCCGCTGGCCGGCGTGGCACGACTCGTCAAGGTCACGGGCGAGATCCAAAAAGAATTCCCCGACATGGCGTTCGTCGGGACAGGCTATAGCTGGCTGCGAACGCTCTTCGCTAATGTCGGCGCCGCCAACAAGGCCAGGGGCCTCGTGACGCTGGTCGGCGCCGGCCGCATGGGATTCGCCTATCCCGACTTCGCTCGCGATATCATCAAGCACGGCAGAATGTTCCCCGAGAAGGTCTGCGTTGGCTGTAGCGCCTGCACGCAGATCATGCGAGACAACGGCAAGACCGGCTGCGTCGTGCGGGACAATGAGGTCTACGGACCGATTTTCATGCACGGCCGGATGAGCGACAAGGACAACCTGTTGCGCCTGGCGGCCGCCTGCCGGAAATGCCAAGAGCCGACGTGCCAGATTGGTTGTCCGGCCGGGATCGAGATTCCCCAGTTCATCGGCCTATTCCTCGACGGCAAGGAGCGGGAGGCCTACGAGGTCATCCGCAAAGCCAACGTATTCCCGGAAGTCTGTGCGTGGCTGTGCCCGGTCGAGCAGCAATGCCAAGGCAACTGCCTGCAAGGCTTCATCGGCGACGGCTCTTTGCCCATCGCGAACATCCAGAGGTATCTCGCCGAGCAGGCGAACAAGAACGGCTGGTCGAAACTGCGTGTCCCCAAGAAAGTAACCGGCAAGAGAATCGCCGTCATCGGGGCCGGTCCGGCGGGTCTGGCCTGTGCCGCCAAGCTGCTCGAAGCCGGCCACACCGTGACCCTTTTCAACAAGAGCGCCGCCTTCGGCGGCATGGTCGAGTCCGTGATCCCGCCCGACCGGCAGCGCAGCGCGTTGAAAAACGAGCTCGCGGCGATGTTCGCCGACGTGCCGAAGGATCGTATGATTCTGAACCTCGGCAAGGAACTCAATTCCAGCCACAACTTGGACACGATTCTGGCCCAAGGCTTCGACGCGGCCTTCATCGGGCTGGGTCTGCCGAAATCCACCTCTGTCGCGGAAAAGCAGATCGACGGTTTGTGGAATGCGATGGACTTCCTCTCGGCGGCCAAGCGAGGCGACGATCTGAACCTCGTCGGCAAGTCCGTCGCCGTCATCGGCGGCGGTAATACCGCCATGGACGTCGCCGTCACGGCGGCACAGCTCGGCGCCCGGGACGTCTATGTGATCTACCGGCGGTCGTTCAAGGAGATGCCCGCCTGGAGCACCGAGCGGAACCGGGCCCTCAGCGAAGACGTCCACTTTCTCATCCTGACCCAGCCGCTCGAATACAACGCAAAGAACAGCAAGTTGACAGGGATTAAGCTCTGCCCCACTCGACTTGGTGACCCGGACCAAAGTGGGCGGCGCCGGCCCGAGTCCGTGGAATCCAGTGCCTACAATCTGGACATGGATATCGTGATCGAAGCGATCGGCCAGGCGGCGTCGGACAATATCGAGGAAGTGCTCCCCGGCGTCGATCTCGATCGAGGCTTGATTCGGACACAGGCGGATTCGCTCGCCACGTCGCGCCGGGGCGTCTTTGCCGGCGGCGATCTTGTCCGAGGACCCTCCACCGTGGTGGCCGCCGTCGTTGACGGCATGAGAGCCGCCCAGGAAATCGATCAGTCTCTTCAGTAGTTGTGGGAGTCTTGTCATGTCAGACCGACCTGTTGCCATCGTCACCGGCGCCAGCCGGGGTATCGGCCGAAGCGTGGCGCTCGAATTGGCGTCCCTGGGCTATGACTTGGTCATCAACCGTGCCCAGGACCAGCCACCGGAGGTGCTGGAAGAGGCCAGCGCCCTGGGCGCACGATATGAGTTCGCGCCGGGGAATATCTCCGAGGCCCCCGTGCGGACACGCATTGTGGAACTGACGAAGGCCCAGTTTGGCCGATGTGATATCCTCGTCAATAATGCGGGCACCGGCCCGCTCAAACGCATGGACATCCTCCAAGCCACCGAGGAGAGCTTCGACCGGGTGCTCGGCATCAATCTCAAGGGGCCGTACTTCCTGACGCAACTCGTGGCCAATTGGATGATCGAGCAGCGCAAGCAGGACCCGAACCGCCCGCTGCGGATCGTCAACATCGGCTCGATCTCCGCCTACACCAGCTCGCCCTCACGCGGCGAATACTGCGTCAGCAAGGCGGGCATCGCCATGATGACCAAGCTCTACGCCGACCGGCTGGCCGAGTACGACATCGGCGTTTTCGAGATCAGCCCCGGCATCATCGAGACCGACATGACTCGGGCAGTCAAGGAGAAGTACGACAAGATGATCGCCGAGGGCCTGACCCCGATCCGGCGCTGGGGCCAGCCCGACGACGTCGCCAAAGCCGTCGGCGCGATCGCTGAAGGCCGGCTGGATTTCTCGACCGGAAGCGTCATCAACGTCGATGGCGGCTTCCACTTGAGAAGACTTTAGAATTTACGATTTACAATTTAAGATTTGGCCATGCACTCTGCACGACACACGATCTCAAGTAGTAAATCGTAAATAGTAAATCGTCAATTCGAAGAGGGTTTATGGACATCACAACCGTACTCACGACACTCCTGCGGGATGGCTTCATCCTGGTTTTCAACCAAGACAAGCTCGACATCGTCAAGACGGCGGAGGCCCTATTGGCCGCCGGGATCGGCAACATGGAAGTCACGTGCCGGATCAGCAAGCCCTTGGAGAAGCTCGCACGGCTTCGTAAAGAGCTGCCCGCCTTCGTCGCCGGCTCGGCGAGCTTGATCGACTGGCCCGACATGCTGAAGGTCTACAACAGGGCCCACCCGGATGACCCCCTACCCACATTGCAGCAGGTGGTCGATGCAGGGGCATGCTATCTGGTCTCGGCCGTCAACTTCAGCGATGCCGGCTACAAGAAGTTCGCCGGCCGGATCGCGATGATCCCCGGCTGCGGCAGCGCGACCGACGTGGTGACGCAGTTCGGTAAGGGAGCGAACTTGTGCAAGGTCTTCCCGGCCAAGGAACTCGGCGGTCCGGCGTTCGTCGAGGCCATCGATCCGGCCCTTCATAAGACGATCAGTCTCGTCCCCACCGGCGGCACCAACGTAGCGAACATCCCCGACTACATCAACGCCGGCGTCCTCGTCCTCGGCGGCTCGTTCAGCATGATCGACAAGGCCACCCTGCAGAAGATCGTCGGCGAGCAGGACTACAAGCTGCTGGCCAGGGAACTCACCGCCGTGAAACAGTTGATCGACGCGGCACGGGCCAAGAAGTACCCCGGCTTCGATTTCGCAACCGCCTCGCTCGAACAGATCAGCCAAAAGACCGGCCGCAACTTCAACGTGGGCTGAGATCCGTGTCTGAGAAAACGGATTGAGGAGAATGTGAAAACACAAGAGACAGCCAATCAGCGGGTGACGTTCCATCGCTGCAACACCGTCGTTGTCGGTGCGGGGGCGGCCGGCATGAACTGTGCCGTGCACCTCTATGAGTTCATGAAGCGAAAAGGTGTCGAGGCCCCGCAGGACCGGATCGCCGTCGTGGCCAGGGGTCTGGCGTTGGGCGCATCGCGGATGAGCGGCTCGGACAAGCAAACCTATTACAAGCTCGGCACCAGCCCCAACGTGCCCGACTGCGCGAAGGCGTTCGCCGATACCCTTACGGCCGCCGGCTGCTGTCATGCCGATCTGGCCCTGGTCGAGGGGATCAACTCGCTCCGCGAGTTCTATCACCTGGTGCAGGCGGGCGTCGCCTTCCCGACGGATTCGACGGGCACCTTCATCGGCTATAGGACCGATCACGACCCGGCGGAACGGGCCACGAGTGCCGGACCGAAGACCAGCAAGTTCATGAGCGAAGGTCTGCAAAGACAAGCGGAAGAATACGGCATCCGAATCTTCGACAACCAAGAGGTCGCACATCTGCTCACCGTCGGCTCGGGCAAGTCAAAGCGAATCGCGGGGATCGTGGCGATTGATTGTTCGAAGGTTGTCAAGCCAGGCTGTGCGATGAACGTCTTCCTCGCGGCTAATGTCGTACTCGCCGCGGGCGGACCGGGCGAGCTATACAAGACCAGCGTCTATCCGAGGGGCCAATTCGGCCTGCACGGACTTGCCTTCCGAGCGGGCTTGGCCGCCGAGAATCTGACCGAGTCGCAATTCGGACTCGCCAGCATCCAATTTCGCTGGAACGTCTCCGGTACCTACATGCAGGCCATCCCTCGCATCTTCAGCACAGACGCCCAGGGCGGGCAGGAGCATGACTTCCTCGCCGGCTTCTTCCCATCGATGAAGACGATAGCCACCGCCATTTTCCTCAAAGGGTACCAGTGGCCTTTCGACCCGCAGAAAATCGAGAACCTGGGGTCTTCGCTGATCGATGTCCTCGTCTTCAACGAAAGACAGAAGGGCCGGCGAGTCTTCTTGGACTTTCGCCAGAATCCCGTCGGCACCCGGTCCATGCCGCCGTTCAATATCGACGAGTTGACGCCGGAGGCGTTCGAATACCTCAAGAATGCCGGGGCCTTGCAGAAGACCCCGATCGAGCGTCTGGCCCGCATGAATCCGCCGGCCGTGGAGATCTTCCGCGAGCATGGTATCGACCTGTGCCGCGAGCCACTCGAAATCGCCGTCTGTGCCCAGCACAACAACGGCGGGTTCGCCGTCAACAAATGGTGGGAGTCGAGCGTCCCGCATACGTTCGTGATCGGCGAGATGGCCGGCACGCACGGCGTGAAACGGCCCGGCGGCTCCGCCCTCAACGCCGGCCAGGTCGGCGGCCTGCGGGCGGCGGAATACATCGCCAACGTCTACGGCCCCGACGTGGCGAACGACCCCAATGACGATCGCCAAATCGAGCGGCAGGTCCAAGCTCTCATGGACAAGCTGGACCGCTGGAGCCGGTCGTCGGGCCGCACGCCCCAGGAGACCATCGAGGAAATCCAGAGCCGGATGACCGCCTCCGCCGCACAGATGCGCCAGGAGGAGGACGCAGCGCAGAGTCTCCGCAAGGCAATCGGCCTCTGGAAAGACATCCAAGACCAGGGTCTGGCCGCAAGCGATCCGGCGTCCATCGTCGCGGCGATTCAGGCCGAACATTTGGCCCTGTCGAGTGTTGCCTATCTGAAGGCCATTGTCGAGTTGCTCGCGCAGAATGGCGGCTCGCGCGGCTCGTATCTCGTCCTGAGCCCGCGCGGCGTACCGATCCATCCCGACATCCTCGACAAGGCGACCGGCGCGCCGCTGGCGTTCCGGCCGGAGAACCAGGGACTCCGGAGCAAGATCCAGCAAATCGAGTACGACGAGCGTTCCCCCGACCTGTTCCGCTGCGCCATGATCACGCCGCGGATGACGCCGGTCGGGAGAAAGTCCTTCGAACCGGCCTGGCGGGAGTATCGTGAGGGAGGCATTTATCGAACGTAGGATGGGCTTCAGCCCATGCTGCTTTTGTCCGCCCGTTCCGAATTACCCGCATGGGCTAAAGCCCATCCTACGAAACGACAGGAGACCCAATGGCGATCATCGATCTGAAACCTGCATCCGAATGCAAATACGACATCCTGTCCTTGGGCGAGGTTATGATTCGGCTTGACCCCGGCGACGAGCGCATCCACACGACCCGAACCTTTCGCGTCTGGGAAGGCGGCGGCGAGTACAACGTCGCTCGCGGCCTGCGACGGACCTTCGGTAAGCGAGCCGCCGTGGTCACGGCCATCGCCGACAACCCGGTCGGCCGGCTGCTCGAAGACCTCCTGCTGCAAGGCGGCGTTAGCCTGGAATACATCCGGTGGGTGCCCTTCGACGGCATCGGCCGCAAGACCCGCGTCGGTCTGAACTTCACCGAGCGCGGCTTCGGCCTGCGCGGGGCCGTCGGCTGCTCCGACCGGGCCACTAGCGCCGCCTCGCAGATGAAGAAAGGGGACATCGACTGGGAAAGAATCTTCGGGCAAGACGGCATCCGCTGGTTCCACACCGGCGGCATCTTCGCTGCCCTGTCCCAAACGACGCCCGACCTCATCATCGAAGCGGTCACGGTTGCCAAGAAGCACGGCACCGTCGTCTCCTACGACCTGAACTACCGCGACTCGCTCTGGCGGGACATCGGTGGCCAGAAGAAGGCCAGAGAGGTCAATCGCGAGATCGCGTCCCAGGTCGATGTCATGCTCGGCAACGAGGAGGATTTCACGGCAGCGCTCGGCTTCGAGGTCAAAGGCGTGGACAAGAGCTTCTCGGCACTCGACCCCACGAACTTCAAACGGATGATCGAGACCGCCGTCAAGGAATTCCCGAACTTCAAGGTCGTCGCGACCACCCTGCGAAACGCCAAGACGGCCACGAGAAACGACTGGGGCGCGGTCATGTACGCCAACCCGTCGAGAGCCTCCGGGTCGAGCGACGGGCGGTTCTACGACGCCACGCCCCGGCCGGACCTGGAGATCTACGACCGCGTCGGCGGCGGCGACAGCTTCGCCTCCGGCCTGATCTACGGCCTCATGGAAGGTAAAAGCCCGGAGCAGGCTGTCAATTACGGCGCAGCCCACGGCGCGTTGGCGATGACCACGCCGGGTGATACGACGACGGCGACGCTCAAAGAGGTTGAGAAGGCCATGAAAGGAGCCGGCGCCCGCGTGGAGCGCTGAATTCGTAGGATTCGTAGGATGGGCTTTAGCCCATGCGGATCGGTTGGAACGTTCGGACGAGAACAGCATGGGCTAAAGCCCATCCTACCCAAGGCCACACAGGACAAGGAGTGGTTCGGATATGAACGTCGAAGCGGTGAAATGGATTGGTGGAACGGATGGTATACTGGAGTTGATCGACCAGCGCCGGCTACCGGCGGAGTTCGTTAAGCTGAAGGTCCGCAGCGTCGAGCAGCTTCATGAAGCGATCCACACGCTGGCGGTTCGCGGCGCGCCGGCCATCGGCGTCGCGGCGGCCTACGGCCCCGTTCTGGCCCTCCAGTGGCTCACCGGCCGGCCGAGCCTGCAAGAGGCCTTGGACCAGGTGCTCAAAGCTTGTGATTATCTGGCCTCCTCCCGCCCCACCGCCGTCAACTTGTTCTGGGCCCTGGACCGAATCCGTGCCAGGGCGAGAGAAGTTGCCGAGGAGCCGCAAGCGACAATACAACATCTTCATGCGTCGATCCTCACGGAGGCGAACGCCATCTACGCGGAAGACGTCGAGATGTGCCGGCGGATCGGTGAAAACGGCGAACGACTCATCCGCAGCGGTTTCGGCGTCCTAACCCACTGCAACGCCGGGGCACTCGCCACCGCCGGCCAGGGGACCGCCCTTTCGGTGCTGTTCGAGGCCCACACCAAGGGCAAGCAGTTCGAGGTCTATGCCGACGAGACGCGCCCCTTGCTGCAAGGGTCCCGCCTGACGGCCTGGGAGTTGCAGCAGGCCGGGATCAAAGTGACCGTCATCTGCGACAACATGGCGGGTTCTCTGATGAAACAGGGCAAGATTCACGCCGTCATCACCGGTGCCGATCGAATCGCCGCCAACGGCGATGCGGCCAACAAGATCGGCACCTATAGCGTCGCCGTCATGGCCAGGCACCACGGCATCCCCTTCTATATCGCCGCCCCTTCCAGCACGTTCGATCTGAGCATCGAAAGCGGCGCCGAGATCCCGATCGAGCAGAGGAACCCCGAGGAAGTGACTCGGTTCGCCGGGGTGCAGACGGCCCCCAACGGAGTCGCCGTCTACAATCCCGCCTTCGATGTCACCGAGGCAAAGCTCATCACGGCCCTCATCACCGAGAAAGGCGTGATCGAAAGCCCCAACACCGAGCGCATCCGCGAGTTGCTGGCGTAGAAACCCTCTGACGCTCAAAGCTCGATGACGGCGACGCCGAAGCGGTCGAGTTCGAAGGACTCTTTGGTCTTCTGACCGGTCAGAAGCTCGACTCTATCCTTGGGCACCCGCACACTCCTCGGCTCTTCGTTATGATTGATGAGGAACAGCAGTCTCTTGTCCGGTTTTTCGCGGATCGAGACTTCCACGCCCGGAGGCGGCGTGACGATGGGGCGGATGCCGGCGTCTTTCAACAGTTGAGCGATCAAGTCATCGTAAAAGGCGGCCTCTTTGATGACAGCGCCGACGTACCAGCCTTTTCCCCGGCCGTAGATGTTGCGGGTAGTGGCTGCGAAGGGCTTCAGGTGCCATTGGTCGGCATAACCGGCGAGACTGGCGGCACTTTCCGGAGTGACCCAATCCGTATATTGGATCGCCGTGTAGGTGCCGGCCAGGCGGTCGCCACCGTTGACCTTGTACCAACTATCCTGGCCTAGGCTGCTATACTCCTCGATTCGAATGCCCAGGACGCTCGAGAGCAGGCCAGGCAGGGTCCTGTCGTGACAGAGGTTCCGCTCGTCCTTGACACCCGTGCGGCAATCGGCCAGCAGAACGCCGCCGTTCTTGACGTAAGCGTCCAGCTTGGCTGCCGTCTCATCCGGAAGGATCGACAGGTCCGGGGCGAGGACCAGCTTGTATTTCGACGGGTCCGCCTTTCGATTCACGATGTCCGCGTTGACCCCGGCGCGAAAGAGAGCATCGTAGTAACGCCGGACCGCGCCTTGTAGGCTGTTGCCGGCAAAGCCGGGCTGGAAGCTGAGGGACCACAGGTTGTCGTAGTCATAGAGGATCGCGACCTCCGAGACGACCGTCGTCCCGCGCAGGTGCTCTTCCAACCGGCGGAATTCCTTCGCCGTCTGGGCGGCTTCCTGGTAGCGCCGCAGCGGCTTGCCATCGTGGCCGAGCAGGCCGTGCCAGTATTGTTCCCGGCCGACGGTGCAAGTCCGCCATCGAAACCAGATTTGCCCGTCCGAGCCGTGGGCCAGTTGCTGGTAGGCGATCTTGCGAATCTCGCCCGGCCAGGGATTGCGGCCGAACGCCTCCCACCCGCACGGGCCGGCTGTCTGCTCCATAATCATGAAGTTCTTCTGCTTGAGGCCTCGCATGAGGTCGGCGGCCAAGGAAGCACTGTACGGGATATCGGGTTTGTCCGACCAGATGGGGTAGTTGTCCCAGGCCACGAAGTCCAGGTCCTTTGCCATCGCGTAGTAATCCAGACCCGTGAACAGGCCCATCAAGTTGTGGGTGACGAAGTCCTCGGGGCAGACCGCCCGGATAATCTTGACCTGGTCGGCCTGGAAGCGGGCCTGCTGCCAGGTGATGAACCGCTTCCAGTCGAGGCACGCACTGGGATTGCCCATCACCCAGGACCGGTCCGTGCTGTCGTCGGGGATCGTGATCTGGGGCCAATCGGTGAACTTCAGGCCCCAGAAACGATTGCCCCAGGCCTTGTTCAGAGTATCCAGCGTGCCGTATTTGTCCCGCAGCCACGCCTGGAACTCGGCCAAGCACGAGGGGCAGTGACATTCCTCGCCGCCGAACTCGTTGTCGATCTGCCAGCCGATGACGTTGGGCGTTTTGGCGAAGTGCTCGGCCATCGCCCGCGTGATCCGCTCGGAAAGCCGCCGGTAATCCGCGTTCGAATAGCAGTTGTGCTTGCGGCCGCCCCAGACGACCTGCGTGCCGTCGGCCTTGGTCCGGAGGGCCTGGGGGTACTTCTGGGCGACCCACGCGGGCATCACGGCCGTGGGCGTGCCAAGGATCACGTCGATGTTGTACTGGGCGAGCACCTTCAGCGCATCGTCGAGCCAGCCGAACTCGTACTGTCCCTCGCGCGACTCCATCTCGATCCAGGCGAACTCCGCCAGGCGCACGATGTTGAAGCCCGCCTCTTTCATGAGCTTGGCATCGGTCTCCCATCGCTCACGGGGCCAGTGCTCGGGATAGTAGTCCACGCCGAGGTACATGGCCCGCCCCGGCGACAGGGCCTGCCGGCTCTGTGCCTGCGTCAGGCCGTCAAGAAGTGCCATCGTCGCAAGGCACACCGCAATTGTAAGACTTGCACGTCGTCCCATCTCGTCCCCTTTCTTGTACCTACGGTATCTGGCAGGCGCCAATGGCGGGCCTCTCGGATTCGGGCACTCGATGGCCCCAGAAGTCACGCCCACCACTATCCTTGATAGCGATGCCAGCGTCAATGCAGGGTGAACCCGGCGTCAGCCTGTATGCCGCCAGATGGACAAGCGTCGTCGGGTCCGTCATTGTCGCCGTACCGGGGTCGGTCAGCTTGGGATCGACAGCCCTGCCGACGATCTGGCCGCCGATCTTCTCCTGGCACGTTGCCTCGGCCCACGCGCGCAGTGTGCGATGCCCGTCGAACGACAATCTCTGTCCGTCGGCGGACCAGTAGACATTTCCCTCGAATCGTTCGCGTTGAGCCTCGCCCGAGATCGCATTGCCCGAGCAGACGAAGATGTTGTTATGAAATACGACATCAGACATGGGCAAGCCGCCGAATCCGACCGCCGGCCCGTGACGATTGTACACGGTGTTGTTATAGACCTGACAGCTCGACGATGGTCCCATCATAATCTGACGAAGAAACAGCCCGTCCGTTAAGGGTGCACGCCCGCCTCGTCAAGCAGCGAGGCAATCACCACGATCTTGTGCCCGAGCGGCGTGTGGCGCTGGATCATGGGGCGATGGCAATACGGATACGGCTGACCCTCCCGCACCTGGACGTACTGCTCGCTGCTGAGCTTCTTCTTGGCTTCCGCCGCCGCCAAGTCCTTGGTCAACATCCCCTGGATCCGAGCGATGTAGGCATCGATCAGAAGAGCCTTCGATTCCTCGCTGGCCAGCTTTTTGTGAAGCTCTTTGGCCTTCTCCAGCGCGGACTTATAGCTTTGCCGCTCGATGGCACGGCGGACATCTTCGAACCCGGCCGAAGCACTGTCCGCTGCCGCAGACGCCCGTCCAGCCGGCAGGGGCGAGCCAACCGGCCGCAGGGGCACAACAGATGCCGCATTGGGCCTGGCGGACCCTTCCACGATCCGGGCCGCCAACCGCTTTTTTTCCCATCGCCATCCGCTCCAGGCTCAGGAACCACAACGCCAACAGCGACAACGTCATGTGGTGATGCCAGCCGACATAGCTGCGGACCTCGTAATGATCCAAGCCGGCCTCGCCCTTGCCGTGCTCCAGCATCTGCTCAATCTGGTGTCGTCGTGCGTGGGTCCGAACCCAGTGCTCCAGCGGCACCTCCTGCGGGGCCCAC
>JAPLMX010000249.1 GCA_026386805.1 Phycisphaerae bacterium | reverse complement strand
TGCTTTCGGCGGTTCTCCAACTCGTCGAAGTCCCTTCGTGTTCGTCCTTTTCTGTCCATGCGGACAGCCTACGAGAACGAAACGCTGGTGTCAATATATTATGCGAAAAATCTGTCACTATATTATGCGAAATTCAGTAATGGCGGCCTTCTATGTGGCTGCCCGATCAAAGCTGTCTCAATGACCTCGGTTCATCATATTGTAGTTCGCTTGCCCAGAAAGGCAAGACAGAAGAAGTCTGAACGAATTCCCGCGACACGATGCTCGAAGGGGAAGAAGGGACATTCTGCTTTTCTACGTTCCCGCGGGAAGAGCCGCAGTTCGTGGAAGCATGATGCAAGTCTCGATGACAGAAAGGATTATGTATCTCGCAAGGGCGCGAAGATCGCCAAGTGAAAGATGCGTTTGGTCTGGCCTTCTTTGCACTGCAAAGTCGCAACATCTTGTTTTCTTGGCAAGCATTTTTAACGAAGATGGTGCAAGTCCTCAAAGCAAAAAGAGTTATATCTCGCGCAGCGACGCAGAGCCCGAAATACGTTCCATCTCGCTTTTCTCTGCGTCTCCGCGTCCCCCTGCGCGTTGGTTTTGGTTGCGGCCGAAGGCCGCGCTGCGTCCTTTGCGTCTTGGCGAGAGCGAATCTTGGTTCCGGCCTTCGCCGTTATTAAAAGATGGTGGGCACAGCCCACCCTAGCTGTCTGGGGGCGGGGCACCCAGGAGTCGGGCGAAGAGGGACGGGCCCTCTGACTCGCGGGGGCGGTCAGCGGATCTTGATCGTGGCTAAGGCCAGGACGGCGCAGGCGGCGTAATTGCATTTGAGCAACCGTTCTATCTGGGCCTGGTTCAGGCTCACGCGGGCCAGGGTAACACTTGTTCGAATCCATCAGGCCCAGAAATGATCGTAAGTCGTTTGTATTACAATACTTATGAATCATTGCGTCCTCCATGGCTCTGTGAAAGTGTTACCCTGAATTGAACCGGGCCTCTATCTGAGTGCATCGGCAGTCATAACTCTTGGCTCGACCAGAGTTTGTCGCCATCCCGTCCTGACCACCAAAAAACCGGTTTGCGCCGGAATTTCACTTGACTGCCAATATGCAGCCACGTATGATAGGCACAGAATGAAACAGCGACGATCGATGTGCGAACGGCCGCGGCGGGGAACGGACCTGGCCCTCAGCCGCAAGCAAGATGTTCTTGAACCACGAATGGCACCAATGACCCAGCGCGGCCTTCGCAGATTTTCAGAGAAAGGCACAAAGCAAGAGAAAGAGAACCGACAGCGGTGGGACGGCTTCCTTTCTCTCCTCCTTCTTGAATCTGCGAAAATCTGCGTAATCTGTGGATTCTCTAACTCATTTACCTTTGGAGACTTACGGCATGTCCTATCAGAAAGCCTGCCAGGACAACAAGATCTTGCGGCCTTGCAGTGCAGGGGTGACAAATGCGAAAGGGGCGATTGTACAAACAAAGCCAATTTGCTTCGGCAGGGTGGGACAGACCATCGCCAAGGCCGGAGGCCTTGACGCTGCCACCCGTCACGGGGGGCCACTGCGCCAAACAAAGCCAATCTGGGGCGGCCGGCCATACAAACAAACCCAATCCGTGGGCGAGCTATTGCGCCAAACAAAGCCAATCGGCGGAGGGCTGCCCGGCGGTCGAGGTACCCCACCATTCCAGTATTCCACCATTCCATCGGTCCCCTTCGCCCATCGGGGGCCGGTTGTACAAACAAAGCCAATTGGCGGAGGCATGTGCAATGCGGTGGTTTGTCTGGACCCCTGCCTCCGCAGGGGTGACAAGGGGGGAGGGGCATGTTGTCCAAACAAAGCCAATGGCCGGAGGAAGCCGCCGGTCGCGCCAAACAAAGCCAATTGGCGCCGGCCGGTTGTACAAACAAAGCCAATCGGCGGGGAGATACCCCACCGTTCCACTGGTCCATCATCGCAGGACTCCAATCCCCAGCCCGGTGTACAAACAAAGCCAATTTCCGGGAAGGACCCGGGGGCAAACGTCCTGCGGACTTCGACGAGCTCAGTCGAGGCGCGTCACTACGAACCCGGGGCCGAGCGCGCCAAACAAAGCCAATCGGCAGGGTTGGATACCCCGTCATTCCACTATTCCATCATTCCCGTATTCCAGTCCCGAGCCTGTCGTACAAACAAAGCCAAAAGGCAGTAGCCGGTAGTCGGTAGTCAGTAGCCGGTCAGAAGACCGCTGTACAAACAAAGCCAAATCGCGACAAGAGGAACACGTAAGTCTCCACGAGAAAGAGGGTTATGTTTCACGCCAAGACGCTAAGAGTGGCGGGTGACAAGGAACGAGCCGGAATCCTGGTGCCGGGTCGGTTAGCGGAGCTTGATCGTGGCCAAGGCCAGGGCGGCGAAGGCGGCGGCCATCAGCCAGAAACGGACGACGACCTGCGGCTCGCTCCAGCCGGCGAGGTGGAAGTGGTGATGCAGCGGGGCGCAGCGGAAGAGGCGCTTGCCGCCGGTGTACTTGAAGTAGCCGACTTGCAGGACCACGCTCATCAACTCGATCACGAAGACGCCGCCGATGATGAGAAGGAGGATTTCGTTGCGGGTGACGAGGGCGCCGTAGCCCATCGCGGCGCCGAGGGGCAGCGAGCCGGTGTCGCCCATGAAGGTCTGGGCCGGATAGCAGTTGAACCACAGGAAGCCCAGGACCGCCCCCAGGATGGAGGCGTAGAAGATGCTCAGCTCGCCCGCCTCGGAGATGTGGGGCAACAGCAGGTAGCTCGACCAGGTTACCGGCGTCGTGCGCGACATCGTCTCGGAGGCCACGTAGCAGAGGATCACGAGGACCAAGCTGACCATCGCGATGCAGCCGCCCGCCAGGCCGTCCATGCCGTCGGCGAGGTTCACCGCGTTGCTGGTCATGGTGATGTAGAAGATCGCGATGAGGATGAAGGTCCAGTTGGCCAAAGGCAGGCCGCTCTTGTAAAAGGGGACCCAGAGCAGCTTACCGTCCAGGATATCGGCGAAGTCGAAGAACAGGAACGACGCGATGAGGACCGCCCCGGCGATTTGGAAGACGAGCTTCTCCCAGGCAAGCAGGCCGTTGCGGCCCCGCTGCCGGGCGGCGGCGGTGAGCTTGAGCCAGTCGTCCACGGCGCCCAGCGTCCCGAACCACAGGAGTACGAAGATCGCCTTCTGAACGAACGGGTTGTCGAGCCTCGCCCACAGCAGCGTGGTCAGGATCGCCGAGGACAAGATGATCAGGCCGCCCATCGTCGGGGTGTTGGCCTTTTCCTTGGTCAGCTCGTTCAACGCGGCGTGGTAAAACTCCGGGCGGTCGCCGATCTTTTTCCGCATCAGCCAGCGGATGATTCTCGGACCGATCAGAAGGGAGATCATCAGGCTGGTCAGAATGGCCACAACCGAGCGAAACAGGACGTGCTGATACGCGTAGAAATGCAGCGTGTCGGAGAAGAAGCCACTGAAGTGTCGAAACAGATGATAAATCATCCTGTGTCCCATGGATGAACGATCATCCACGATCCTTAATTAATCGCTCTACCACCTGCTCCAACCGGGCCGTCCTGGAACCCTTGACCAGTATTATATCGTCTTCCATCACAAATTCCTGCATAGCGTTGCAGACAGAAAGGGTGTCGTGGAAGCTTTTCGTCTGAAGATCGTGGCGCGCCGTGTCTTTCGCCACACGCGCGGTCGTTTGCGGCGGGGCGCCGACCGTCACGAGCAGATCGACGCCGGCCTCGGCCACCGCCCGGCCCAGTTCCGCATGAAGGGCCTGCGTCTGGGACCCAAGCTCAGCCATCTCGCCGCAGATGAAGACCAGCCGGCGGCTTCGATTTGCCGCATCGCCCTCGCGAAGATTGTGCAGCATGGCCAAGGCGTTTTTCATCGAAGCCGGGTTGGCGTTGTAGCAGTCGTTGAGGACCATGAGGCTTCCGACCCGCAGCGTCTGGGCCCGCATCAAGACGGCGGAGAGACTTTCGACGGCCTTGGCGAAGGCCGCGACCGACACGCCAAACTGATCGCAGACGGCCCAGGCCGCCAGAGCGTTCTCCACGTTGCCCGGACCGGGCAGCGGAAGGCGAATCCGCGTGCCGGCGATCGTGAACGTGCTACGCAGGGCCTCGCAGACGATCTGCTGTGCCCGATAATCGACACCGGCCGACTTGCCGAAAGTGCGGAACGGCCTTCCCTTGCTGCGGCACCCGGCGACGAGCGGCTCGATGTCGCCATTGACGATCAGAACCCCCGCCTCCGCCAACCCTTCGACGATCGAGAGTTTCTCGCGAATGATCGTGGCGAGGTCGCCAAAGCCCTCCAGGTGGGCCGGATAGGCATTCGTTACCAGAGCCAAGTCCGGCTGGGCGATCCTCGTCAGGCAGGCGATCTCGCCCGGGTGGTTGGCCCCAAGCTCGGCGACGATGATCTGGGTCTGCGGATCGGCGGCGAGCAACGTCAGAGGCAGTCCGATATTGTTGTTGAAGCTCTTACTGGCCTGGTGAACGCGGAAATGCTGACGGAGAACGTGGTGGACGATCTGTCGCGTCGTGGTTTTGCCAACCGAGCCGGTGATGGCCGCAACCTTGAAGGGATTCATCCGCCGGTATGCACGGGCGAAATCGCCCAGCGCCTTGATCGTGTCCGGGACCTTCAAGACCGGTCCGGCGTCCTCGACAGGCTGCTCCACGACCGCGCAGGCTGCCCCTTTGGCGAAGGCTTCGCGGACATAGTTATGCCCATCGAAGTTCTCGCCGGCAATCGCGAAGAAGCAGTCGCCCTTCTGGATCGTCCGGGTATCGGTGCTCACGCCCGTGATGTCTATGTCAAAGCCTTCGGCTGGCCCGAACCCCAGGATCCGAGCCAGAACGCTCAAGGGCAGACTCTTCATTCACTATTCTTCAGCAACCCGCAAGGTAGGGCCGGTAAACGGCTTATGGCACATCCAACGCCAGGGTACAAGTATACGCCGGCCTCGCAAGTAAATCAAGCCGGTGATGCGCTGCTCCTTGCAAAGACGGCTCAAATCCGATATGATTGATGAATGAAGGTGAGGGCGGTCATCAAAATGATAGAAGACGACGGTTGGTTCATCGCCAGAACAAAAGGCAGCCATCGCCAGTTCAGGCATAGAGAGAAGCCCGGCTTAGTCACCATAGCAGGCAAGCGGAGCGACGATCTTGCGCCGGGAACGTTGAACAGCGTGCTTCGACAGGCAGGTCTGAAATGAAATACTTGGTCATCATCGAGAAAACGGAGACAGGCTTTTCCGCCTTTTCGCCCGATTTACCGGGCTGTGTCGCCACCGGCGCCACGAGAGAAAAGACGGAGAAGAACATGAGGGATGCCATTGCCTTTCATGTGGAAGGTATGCACGAAGAAGGACTGAAAGTACCGCAACCGCATAGTTCCTCGACCTATCTGGAAGTCTCTGCGTGAGGAGCGGAACTCACGTCCGTGGCTCTCTGACGGGCTACTACCGAGATCAGGCGCACGGCCGCTCTCTGAGGCACTGGCGGGCGACGTCCTTGTCGCTGAAGTCGAATTTCTTGTCGCCGATGATCTGGTAGGTCTCGTGCCCCTTGCCCGCGAGCAGGAGGATGTCATCCGTCCGGGCGGTTGCGATGGCCAGCTCGATGGCCTTCCTCCGATCCGGCTCGACCGTCAGTCTCTCCGAACTCAGGTCCCTGAACCCCACCATGATGTCGGTGATGATGGCCTCGGGCTTCTCGGTTCTCGGGTTATCACTTGTGACGAAAACCACGTCGGCCAATCGCTCCACGACGGCGGCCATTCGGGGCCTCTTGGTCTTGTCCCGGTCGCCGCCACAACCGAAGAGGACGATCAATCGGCCCTGGCACAGGGGTTTGAGCGTGGTCAGGACGTTCAGTAAAGCGTCGTCGGTGTGGGCGTAATCGACCAGAACGGCGAACTCGCCGTCGTCGGCGACCTTCTCCAGCCGGCCTGGCACGCCTTTGAGCGACGACAGCCCGGCGGCGACAGTGCCCAAGTCCAGGCCGGCCCCCAGGCATAGCCCGGCGGCCGCCAAGTGATTTGCCACGTTGTACCGGCCGAGCAGCGGTGTGTTCACTCGCTCTTTCCCGTCGCGGTATTCGAGGACGAATTTCGTTCCTTCGACGGTCATGGATTCGATTTGGGCGCACAGGTCGGCCGGCTCATCCACGGCGTACCAGCAGACCTGAGCTTTTGTCGCTTGCGCGATCGACTGAGATTCGGGCACCTGCTTGTTCAACACGGCGGTCGCTTCCGGTGCCAGGTCCGTGAAAAGCCGGGTCTTGGCCGCCAGGTAGTTTTCCTTCGTTTTGTGATAGTCCAAGTGGTCGCCGGTGAGGTTGGTGAAGGCCGCCGCTTTGAAGCCGACGCCCGCCAGCCGATCCTGGGATAGGGCATGACTGCTGGCTTCAATGACCATGTATTCGGCGCCCGCATCGACCATCTGCCGCTGGGCGTCGGCGATGGTGAGGCAGTCCGGCGTCGTCAGCGATGATGAGGTAACGCTGGCGCCGGTGTCGCAGACGACCGTACCTATGAGCCCGCACTTGCTGCCGGCGGCCTCGACAGAGGCGCGGACCAGGAACGTGATCGTGGTCTTGCCGTTGGTGCCGGTGACGGCCAGATTCGTGAGCCGTGCGCCGGGGTTGCCTTTGGCGGCCTGGGCCAGCCGACCCGCCGCCAGGGCCGGGTTCTCGACACGGACGAGCACGGGCTTGCCCGCCGGACCAGACAGGTCCGGGATGGTTCGGCCTTTCTCGCAAACGACGTACTTCGCACCGCCGGCCGCCGCCTGGCCGATGAAGTCGTGCCCGTCGCAGTTGGGGCCTCGGATCGCCACGAATACGTCGCCCGGCCGCACGCGACGCGAGTCGATCCGGACCGCCGCTTGATCGCCCGAAGAAACGAACGCCAGCAATTCATCCAATGTCATGATTCAGCATCCTGTGCGCGATCGCGCAAATAGCCCCCAGCCTTTGCAAGTTCGCTATTCTACGCGGGATAGCATCGTCACGCAATCGCCAAGGGCCACGCGCTGTGCCGACATCACTATCGGCACGGCCGGCGATTTGCGATGAAAAAGAACCTGCCCGCACGTACAATGGGCGTGCCGATCGAGAAGAAGAATAGGATCCCTGCCTTCGCGAGGGTCCTATGTTCAGTGGCTCCGGCCGTGGAAGGAATTAGCCGATGATTGGACGAAAATGTGTTGTTGCTCTATGGGTGCTCATCGCCGTCTCCGCACCGGCCCTTGCCGCAACGGAGGCACAGTATCTGGCCGTTTTCATGGAGGGCAAGAAGATCGGCCATGCGGTCCACACGCGGGCCGAGGCGGGCGGCGAGGTCACCACGAGCGACGACGTGAGCATTACGATCAGCCGCTTGGGCTTTCCGGTGACGATCCAGATGATGGAGACGAGCGTCGAGACAACGGCCGGCAGGCCGCTGCGGTTTGAGAGCACTCAGCAGTTGGCGGCGATGGCGAACATGAAGGTCGCCGGGATCATCAAGGACGGCGTCGTCGTGGACGTGACGAGTACGTCGATGGGGGCCGAACAGAAAAGCACGATGCCGTGGCCCGCCGGGGCGGTCATGGCCGAGGGACTTCGCCTGCTGTCATTGAAGAAGGGCCTCACGACCGGCACGGAGTATACCGTGGACATCTTCAGTCCGGGCGTCATGCAGGCGCTGAACGCGAAGGTGACCATTGGCGAGACAAAGGCGGTGGATCTGCTCGGCCGCGTGGTGAAATTGACGGAGGTGACAACCATCCTGAGCATGCCGGGGGCCGGACAGATGACGAGCGCCAGCTATGTAGACGCCGAGCTGCGGGCGTTGAAGAGCACCATGCCTATCGCCGGCATGCAGGTCGAGATGGTCGATTGCCCGAAGGAGTTCGCGCTCGGCAGCAATGACGTGCTGGACCTGATCGACAAGATGTTCGTCAAGAGTCCCGAGCCGATCGAGAACGTGGGCTCCGCCTTGTCCATCACGTATACATTGAATCCGGGCAAGGGCGCTAATTTCACGATCCCCTCGACCGACAACCAGACGGCCAAGCGCCTGTCCGACGGCAAGATCTCGCTGGTCATCAAGCCCGTTACGGTCTCGTCCGGCGGCACGTTCCCCTACAAGGGCAGCGACCCCAGGCTGCTCGAAGCCGTCAAGCCGACACGGTTCCTGCAAAGCGACGACAAGAGGATCGTGGAGCTGGCCCGCAAGGCGGTGGGCGACACGAAGGATGCGGTGGAAGCGGTGCGGCGGATCGAGTCCTTCGTCGCCCGATACATCGACAATAAGAGCATGTCCGTGGGGTACGCCTCGGCAGTCGAAGTGGTCGAGAGCCGCCAGGGCGATTGCTCGGAATTCGCCGTGCTGACCGCGGCTTTGTGCCGGGCGGTCGGCATCCCCGCCCAGGTCGTCGTCGGCATCGCCTACGTGGAGGATTTCGCCGGCTTGCAGGGCTTCGGCGGCCACGCCTGGGCCCAGGCCTACGTCGGCGCCGACGAAAAAGGCGAGAACGGCAAATGGATCGGCCTCGATGCCGCTTTCAGAAGCGGCGGCCGCGGCGGTTACGACGCTGGCCACATCGCCTTGGCCGTCGGCAACGGCGACCCCGGCGACTTCTTCAACATGGCCACCGCCCTCGGCCAGTTCAAGATCGAGAAGATCCAGGTGCAGAAAGCTATGTGACGAGGTGACGATTTAATGAAGCTCATTCCAGGAAGACATGAGTTGATGTACGAAGCTCCTTGAGATTGCCTTGCAGCCCGCCATGGGGTATGATGAAGGCCTCGTGGGTACTCAGGCACGCGATACGAACATTGGACCTCTTGTGGAAATCATAAACCACCTTGATCCTGGCGGACGTGACAGCAAGGCGTCGTATATGGCAAGCCAACTCTGCGAGGGCGTGAGATAATGCAACTGCGAGAAGTAGACATAACGCCAAAAGTCGCGGAGTGGGCACGCACGTCCGCGGGTCTCAGCAGAGAAGAGGCTGCTAACAGGATTGGCCGACCTGAAGAAGAAATCGCTGCATGGGAATCGGGCGAACGTAAGCCAAGCATGGCTCAGATTCGCAAGGCCTGCGAAGTATACAAGCGTCCGCTTGCGGCATTCTTTCTTCCCGAACCGCCGCTGGACTTCGCGATGCTACGCGATTTCCGCAGGTTACCAGCCGACATACCGAGGGAGTACAGCCCAAGTCTGAGATTCCTCGTACGGCACACCCGTACCAGGCAGGAATGGCTAAGCGACTTCCTTCAATCGGAAAACCATTCGCCCCTGGACTTCATTGGATCGGCTCGCCCCTCTGCTGATCCGCTAAGATTGGCTGCACAGATACGCGAGAGAATCGGGATTACGCCTGATGAAATCCGTACATGCAGGACGCGTGAAGACGCCCTTAATCTCTGGATGTCTCGTTCAGAGGCCAATGGCATATTCGTCTTTCGAGCTGGTAACTTGCGGTGGGAGAAGATAGAAGTAATTGAAGCCAGAGGCTTCGCACTTTCTGATCCGCACGCACCTTTCATTTTCCTGAACGCGCAGGACGCCAAGGCCGCCCAAGTCTTCACCCTGGCTCATGAATTGGTCCACCTCTGGTTGGATGAGTCGGGTGTATCAAATCTCCGTACTGCTGCAAAGCCCTCTACCCAAACGGAGATAGTTGAGGTTTTCTGCAACAGGGTGGCAGCAGCGGTACTGGTTCCGCAAGACGCTTTCCAGGAGCGTTGGAAACGGGGAGACACGAACACAGCACTGGAAGAGCGCATCCAGTCGCAATCAAGGTACTTCAAAGTCAGTGACTGGGTGATCGCCCGACGATTGTTGGACTGGGGACAGATCTCCAAGCCAAAATATGACGAGTTGACGCAGGATTACGACGAGCAATGGCGGGAGGCAAAGGTACGAGACAAGGAACGCCAAGCTGAGGCTGAGGGGGGCCCAAGTTTCTACCGCTTGAAGCTCATGAACAACGGAAATGCCTTCTCGAGAGTGGTGCTGAGCGCCTATGAAAGCGGTAGCGTCTCAGGACGTGATGCTTCGTCTCTGCTTGGCATCAAACTCGACAAGATAGGAAACCTCGCGGAAATGCTTGGGGTCCCCGTCGGCTGGCGGAGGGGCCATTGATGAGATTCTGCCTTGATACCAATGTGTTCATCCAAGCTTGGAACAAATACTACGCAATCGACTTCGCCGAGCCTTATTGGGCCAAGCTTGATGAGTTGGCACGGACTGGCATTGTCTTTGCCACGGAGGAAGTGAAACGCGAAATCTGGAAGATAGACGATAGCCTCAAATCATGGTTGGAGCCGAGAGAACACTTCTTCAAGCCCATTGACGACATAGTGATTGGATGCCTTCAGACCATCTTCAATGACGAGAGGAATCGCCGCCTTGTCGATAGCAGCAAATTCCGGTCTGTCGCTGACCCGTGGGTAATTGCACATGCGATGGCAGAGAAGGCCGTCGTTGTCACCAAGGAGAACTACGAAGCCAATCCCACCAAACGTGTCAAGATCCCTAACGTCTGCGAAACGCTGGGGATAGAGTGCATAGATGACTTCGAATTGATTCGACGGTTGAACCTACGATTCAGACTCTGATTTCGGTCGGTAGGCACTGGTCTAACCAGATTTCATTCGAACTGAATGTCGGTTGTGATGAACTCGACGCTGGTGTTGCCGTTGTAGTGGTTGAGCTGGGTCTCGTAGGCGATGTTGAAGTACTCGTTGTCGAGCAGCTTCTTTTCGAGGTGGCCCATGCGAAAGCCGACGCAACGGACGGTCGCCGTGTTGTCGGTGATCGCGAACTGGAGGTGGTCGCCCTTGGCACCTACCCGGCGGGGGGCGGCGATCAGCCGGACGCCTTTGGTGGCGAAGACCGGCTTGGGGTTGCCTTGGCCGAACGGTCCGAGCATATCGAGTTGATTGACCGTCTCGCGCGTAAATTGGCGCAGGGGGACGAGAGCGTCAATATCCAGTTTTGCGACAACGTCCTGTTCCTGGAGGTGGTCCGCTGCGTAGGTCTCGAAGTCCGCCGCGAAGGGTTCGATTTTCTCGGGCTGAATCGTCAGGCCGGCCGCCATTTTGTGGCCGCCGAAGCTGGCCAGATGGGAGGAGCAGGCTTCGATCGCCGAGAGTATGCAGAAGCCCTCGATCGAGCGGGCGGAGCCTTGGGCCCTGCCGTTCTCGCCCGGCGAGGCGTTGATCATGATGGTGGGCCGGTAGTACTTGTCGACGAGTCTGGAGGCGACGATCCCGAGGACCCCCGTGTGCCAGCCTGCCGCGGCCAGGACGATGCTCCTTCGATCCGGGTGGTTCAGCCCTCGTTCGAGGATCAGGTCGCAGGCGTGCTTGAGAATCTTTCGCTCGCATTGCTGCCGCTGGACGTTTTGCTCCTTGAGATACTCGGCGATCTGCGTGGCCCGCGTCTCGCTGGTACTTGTCAGCAGCTCGACCGCCAAGCGGGCGTGGCCCATCCGGCCGGCGGCGTTGAGCACCGGCGCCAATCGGAAACCGATGGCAACGCTATCGACGCCTTGGCCGTCAAGCCCCGTCGTATGGATCAGCGCCCGCAGGCCGCAGAGCTTGCTCTCCGGCAGGGCTTGCAGGCCAAACTTCGTCAAGATGCGGTTCTCGCCCCGCAGATCGACCACGTCGGCGACGGTGCCGATGGCCGCCAGGGTTGTCGCGTTGAGCATGAACTGGCGCAGCTTCGCATCCAGCCGCTGGCCGCTACTGAATCGCTCGGCGATCGCCCAAGCCAGCTTGTAAGCCACCAAGGCGCCGGCCGAGTCCTGGTTGGCATAGGACGGCTCCAACGCCGGGTGGACGATGGCGACGGCACTCGGCAGAACCGGGCCAGGCTGGTGATGGTCGGTGACGATCAGATCGACGCCGAGCTGCCGGGCCACCTCGGCGGCTTCCAGCGCCCCAATGCCACAATCGACGGTCACGAGAAGACGCGTACCTGCCTCGGCCAAGGATCGCACCGCCTCGCAGTTGAGGCCGTAGCCTTCCTCGATGCGATGGGGGATGTAGAAATCGACCTGGGCGCCGAGCAGCGTCAAAAGCTCCCAGAGGATGGACAGGCCCGTGATGCCGTCCACGTCATAATCACCGTAAACGGTGATCTTCTCCTTCTTTTCGATGGCCTCCCGCAAACGCGCGGCGGCCGGCTCGATCCCCGGCATTTGTGTGGGCCGGATCAGCTCGGTCAACTTGGGCTGAAGGAAGATGTTGCCCTCGGCGGCCTCGGTGATCCCGCGATTGAGAAGGACCTGCGCCACCAGCGGCGCGATCCTCAGCGACCGAGCCAGCGGCTCGACGCGCTCATCCACGGGCGGGATGACCCAGAGATTCTTTTGCGTTCCTACTGATGCGGGCATCTTCTCGTTGCGTCCCATGCGTACGTCCGGGAATCCATCACAAAGACTCTCTTATATCAGAGACCCGCCCGGCGACGCAAGGCTCACACCCGGCAAAGCGCACTTTTACGGCAGGCTGCTCGGTTAAGGCTGATTGGCATTTCTCAGGCGGCCGGGAATTTGTCATCCTGAGCCGAAGGCGAAGGATCTGGCCACCGAAGGGGAGGTCTCTCTCCTTCGCAGCCCAGATCCTTCACTCCGCTGCGCTGCGTTCAGGATGACAGGAGATGCGTAGCAGCGGCAAAGGCTTGTTGGCAGTGACGCCGTGAGGCGTTTCTTTCCATGCCCTTACGGGCACACTACGAACGAGCCTTGCCGCTGCCATCCTTGCGTTATCGTCTTACTTCACGTCTGGCAGCGCCTGGCGTGCGAGGGTGTTGGGCTGGCCCATGTCCGGAGTGTAGGGCTTGAGGCGGAAGCGATAGCTGTACGCCTTGGCCCGGAGCATGTACTCCTCATGCGTGCGGGCGCCCCAACTGTCGTCGCCGCCGACGCCCATCTGCCGGTAGTCGAGGTTCACCGTGATGAAGTCCTTGCGCGCCGGCTCGTGGATGTGCTTGGCCTGCTCCAGGTCGTCCATACTGTAGGGCCAGGCGCTGACGCTCAAGAGAGGCATGCCCACGGCCAGCAGGCCCGCGCCGTCCTTGTCGGCCAGCATCAGCCAGCGGACGTCGGTCCGGTTGCCGTTCTCCTGCGGCCGCGTGTAGACGTGCGTCAGGTCCTCGACCAAGCCGGAGTAGACGCCCACGGCGGACCCGGTATTGCGGTCCCAGTAGTTCTCATAGGGTCCTCGGCCCAGGTAGGTCATCGCGGAATACCTGGCGGGAATCGCCATCTGCATCCCGAATCGAGGCAGCTCGGGGAGATTGCCGGAGAGATTCATGCTCGCCTCGACGACGATATCACCACTGCCGTAGACCTCGTAGGTCGTGCGATACGTTGAGTTGTCGCCGGCTGGGATCGTCGCCTCGGCAATCACGCGGACGAGCTGCGGCTTGACCTGCTCGGCCTTGACGGATTTCACGGTCCTGTTCTGACCGGCCTTGCGCCAGACGGCGAGCCGCGTCGGCATTTTGTTGCCGACGTCGTTGTCCGTGGGAGCACGCCAGAAGTTCGGGGCGAGCGCACTGGTGACCAGTTCAGCGCCTTTGAACTTCAGCGACTCGATCGCTCCCGTGGCCTTGCCGATGGTCACGGTGAAGTCCTTGTTGCTGATAGTGTACGTCTTGTCCTGCTCGTGGAGCGCGACCGGCGACATCGGATTGACCGCGACCGCCGCCGGCGCATCGAATGGGACTTGGAACTGATCCCAGGCGACGACGTGGCCCTGCTTGGCCCAGGGTGCGTCCTCGGCCAGGGCAAACGTGACCTTGAGCCAGTATTCCGCGCCGGCCTGGGGCTCGGGCTTACGGAACGGGATCTCGACCTTCTGCGTCTGCTTGGGCGCCAAGGAGAGCTTTGCCAGCTTGCCTTCCTGGACGACGGTGCCGTCGCAGGTCAGTTCCCACGAGCCCTCGACGAAATCGAGACTACGGAAGTCGTATTCGTTCTCGACGGTGAACGTGCCCGCGAGGACATCGACCGGCGTGACGTGAATCCGCTGGTAGATCTTCTTGAGCTCGCGCAGCGATGGATTGGGTTTGCGGTCGGGCTGAACGAGGCCGTTGCAGCAGAAGTTGCCGTCGTTGGGGTTATCGCCGAAGTCGCCGCCGTACGCCCAGAAGAAGGCCTTGCCGTCCGGCGTCTTCCTGCGGATGCCTTGATCGACCCAGTCCCAAATGAACGCGCCGATCAGGCGCTTGTGGGCGCGGATCGCCTCCCAGTATTCGCGGAGGTTGCCGTCGGAGTTGCCCATCGCGTGCATGTATTCGCAGAGCACCATCGGCCGGTCGTCCGCCGAGTCGGTGGCGATTCGGACGATCTCCGGGATTCGCGCGTACATGCGGCTGATGACATCGACGTAATAGGCGTCTTTGCGCCCGGCAGCGGCACCTTCGTAGTGGACCGGCCGGGTTGGATCGTAATCGTGAATCCAGGCAGCCATCGCCGCGTGGTTCGGGCCGCACCCGCTTTCGTTGCCCAGCGACCAGAAGACCACCGAGGGATGGTTCTTGTCCCGTTCGACCATCCGGATCGCCCGCTCCAGGAAAGCCGTGTGCCAGGCGGGGATGTTCGAGAGCAGGCCGCCCACGCCGTGCGTTTCGAGGTTGGCCTCATCCATCAGGTAGATTCCATACTGGTCACATAGGTCGTACCAGCGCGGGTCGTTGGGATAGTGCGAGGTCCGCACGGCGTTGACGTTGTTGCTCTTCATCAGCTTGATATCTTCGATCATCCGGCTGACCGGGACCGCTCTGGCGGAGTCGGGATCGTGCTCGTGGCGGTTGACGCCAAAGAATCGGACGGATCGGCCGTTGACGAAGAACTGCCCGTCCTTGATCTCGACCTTGCGGAACCCGACACGACAGCTTTCCGCCTCAGTGATCTTTCCTGAAGAGTCCTGCAACGTGAGGACCAGCGTGTAGAGATTGGGCGTCTCGTCGGACCATTTCTTCACGTCCGGTACCTTCGCCTCCATCACGGCGAATCTGACGTTGTCCCTTTGGGGATATTGCTCGTTGAGAATCCTCGACACGTCGATTCTCAACGACGCGCCAATTCTGAACGGCTCCAGGACAACCGGCTTCTTATCGCTGTCAAAGAGCTGGGTCTGGATGGTCCAGCCTTTGAGCTGGGCACCCTCCTTGTACACGACCGGCTTGGGGCGGATCATCAGGACGCCGTCCTGGTACTGGTCGTCGAGTGTCGCGCGGACGAAGAAATCGCGAATGTGTACCGACGGGGTCGAGAACAGGCAGACGTTGCGGTGAATGCCGCTGAGGCGAATGAAGTCCTGGTCTTCGAGATAGCTGCCGTCGCACCAGCGGTAGACCTCCACGGCGATGATGTTCTTACCCTTTTGCAGGTAGGGCGTGATGTTGAACTCGGCTGGCGTCATGCTGTCTTCGCTGTAGCCGACCATCTGGCCGTTGATCCAGACGTAAAAGGCGCTCTGGACGCCGTCGAAGTGGAGGAACGTCTGGCGACCATTCCAGGAGTCGGGGATCGTGAACTCGCGGCGGTATGAACCGACGGGGTTATAGTCATGTGCGATGTACGGCGGATTCGTCGGGTGCGGGTAGCGGATGTTCAGGTAGATCGCGTGGTCGTAGCCGTGCATCTCCCAGTTCGAGGGCACGGGGATCTCGGCCCACTTGCTCACGTCGAAGTCCGGCTTGTAGAAGTCCTTCGGCCGGTCGTCGGGCTGGCGCACGCAGTTGAATTTCCATTGCCCGTTGAGCGATTGAAAGAAGGGCGAGGCCTCGCGGTCGCACGCCAGGGCCGTCTCCACATCGGGATACGGCATGAGCGTGCTATGGCCCGGCTCCTTGTTGCGGCCGACGACCTCGGGATTCTCCCAGTCGTTCCCCGGCGACCCGCCGCTCGCCCGCACCAGGGGCATCGAAAGAATCAACACGGCGGGGACTATCAACCACTTCGCAACTACGTTCGACATGTCCATTACCTCCAAATGACCCGACTACGGCATTCAATGTCGCCCTATCCAAGGTCCAAGCTTAGCGCTTCGCTTTAGCAGGTATGCTGGAATGCTTCGCTCGCCCCATCAAAGTCCTCTTCAGATCGGATAATCCAATTGTCCGAGTTCCCTTTTCCAACTCCTTGGCTTCGCGAAGGCATCGCAAGTCCTCATAGTCCGCCAAGTCCTCCTGGATCTTGAGGAAATCCGCGTAGGGGAGAACAGCAAACTCCTTCTTCCCATCTTTCTTGATGATTTGGGCTTTTGGGATGCTCATGGCAACCTCCACTATCGGTATGCTTCACGCCGATGACGGATACGATAGACAACGATTGATCTTCCTTCGATCTCGAACAAAACACGGTAGTCGCCGACACGCAAGCGGTATTCATGGGTGGACTCCGACAGCCGCTTCACATCACCCTGCAGGTCATCGCTCATCTCCTGGATCCTCGCGAGAACCCGAGATTGCATACGCGTCGCGATGCCCTGGATGTCTTTCACCGCCCTGGGTTTGAATTGGACATCGTATTTCATGGCCCTGCCAGCATCTTCTCATAAAGTCCGCGCCACGTGCCCACGACAAATGTCGGATGGCACATCAGGTACCGTTGTACATGTTTGGCTCGGAAAAAGCAATGCCGGCCGGCGGTTGTCTATGCCCGCCAGCGGACCCTCGTAGTTCGACCGTCCCGTTTGGGATTACCGCCGACGGCGTGCAGGACGAACTCGCCGCCCTGGCCGGTCAGCCGGGCCTCGACCCAGCCCACCGGTTGGGCGCCGGTGAAATTGTATCCAACCGCCGGCAGGTTGATGAGCTGAATGCCGTCCGATTCGCAGAACTCGTATTTGTGGGAGTGCCCGCACACGACGGCCTTGACCTTCCGGCACGGCGCGATGATCTCGAACAGCCGCCGGGTGTCGAGCAGGTCGGCGCGGGGCGCGTGGTGGAGGAACAGGATCGTCGGCGTGTCGTCGCACATGTGGAGATAGGTCTCCAGCCAACTGCGCTGCTCCCGGCCGAGCGAGCCGGGGAACGTGTTGACGTACAGCAGCGTGTCGAGAACGATCATGCGGACCGGGCCCGCCAGCGCCGTGACGACGTGCTTATCCTCGACGGCCTCTCCGCCGTCGCCGGAGTTCCCGAACGCCCGCAGAAAGTCGTCGCGGTTGTCGTGATTTCCCACGCCCATGTAGATCGGCCGCTTCCCGGTGATGGGCGCCAGCAGCGACTTGACGTTGCCGTAAGCCTCGGTGCCGCCCCTCGACCGGGAGATATCCCCCGTGATGACCAGGCCGTCCGGCAGGTCCGAGCCGATCTGGGCCACGACCGCCCGCAGGTTACGGTGCGGATAGAAGCCCCGAAAGCGGTGGCCCGGGTCTTTGGCAACGTGTGTATCCGACAGAAAGGCCCATCGGGCGACGTCGCTGCGGTCCTTGACTTCTTCGGGGTCCCCGGCCTCGTCGGCGCGGGGTCCCAAGGCCACGACGCCCCCGGCGACGGCCAAACCAAACGTGAGAAACTGTCGTCTGCTTATCTGGCGCTTCGACCCATCGGACATAACGTGCTGCCTTTTCACCCGCAAATCCGTTCTTCTACCAAAATATGGGGCCTTTGGCAACAGTTCTTTCCCGCAGATTGGATGGGGCGCCTGACCGTTCCTGCGATCCCCGCCCGCAAGATTCGGTGGCGGTGGCGCGCGCACGGGGCATCACAAAAGGTTTCCGCTCAGGATGTGCTCTTTGGCATCCTCCTTTCTCAAGCTTCTCCGGTCGCAAATTGGGCTTGTTTCACCGACCTCGCCCTGAGCCTGATCGTTCATAACTCCCGTGGCGCAAAGCACTTGGCCGGTATTCGAGCCAACGCCAATTGGGTTTGTTTCGCACGCTGGCTCTTACGCGTTCGCCCCGTTCGGAGTACCGCCTTCAGGCGGCCTCGTAGCATGGGCGTCCCGCCCATGAGTAGCACGGCCGTCCCGGCCGTGAGTGTCACAGGCATCCCGTTCGCCGGGCTCAGGGCAGACTTGTCCAGGGATATCCTTGGCCTTCATGGGCGGGACGCCCATGCTACTCACGGGCAGGATGCCCGTGCTACGTGCCACTCCCCCTTCCGCCGTCGCTCCGGCCGCCGACGGCTCCGCCTCCCGCAGCCGCCGCTGTTTCCGCAACTCGCCCATCGTTCGGTACAGGCTACTCTCGATCCGCCGTTCATACATCAGCAGCCGGTCGAGGACCCGGGCATTGGAGTAGTCCCTCACCACCACCCGCCCGAGGGTCAGCTCGGCGTCCTCACGCCCCGGCTCGCCCGCCGGTCGGTCCGCCGGCTTGAACCCCAACAACGCCGGAAGCTTGATGACCGGCTCCGCCACCAGTTTCTCGTGCATCGCATCAAAGGCCGCCCCCTGGAGCCGTTCCGCCCGCCGGAGCCGCCACGAGAGACTGACCACCCGCGCCGCCGGCATCGATTCCATCTGCCCCACCGGGGCCGACTCCCCCAGCATCTGGTCCCGGTAGAATTCAAACTCGCCAGGATCTTCCCCCTTGATGACGACCTCCTTCGCCAGTAGACCATGCTTGACGGCATTCTGCGCGACCACGGCCCGACCGTGTTTTTTTCGGCGGCACATGGATGCTATAAGTCCTTGTGAAGAAACCGGTTACACGGACTGGAGCAGGCGGCGGTGCGGAGAACGATGGGATTCCTCGTCAACGATGCAACCTGACAACAACCGCAGGGAAGCCCGAAGTCCCTACGATCCGCTATCTTCTTTCTCCTCTCCGTGGTCTCCGTGCCCTCTGTGGTTCAGAAACCTTTCCTGGCTCCTCCGGTTCTAGCGTACTTGCAGGTTGAGAACGGCCGAAGCACCGGGGGCAGAGCCCCCAAGAGCTGGCGAATGCGACGGAGCCTGTTGCTACCCAAGGACAGCGCCGACGCGGCCATCCCCACGCTTCGCTTGAGGATGCCACACGACGGCCAGTCTGTTTTCACAGACACAGTTGAGTTGGATGGGTGTGACCGACTTTTCTGGCACGTTGTAGATCGTGCGTCCGCGCACGACCATGTCATTGCGAGCCGCTGCGCGGCTGGTGTCCGGAAGAAACCAGGCATCGGGTTCTGGGTGCCATATCTACGCTCGCGTAGACATGTTCCATCCGAGGGACAGGACGTACTTAGGGCCTGCACAACAATAAGTTACCGATATCGATGGGTGGTAGTCACTGACTTGGAAGGATTTCGTAGTTCCAATCACCGTGGAATCTGTTCCGTCGGATTCGGACTTCGGACAACTGCGTGTCGGTGATTTTCCGCGCCT
>JAPLMX010000213.1 GCA_026386805.1 Phycisphaerae bacterium | reverse complement strand
CCTCGGGGAGGTGGGGCAAGCGGTGGAGGATGGCATGGAGCGTGTGCAACAGAACGGACAACTCCTGTTCGGGTTCTTGGAGCACACCGGTCTTTTTTTTGAGTGACTTGTCACTGTATTATGCGAAATTCAGTAGGATGGGAACGCATCGATAGACCGCTTTCGTGATCTCGGCATCGCGTTTTGAGCGGAAAACGGGGCATGTGAGGGTGTTCGGATTCAAACGTTTGAAATCGTCCTTCGTGAGGGAGATATGCCTGTTGTCCTCCTCAAGGTCCTCCATCCGATGGGCGAAGAAGACGAAGTCCGCCTTCTCCGATTTTCGCTCGGAACCTCCGAACAAAAGGACGCAGAATTTGGACGAGCGATGAACGTCCGGGAAGATAGGGGCCTTGTTCTCGAAATCATAAAGACCTATGAGGGAGTCATTGTCGATGAGCTGGCCGAAGAAATCCTTCGTTGTATTGTCGGTAGCGATGCCGGAAGGAACCAGCAGGCCCGCTCTGCCGTTTGGTGCAACTATGCTCTTGGCCAGTTCGGCAAAGACGGCATAAGTATTGATGTCGCCCTTGCCGGTCAGTGGAAAACGCTCACATCGGCGGATATAGGTCATCGTTCTCTCAGCACTATCTCTCGCCTCAACATACCGCCGATAGAGAACGGGGTTCTCAGTCTCTAGCTTGGCAATCAGGCTTCGACTCTCTGCCGCCGTCGATGTCTCAAGGACATCGGGCGCGCAGACGGCAAAGAACTCGCGGTTCTTCAGGGAAAAGCGTTCCCACGGCGGATTGCCGATGACGCAGTCGAAGCCGACTTCGTCCCGTACAAAGACCCGTGGAAACGTGGTCTCCCACGACATTGCCCTCGGATCGACCTCGGGGTCCGTCACAAGGCTGTTGCCGCAGACGATGTTCTTCGAGAGGTCGGTTAGTGTCTTGCCGCGATGGGCGGACCGCAGCCATAGGGACAACTGGGTAATCTCGACCGCTTCCGGGGACAGATCGACCCCGAAGAGGTTGTCGTGCAGGATGAAGTCCGGCATCTGCTCGCGGATGGCCTCCGCACCTGTGGGATCGACGTGATCGAGGGCCTGGGCCAGATCGAAGTAGTGTTCTTCGAGAACATCGTAAGCCTGAATCAGGAAAGCTCCGCTCCCGCAGGCGGGGTCAACCACTCGAATCGTGCGAAGCGCCGCAACCGCTTCCTCCACACAGCGATGGAGCTTTCCATCCTGCGTGTGCCTCTCGGGCGATTTGAGGTCAATTCCATGGTTTTCTTCGACGGCGCCCAGCTTCTCGGTTGCCACCTTCTCGACGGTGTGCTCGACAATGAACCGCGTGAACTCGGGCGGGGTGTAGTAGATGCCGCCTCGCTTCCGCTCGGCGGACTTCTCCATTTTGGAGGAGATTGCCTCGTCGCCCTTCGATTCCCAGAGGCCCCCGGCCACGCGGATTCGCTCGATGTCGTTAATGGACTTCTCGAAGAGATGGCCGAGGATATCGACGTTGACTTCCGACCCGAAATCGTATTCACCGATGTTCTTGAAGAAGTCAGTCCAGCGGTCGTCAAACTGAAGGCCGTCTACGTCATCGTCCTTCCTGAACAGACCGCCGTTGTAGGCCGGGACGTCTCCCGACGAACTGCCTTCGTCGACGCTGCGGAACAGCGCCAGGAAGTTCTGCCATTTGGGGTTGGTGACCCGGTAGAAGGGTGGAATCTCCTTCCACGCCCGGAACAGGGACCTGGCCGGCAGCAACTCGCGGTCCTCGCAGAACGCGATGAAGATGATGCGGTCCACGAGCTTCTGTGCCACGCGGATGGCGACGTCGAGGGGCTTGGCGTGGGCCGGACCCGTCAGGTATTGAATGAGCCGGACGCGGTTGTCATGGTAATCGCGGTAGAGTTCGTCGCCGACTTCGCGCTGGCGTTTCTCGGATCTTTCCAGCAGGGCGTCGGCGCGAGCGACCTGGTCGATGCCGACCGGCAGCAAGCCGCCGCGCTCGAAGAGACAGTAGAATTGAAGAAACGCCTCCCATCGACGCAGGTCTTGCAGGGTGAAAAGCTGGTACACTCTTGTCGTGTGTGCTCTGTGGTAAAGACGGAAGCTGACGATATTGGATACGATGCCCCAGGGACAATCGGGCACTTCCGCGAGGTAGTCCCAGCATCGCCGGACGGGAGTGCGCCCGTCGAATTTGTCCCGGTCCACGTTCACGGTGGGCCCCTTCAGCTCGATCACGGCACGGGGCGCGATCTCCCGGTGGGCCTCAAAGAAGCCGATGGCCGCATCTGCGGTCTGATCGTTGACTCGGAACTTGGGTTTGAGATTCCATTGGCTCAGGCCCTCCGAGAACAGGGTATAGCCCAATGCCTCGCCAAAGACCTGGGTGGGGAACTCACCTTCAAGGTTGCTCTCCGTTTGGGTTTGCAGGGCACCGCTTGATTCCAAGTCCGCCCATTTGACGATGATCTCGTGGGCTCTTTCGCATCGATCATCCTGCAACCGATGATCTTGCGATTTCTCCTTGAGATAGCCCTGGACGAACAGCGGGCGCTTCTGCCGGTTGTCGCCGTAGCGGGCAGGATCCATCTTGCGAAAGAGGTATTCCGGCTTAGCGCTCATCGTTCAAGAACACCAGGCAGTCCTCACCAACTCATTTCCAGGCCATCGACGCCCCCATGATAGTATCGGCCCAGTCATCGGGCAAGGGCCAAAGAACTGATTGGCAGTCCGGCGCGCGGACGGCAGCATTCGACGGCGACTGGCGACTCGTCGCCGACTCCATTGCGAAGCGCGAGTCCGTCGCGACGGCAGTGATTGACCTCACTGGTCCTCTGACGCAGGCATCGGTGGTTTGGCTGCTTCACGCCCCAAGACAAACCATCGCTCCAAGACTTCGACAAGCTGCTCGCGGACACGCCCATCGCGGGTGCGACTCTCAGCCAATTCTCGGAACCGCGCGAGGGCCTTGTTCAGGCGGACGTTGACGCGATCAAGCAACTTGAAGCACGGGCCTGTATCGGCGGGCAGCGTCACCTTGCCGCTTACGCCCAGGTTGGCTAAGCGTACGATCAACTCGGTCTGCGCATGAGACGGACAATCGACGTGGGTCTTGCGCGACTTGCCGAAATAGACCGTGCCCGGGTCGAACATCGGCGAAGGCGACAGCACAGCCGGCCGGTCCTCCGGGATGTCCACCAGCACGTTCGACTCGCGATATTGACCGACCCACTCCGCCAAGGGAGTGGCATCTTCAAGTGCGGTGGCATCCCAGACATCCGCCGCCAGGCTATCTCTCTATCTCCTTATTGACGGCTTTCTCAATGCACTTTCGCTCCTGGGCCGTGAGATTCCGCGAGAAGTCCGGTTCGTCGGGCGGACCCCAGAAGATCGAGATATGGGCTGGTGGAGGGCCAAAAGGCCCAGCCGCCAAGCCCCGGTCCACCCACGTAAAAGGGGAGCGGACCTGGAACATGGCCAGGTATCCCCCGATCGCCGCAAGGTCATCCCCATGAGATTCATAGTCCCCCATATCGCCCATTCGAGTCCAGATGACTTCAGCTTTCATCGTGATGTCCCTTCGACGGTTTCGATTCTTGCTTTCGCAAGGCCGCACAACTCTTACAAAGACCGGTCACCTTCCCTGATCGGGAGGAAGTGCCTGAGACCTCGAGATTTCCAGGCAAGTCCGCCCAGAGCGCGCCGAGGACGCCGAGATCACAGGCTCGCTCAGCCCCTGCGGTTTGACGAAACGTGGTGGCTGCCGCTACTGTTCTTCTGACGCAGGCGTCGGCGGTCCGGCGGCTTCACGTCCCAAGACAAACCATCGCTCCAAGACTTTGGCAAGCTGCTCGCGGACACGCCCATCGCTGGTGCGACTCTCGGCCAGTTCTCGGAACCGTGCAAGAGCTTTGTCCATGCGGACGTTGACGCGATCCAGCAACTTGAAGCATGGGCTCGTATCGGCAGGCAACTTCACCTTGCCGCTTACGCCGAGATTGGCCAGACGCGCGATCAGCTCGGCCTGCGCGTGAGACGGGCAATCCACATGGGTATTGGGCGACTTTCCGAAGTAGACCGTGTCCGGGTCGAACATCGGCGACGGCGACAGCACAGCCGGACGATCCTCCGGGATGTCCACCAGCACGTTCGACTCGCGATATTGGCCGACCCACTTGGCCAGGGGAGTGGCATCTTCAAGTTGAGCGGCATCCCAAACATCGGCTGCCAGATCGTGAACGTTGAAACGCTGGTTGTTGGATTTTGCCCGCTGCTGCATCTTCTCGATTTCAACCACGCGAATCTCGCGGAAGTGCTGCGCGGTGGCTTCGTAGAGCCGGCCAATCAGCTCATCGCGTTCTTTGGGGTCAGACACGCCCAGCAACTCGAAGACGGCGTCGTCCAAATCCCGGCGGTCTCGCTGGTGCAATTCATCCGACAACACCAACGGCCCGGCGGCAATTCTCCTGGCACGCTCGGGCGTATGACAGTCCATCAATTGCTCCTCCACCAGCCGACCCACCTCGCGCTGGCTCATTCGCTCCAAGGCATCGACAAGACGGTTGGCCACGTCCGCCGAGATGAGGTGAGGGTCAGGCACTTCCACGAGATTCACGTCCACCACTTCCGTCTTAAGGTTACCTTCCGTCCCTGCAAAGCGACCATAGAACGTCTTGAACAGACCGACAAGAGTGGAGTTCAGGATCGCTACAAGAGATTTGGCCTCCATCGCTGACAGTTGGCAAGGGGCCACATCGAACAGATTATGGTTGCAGATCAGACCTTCGGGGTTGCCGGCAATGATGTGGCGATACTGCTGCGCCATCGGCCAGAACGCAATGCCTGGACGCACGAGACCCGTCAATTCATACCACGGATCGCGGGCAGCACAAGTCGAACGTTTTGGCACGGGCACATGTCCCGATTTGCTGGAAGCGAAGGTTGCGGTCATGCCGTAGCGCAGATAACGCCAAGCCCAGGGAGACTTGTCTTTCAGTTTGTCCATCGACTCGCCGACCAGCAGGACAACACGGTCCAGATCGGCGGCATGAACCGTAGGGCGATCCAGCTTCATCAGGCTGTGGACTTCCGGCACAAGGTATTTCGCTTCGACGGGATGAACGCTGCCATCGCCAGCTTCGATGATTTTGAGCTTGCGCGACTCCACCTCTTTGCGGGGTGCGCCGCCCGCGTGTTGACGAAAGGCGCGGTCGCTTTCGTGCTTTGCCAGCATCTCGGCAGTAACGTCCTTCGGCATGAAGAAGGCGTCACAGCCGCTCGTTATGCCTCTGCGGACCGTAGCTACTGCGCCAAGAGGAACAAATCGGCTGCCGAAGCGGCGCATGACTTCGAAATAGATGTCCGGAGCGCGAACGTATCGGCCCCACTTGCCTGCGTGATAGTCGCCATTTTCTTTGGCAGTTTTCGCTGGCTTAGCCGGAGTCGTTACCCTCTCCTGAGCCTCCAACTCATGGCCATTCTCATACTCCTCCGCCAGAGGCTCCAGGTCCATGTCGCCCAGGATCATTCCGGCGCGGACGCCATCATTCCACAGGTCTCGCTGTGTTTTGATGATGACGCGCATGTCCTGGTCTTGGGAGTCGGTTTCGATACCTAAAATCCGATATCGTAGCGCCTCAATGGAGGCTTGCCGTGCATCTTCATTCTGACCGGGCGGAATTCCGATGATGTCTGCCAACCTGTGGGAGAAGCGGACGAACCGGACACGGTTCTCCATGCGCGCCGTCTCGTCATCGCATCGTTGCAGGATGGTCACGCAGGTCTTGACTCGCGCGTCCTCAAACCACGGCTCGGCGGCGCTTTCCATGATTGCCAGAATCTTGAAGTGCCGTAACAGCCATGCTTGCAGCGAGAATCCATAGTCGGAGTCCAGCCACGTTGCGTCGGTCAGGAAACCGAACATGCCCGCCGGTTTGAGGAGACGCGCAGCCATAGGCCAGAAATAGCAATGCAGATTACTTCGGCCACCTAGCTGGAGATCGGGCCACGACTCCGTCACGATAGATGCGTAACGTGCTTTGTCTTTCTTTTCCATCTCCAACTGCGACACGTATGGGGGATTGCCGACCACGGCATCCAGTTCGGGCAGCAACACCGCTGTGCGATCTGAAGAGTCACTCGGCACGGGAATCTCGCAGAAAGCTCTTTCCGGCCTGACATCGAAGAAGTTGCACCTCGCGATACGAGGGTAATTGGCCTCATCATTGATTTCCCGAGCCGCAAGGTTCAGCGTCGCCAAATGTGCCGGATAGAGGGCGATATCGCAGCCGAACAGCTCGCCGATCAGGTCCAAGTGCGGACGCGATGGGTCCAGGTGACGCTTGCGGTAGTAGGCGCGGACGAGAAAGCTGCCCGATCCGCAGGCTGGATCAAGGATGGTGTCGGAGGCGCTTCGGACGCAGAAACCGTTGATCAGGTCCACTACGTCATCGCCTGTGAAGTGCTGTCCAAACCGGTGACGCTCATCCGGCCCGATGAGCTTCTGGAAAATGCGTCCGACCACATCGGACGGGACTTCGCGAAAGTCTACCGATTCGATCTCCTGCAACACGCCGCGCCAGGCATCTATGGCAGTGGGCGGATGGAAGACCAAGCCGGTTGCCCAGTCCTTTGCCTCTGGCATCAATAGCGGCTCATAGTCACCGCTGCGCTCGACGGCCTTCTGGAACACGCGGTTGAGAGCAGCCAAAGCCTCATCAGGATTCTTGATCGAACGCCGCAATTCCAAGCGAGGTAGTTCGGTGAATCTGGCGCGCAGGGCCTTATAGAAGATCAGCCGGTTGGCCCACACATAAGCCAAGGTCTTGGCCATGTTGTCCACGGCCTTGATCCATTCCTCTTGCGGTGTGCGAACGAAGGTCCGTTCCTGATCCTCCATCCACCGTTGAACGCACTGATCGAATGGTCTGCTTTTGCCGGTCTGTTCCAGAATGTAGGTACTGGTCAGCAGCACAGGCCAGTTCAGATGGCCCTCAAGAGAATGAATGAAAATATCATCTGGGGGCAGCCATTCTGCCCGCCGGCCGGAAACCATGTCCGCCAAGTCGTGCAGAAAATCCGGTAGAAAACTTCTCTTGATGAAGTTGAGGCTCTCTTCGCGGGCCACATCCTCGGGACTCGATAGGATGCGAGCCAAGTGGCGGTCCCAGACACGTCTATCCAGTAATGGCCGATCCCACAGGCTGCGGTCCCAGAGGACGAATTGATTGACGTTCCAGGTGAAGAAATAGCGGATGCCGGCGTTGTTGGCCTTGGCTTCGGCGTCCTCGCGAAACTTTGCCTGGTAGGGGGAATACCCCTCTCGGGTTCCAGGCAGCTTCACTTCGCCGCACAGGACCAGTTTGCCGTAACAGTCGTAGAAACGCAGGTCCTTGCGCTTGCGATGCCCCGCACCTGTCCCGAAACCTTCGACGCGTGCCTCATGGAAAGGGGAATAGGCATTCGGATTCTGGCTCACCAGGACGTTGATCGTGGACGCCATTTGCGCACAGAAATCAACTTCATGGATTGCAGGTTTGGGTGAAGCCACTGTCGTGCCTTTCCATGACACATACCAACCAAGTTCCTGAGCCTTCAAAAGGCCCCATGATAATACCGGCAGACGCAGGCGGCAAGGCACAAGGATGGGCGGTGGTTGATTCTCGTATCACCAACGCAAACACGTCGGGGCAAGCACGGTCAAACAAGTTTGGCCGTGCCACCCGACGCCTGTCTGTCCTTTGCCCTCTGTTCTCTGTCCTGCGGTTTGGCGAGCGGGGACGCTTGCCCTGCTCTGCCATCCGTCCTCCGTCCTCCATCTTTTCCGCGTCCGATAAAAGAACTCACAGCGTGGTTGTGACTTATGTGGCAGTGGTTCGAGGCGGTGCTTCGACCGCCACTCGTCGATGACAGGGAAATCTCACCACCGGCGCGTTTCTTGTGAATTGGGGCGGTGGCAAGATGCGAAAACTGCATAAACCTTGACGTTTACGCCGATTACAGCGTTGGGCCGTGACTGGCCTGTGGCAAAATATCAAAAAAAAAGAAAAAGTGGGCAGAAGTGTTGACGTAGTGGGAGCAAATGGTAGAATCTCCCTTCATAAGATGACCCAGTGGGACAGATGCCATGCTGTTATTAACAGGTGAGTACCAGCACGTAGTCGATGACAAGGGCCGCGTGCTGGTCTCCAACAAGCTGAGGAATCAGATCGATGCCGAGGAGCATGGCGCCAATTTCTATCTGGTCCTCGGGGCCAACGGCATTCTGTGCCTGTACCCGGAGAAGTGTTTCGAGCAGCTCGTGCTGTCGGTGGCTCCGGGGGCGACGGCACCGGACGAAGCGGTCGCCTTCGAGCGAATCAGCTTCGCGATGTCGAGCAAGATCGAGCTGGACAACCAGGGCCGGCTGCTTCTGAACGAAAGGCTCCGAAAGCGGGCCGGACTCAAGGAGGATATCACGCTGGTGGGTGTCAGGGACCACATCGAGCTTTGGAATACGCAGGACTGGGAGCAGTACCTTTCCGATCACATGCCCCAGTACCAACAGCAGATGACCCAGGCGCGGCAGTTTGTCATGCAGCAGCAGACGAAGGAATTGTGACGCTGCGTTGGAGGCATAGTGACCAGGATGGACAATTTTCGAATCATCAGTGAAGCTTTGGCGGGCGAAAGGGCCGTGGATGAGCAGACGCACGCGGCGGTGGCGATTCTTGCCGAGCGGCTGGAGCGGCTCAAACAGACCAGCAGTCTCTTCGCCGAGATCGGGTTTTCGCCTCACGTGAAGAACCTCAAGCGGCAGGCGGAAGCGTTGGTCCTGGGGTAGAGAGGCTGGATTTGTCCCTCGGGCTTGCGATCGCTGCCGGCGTGAGGGGCAGGCTGTACAGACTTCGACGACCCCGCTTTCACGGGACTAACGTCCCCCCCGTGCCGGTGGGGGGGCAGTCGAGCCGAGGCAGCGGTGGATGATGCAAATGTAGAACATGTTCCGGTTCTTGCCGGACCTTTGGCCGAACAGATAAGCTGTCCGCAGGATGGGGTGATGGTCGACGTGACCGTTGGACACGGAGGTCACAGCTTTCTGTTCGGCAATCGGCTGGGCGCGGGGGGCACGCTGATCGGCTTGGACGCCGACAGCAAGTCCCTGGAGCGAGCCCGGCAACGGTTGGCGCCCCTTGCGTGCAAGGTCATTCTCCTCCAGTCCAACTTCTCCCAGGTCGCGGAACGTCTCGCCGAGCTGGGCATCAAGGAAGTGGACTTCCTCTTGGCGGACCTGGGCCTGTGCTCGGGGCAGATTTCCGATAGTGAACTTGGGCTGAGTTTTCGCACGGATATGCCGTTAGACATGAGAATTGACGCAAGCTTGGAGGTCACGGCGGCCGATATAATCAACCAATATGACGAGAAATCGTTGGCGGACCTGATCTTCGAATATGGGCAAGATCGTGCATCGCGGCGGATCGCTCGCTATATCGTGCAGCGTCGGGAACGTGAGCCGATTACGACCACGGGGCAGTTGGCCGCGGTCGTCAGCAGTGCGCTGTGGACGCCCGGCGGCAAGCATAAGGCGCGCCATCCGGCGACCCGGACGTTTCAGGCCCTGCGGATTGCCGTCAACCGCGAGTTGGACAATCTGCGGGACTTGCTTTCGGCGGCGCCGGGGCTATTGAGAAAGGATGGCTCCATCGCCATTATCAGTTATCACAGTCTCGAAGACGGCTTGGTGAAGTGGGACTTCAAAGCCCGGGAGCATGAAGGTATCTATCGCATCCGGACGAAGAAACCGATCTCGCCGAGCCGGGAAGAGATCGCGGTCAACCACAGGGCGCGCAGCGCCAAGCTGAGAATCGCACAGAAGACCTGACGCCGCGCGGCGCCGGACAGGATAGAACGATTCACGAAGGGACGAGTCAAACGTTGAGAACGGAGTAGAACCATGACGTCGGACGCAAAGATCGGCTTGCTCTTGGGACTTATCTTTATATTCGTGATTGCTTTCGTCATCAACGGTCTACCCTCGTTGCGGCCGCCGATCAGCAAGGTGGAGGCGACCACCCCGCTCGGCGATGAAGATTTCGCCGGTGGCGTCGAGGGCAAGACCGGGCAGGCGGTCGACAACTGGACGCAACCGCCGGACTCGCCGCGGACCGGCGGGGAAGTGGCCCAGACCGCGGTTGCGGAGCCGAAGGCGGCGGCCCAGGAGCCGAGGCCCGTCGCGCAGGGGTCGCTGCCACTACAGCCGCAGCCGCAGACGGCCACCGAGGAAGGCGTTCGCTCCAGCTATCCGCTGGCGGGCATCGAGAAACTGATCGAGCAATTCACCCCGACGGTGCAAAAGGATCGGGTCGTTGCCGACGGTGGCCTGGGCGTTCACGGACCGGCGCTGGAATCGCCTGCCGCCGGTGGGCGCCAGGAAGTGGCCGTGGCTCCGCAGCCCCGATCGGAGCCGGCGTTTACCCCGAAGCCGCTTGAAGCACTCACCAAGGTCGAAACCCGTGAAGTGCCGAAATCTGCGAACGTGGCCGACAGACTGGCGAACGTCCCAAGCGGACGCATCTACACGGCGGTGGACGGGGACAACCTCAGCACGATCGCCAAGAAGGTGTACGGTCTGGAGGAAGGCAACCGGATGGTCAACATCAAGCGGATCATCCAGGCGAATCAGGCCGTGCTCCCATCTCCCAATGCAGTCCGTGTGGGCCAGAAGCTCATCATCCCGCCGCTGCCAAAGGCGATAGCATCGCCGGCGTCGGCACCAAGTGCAAGCAGGCCGACGGACGTTCTGCCCCAGACGCTTTTCGAGAAAGTGGAGTCCCTGGGAAGACGGGCCCCGGCGGCCAGCCCGGCCTCCGCTCCGGAAGGCCGGTGGTACACCGTCCAAAGCGGGGATAGCCTCTGGAAGATCGCGGCCAGCCAACTCGGCAGCGGCACACGCTGTGACGAGATCGCCAAGCTCAACGCCGAGACCCTCAACAGCAGCGACACGTTGGATGTAGGGATGAAGCTGCGTCTGCCGCCGAAGTAAAGGGCGCCGGCCCGGGCGTGATTCCTGCTGACAGGCGGTGCTATGAGCTCTCGCTTCTGTTTCGTTCTCGTTGTCTTCTTCTTCGCGGCCACGCTGATCGTGGCCGTCTATTTGCGCGGCGCGGACAAGCGAGCGTTCTATCAGATTCGCATGTGCAAGATCGAGCAGGGCCGCTTGCAGCAGGAGTTGTGGCAAAAGCAGCTTCGCGTGGAGAGCCTGATCAACCCGGCCACGATCTCGCGCAAGCTCGGCGGGTGAACGCGTGATCCTGTCCGCACCTCGCGGACAGGCAGATAGGACCTATCCTCAAGAACTGGAGTTTTGCAAAATGGAGATTAGGCCTACTTTGGGAAGGAAAAATCTCTTTTCTCGATTTTTCCTTCCCCAATCGGGACGACCGCCCAGAGAAGAACTGGCGCCAATTCTTCAAGGAAATCGAAGAATAAGATTTCCTGGAAGAATATAGGCCTAATCTCCATTTTGCAAAACTCCAGTCAAGAACATAGAGCAAACCATGCAATCGGACAACGCCGGCAAGAACGTTCGAGTCGATGCCATGACGTCGGCCGGTGGCGGCCGGCGCCAGCTTGTGACGATTGTCCTGTTCCTGTCCCTCGTGATCCTCGCGTTCGTCGGCTTGGCCGCCCGCTGCTTCTACCTGCAATACGACCTCGGCGACCGTTTCGCGGAAAAGAGCCTGGTCCAGCAGCGGGCCTATCTGCCCCTGGAATCACAACGCGGCGCCATCCTGGATTGTCGCGGCCGCGTCCTGGCTGCCAGCGATCAGATTCGCACCCTCTTCGCCGAGCCGAGAATCCTCAAAGACCCCAAGGAAACCTCGACCCGCCTGGCCCCCATCCTCAACATGGGCGCCCACGAAATCTGCAAGCGGATCGTGGACAGCAACAATCCCGGCTACGTGGTCATTAAGACCGACGCGACGGAGGCCGAGTGCGAGGCCGCTGGGCAGGTCCACGGTATCGGTGTCCAGTACAAGTGGCGCCGCAACTACCCGATGGGACGGCTCGCCGGCCACGTCGTCGGCTTCACCAGCGCCGATAACCGCGGCATCGAGGGCATCGAGTACGCCTTCGACCGCGACCTGCGGGGCAAGGGCGCCATGCACACGTTCCTCGTGGATGTGCATCGTCGTCCGCTGGGCTTCTGTCTTCAGGATGAGCAGGACAACGAAATGCCCACGCACGGCTCCGGCATCGTCCTGACCCTCGACGCGACGATCCAGCAGTTCGTCCGCGAGGCCCTGCTCAAGCAGTACCAGGAGTTCCAGGCCGAAGGGGCCTCGGCCATCGTGGCTGATCCGCAGACCGGCGCGATCCTGGCGATGGTGTCCCTGCCCGACTACGATCCCGCCGACGCCCGGCACGCGGACCCGAACCTCTTCATGAACCGCCTGCTCACCGAGCAGTACGAGCCGGGCAGCATCATCAAGCCCATCGTGGTGGCCGTCGCCCTCGACACCGCGGTGGTCAACCGCTCCGAGACCATCTTCTGCGAGAACGGCAACTACCACGGCAAAGGCTTCGGCCACATCGGCGAGTACCACCGCGGCTACGGCGATCTGACCGTGCAGGAGATCCTTATGGTCTCCAGCAACATCGGCATGGCCAAGATCGGCCAGCGGCTGGGCGCGCCCCGGCTCTACGAAGGGCTGCGGCTCTTCGGCTTCGGCCGCAAGGCGGGCCTGGAAGTCTCGGGCGAGGCCGAGGGTAAGCTGAGGCCGCCCAGCACCTGGACCGGCTACAGTTCCCCGCGTATTGCGTTCGGGCAGGAGATCTCGGTGACCTCGATCCAGATGCTCCGGGCCTTCTGCATGCTCGCCAACGGCGGCCGGCTCGTCTGGCCCCACGTCGTCCGGGCGATGGTCACGGCCGACGGCACCGTCGTGGACATGAGGCCCTCGCAGCTCCGGGTCGGCTACATCATCAAGCCGGACGTGGCCCGTTGGCTGGTCACCGAGGCCATGGTCTCCGTCGTCAACAACAAGCTCGGCACCGGCACCAAGGCCAGGCTCGACAAGTGGCAGGTCTTCGGCAAGACCGGCACCGGCCAGCTCGCCGCCCCGGGCAGCCGGGGCTACGTGAAGGACGCCTACACCGCCTCCTTCGTCGGCGGCGCCCCCGCCGACGATCCCAAAGTTGTTGTTTTGATCTCCATCCGCAAGCCCAACGTGAAGCTCAAGAAGGGCTACACCGGCGGCACCGTCGTTGCCCCCGTCGCCGGCGCAATCCTCGAAAAGACCCTCACCTATCTGGGCGTGCCCCCCCAGCCCAAGGACCCGGCCAGCAAGCAATTCATCGCCGCCGGTGCCTGGGTCCCCCGCGTCGAGGACCCGGAGCAGGAAAACACCTGGTAGCGCTCCGCCCTGTGCCGTCCACCGGATCGGGACGGCTGGCGTAAATGCAGGGGGATCAGGGATGCACGGAAACAACGCCGCAGACAATTCCGAGGGTGCGGCAAGAGCGAGACAGAGGACGAGCTCATCCTTGATTCCCGGCCCCCCATTCCGTCAGGGCGTCTTCTCCCGGTGCGGCAGGGAGTATCGAAAATTCCTTCCCTCCTGCTGATAGACGTATCGATAGAATTCGCACCGCAGACAAGTGCCAATCTTCCCGGCAAAGGTCCCTTGGACCTTGCCTCCGCACAAGGTGCCCACCAGCGCCCAACAGATTCTCCCCCCGTGCTGGCTGTGGTTGGCGCCTTTGCGTCCCTCCCACACCGCGGCCGGACAGACCCCCAGTGCCGCCGCGTTCTTGCCGCCGGGCTCGCGACCGCACTTCTTGAACTCCCAGCAATTCAGGTATCCTGCCTGCCAGTCGTCGAATTCCATTCCACGACGCTCGTAGCTCGCGGAGGCGGCCATGATTTCGGCCAGCTTTTGGTAGGGAAGATCGGAGGCCGGTTGCGCCGAGTCGGCAATCCAGGCCCGCATCGCCTCGAGGAAGTCCGGGCAACAACAGTCCTCCCCAGGGTTCCCTGCAATTCGCGTGTCGGCTCCGTTGCTTCTGGGGATCGGCGCGTGCCGCTCTCTCCAATCTCGCACAAAGGCGTCCAAGAATTACAGGAAGGTCTCCTTGGAATCGACGTGTTGTGCCTTCTCCCGGAATTCCATGTTCTATGTCCTCACCAAGCCCTGAGGGTTGTGCAAAACCAACCGATTTCCTGCGGTGCAGGGTTTCTGTACCTGTCCCCCCATTCCCTCGGTCAGCTCGACGTCGCGGTGGACGAGGACGCCGTTGTGGACGACCTTCTCGAACCGGGCGTTGGCGATCTTGTGGCCGGTCTTGTCGAATCGCGGGGCCCGAAAGACCACGTCCAGCGTCTGCCACTTGCCCGGCGGCC
>JAPLMX010000048.1 GCA_026386805.1 Phycisphaerae bacterium | reverse complement strand
GTCGAGGCCGACGGGGCCTCGGGCGTGGATTTTGTTGGTGCTGACGCCGACTTCGGCGCCTAAGCCGTAACGGTAGCCGTCGCTGAAGCGCGTGCTGACGTTCCAGAAGACGTCGGCGGAATCGACGAGGTTCATGAAGCGTTCGGCCTTCTCGCGGTCGGCGGTGACGATGGCGTCGGTGTGGCCGGAGCCGTAGCGGTTGATGTGGTCGATCGCGGCGTCCAAGCCGTCCACGACCTTGATCGAGAGGATGTAGTCGAGGTACTCGGTGGCCCAGTCCTCCTCCGTGGCGGGCTCGATAGCGATGATGGCCCGCGTCCGCTCGCAGCCCTTGAGCCGGCAGTGGCAGGCTTCCAGGGCGGCCTGGACCTGCGGCAGGAAGGCGGGGGCGATGGGGGCATCCACGAGCAGCGTCTCCGCGGCGTTGCAGACGGCGACGTACTGGCACTTGGAATCGACGGTGACCCGCACGGCCATGTCGAGGTCGGCGTCGGCGTCGACGTAGACGTGGCAGATGCCGTCGGCGTGGCCGAGGACCGCGATGTTCGTGCTGTTCATAATGTGGCGGACGAAGGCGTTCGAGCCGCGCGGGATGACGAGGTTGATCTGCTCGTCGAGGGCGAGCATCTCGGCGACGTCCTGGCGGGTTTCGAGCAGGTGGATCCAGCCGGGGGGCATGCCGGCCGCTTCGCTGGCGTCGGCGATGGTGTCGGCGAGGACGCGGTTGGTGTGGGCCGCTTCGCTGCCGCCTTTGAGCAGGACGGCGTTGCCGCTTTTGAGGCAGAGAGTGGAGATTTGCACCAGGGCGTCCGGCCGGGACTCGAAAACCACGCCGATGACGCCGATCGGGCAACTGACGCGGTAGAGCTCGAGGTCCTCGTCCAACTCGGTCGCGCAGAGCGTCCGGCCGACCGGGTCGGGTAGCTTGATCAGGCTGTGGATGCCGGCACAGACATCGGCGAGCTTCGCCTCATCGAACTTGAGCCGCTTGAGCAGCGGGGCCGCCAGACCGCCCGCCTGGGCCACCTCCAGGTCCCGCTGGTTGGCCTCGACGATTTTGGTCCCATGCTCCAGCAGCGCCTTGGCGATTTCGTTGAGTGCGGCGTTCTTCGCCTCAGTCTTCACCGCCCCCAGTCGAATCGACGCCGCTTTCGCCGCCGCCGCCCGCTCCGAGGTTTTCATTTTTCTTGACATTTTCACCTGCACCACGTAGCTTTATGTGACAGTAGAAATTAGAATTATACGCCGTCAGTGCGAAACAATCAACAAACGCGCGGGTGTTGCTTAGTGGTAAAGCACTAGCCTTCCAAGCTAGCTACGCGGGTTCGATCCCCGCCACCCGCTTTCTCTCCAGCTCCTGGGTCAGGAAGATCAGTGTCTCGATGGCACAGGCCCTTCTACGGTTTCGTCTGGACGGCCGGCGGCGGTGTCGCGGGGGCCGTGGGCGGCGTATAGCGAGGCAACGTGCCGGCGATCATTTGCTTGAGGAAGACGCCGAAGTCCGGCGTGGGGGTGTAATTCCAGTCGGAGATCAGGGTCGGACCGGCACTCGGATGGAAGTCCCAGGCGGTCCAGGACCATTTGCGGTCCTGGAGGACCTGCATGACGTGCAGGAGCCAGTCGTCGCCCGACGGGTTGGCCGGCCCACCGGAGCGGCCCATCCGACGGTTCGGCCCGCCGGAGCCGCCGAACTCGCTGACGATCACGGGAAACTTGGCCGTCGCCTTTTCCATGCGGGCGAGCCAGACCTCGACCGGGTGGCCCTTGTTGTTGTAGGCGTGGTTCGCGTAGATCACGCCATTGCCGTCGGGATCCTTGAGCTGCCGGCCGTCCAGAATGCCATCGAAGTCGTAGGCCCAGTTGAGACCGCCCGCGATGACAACGTTCTTGGCGCCCGCCGCCCGCACGGTATCGAGCAGCTTCTGCATACCAACGGCCTGATAGGTCTTGGGCGGGCCGCCGCGACGGTTGTTGGGCTTGTCCGTCACCGAGCCCCCGCTCAGCCAGATGTCCCAGGTGACATCGTGCGGCTCGTTGTACAGGTCGTAGATGACGGCGGGATGGTTCGCATAGATGGGGGCGATGTCCTTCCAGAACGCCAGGCTGTTCTCGTCGGGCATCGAATGCTGGCCGATATTCGTCCCCCACTCGCCCACGTCCGACCAGTGCAGATCGAGAATGATGTAGCAGCCCTTCGAGCTACACAGGTCCACGACCTCCTGGACGAGGGCGCGGTAGGCTTTGCCCTCATCCTTCTGCTCGGGCGCCTTGCCAAACCAGCGGTCCTGGGCCAGCGGCAGGCGGATGTGGTTGACATGCCAATCATCCATGGCGACTTTCACCGACTGGAGGATGTGACCCTGGCCGTCACTGGTCCATTCCATGCTGGCGCAGTTGACGCCGCGCAGGAGCACCGGCTCATTCTTGCTGTTGAGAATCTGCGTCCCGACGACCTTCAGAGGCAAGGGCATCGAGCCATCCTGGGACCACGCGACCGGGACGGCGGCGGACAAGATACCAACCACACTGGCGAATACGGTCATCGGTCGCATCATCGTCATTTCTCCTCACAAACGGGCACGCGGCTCAGGGCACGGCCACGAAGACCGGCCTCTCCGTGACAGTAAGGGTAATCTTGCCATCCGCGACGGTCAAAGGCTTTGTTTGTCCGGTTGCGCTTCGCGGCTCAAGGGTAATCAAGGTCGCGGCGGACGCGTTCGATGCATCAAACGAGAAATCGTGCACCTCGGCTTGGCTGCTGGTCGGGCACCAGAGGGCATAGACGCGACGCGGCGGCGTGTCATCCGAACGGAATCGATAGATCCACACTCCGGCCTCGCCGGAGGGGACCTCAGACTCGAACCGGGTCCCTTGCAGGATGTGACGCAAAGCGGCCACATAGTACCACGCCCACTTGGGCTGATGGCCAGTCGCCTTTTCGCTCGTCAGGCCGGAAGTGTCATACTGGGTGGAGCTGTTCGCATCGACGTCGCGGAGCATATAAAGCTGGGCCCGGTCCACGCCCGCGGCCGCCAGGGCCAGAAAGGATCGCACGAGCCACTGCCCCTGGACCTCTTGTGCATCGGCGGTCCCGATCGCCGGGGCGTGCTGGGTCGATTTGGGGTTCGTGTCGTAGCCGAACTCGGAGACCCAGAGCTCCTTGTCCGGCAAGAATCGGTCCCGCCACTGGACGACGGCCTGGAATCGCTCGCGCAGGTGGTCCGCTTCCGGGCTGACACCGACGGTGGGCCGGCCGGCATGGGCCGCCGCGTCGTTGCAGTAGTGATGAAGGTTGATGACATCGGCGGGAAAATCGCCGCCGCGATGGAAATCGGCCCACAGCTTCATGGCCTTGAGGTACTCGATGTCGGGCTTGGCTAAGCCGCCCAGGACAAGCTTCATGCCCGGATCGGCGTTTTTGACGCCGACCGTCGGCCCCATCGACCGCCGATGGCCGTCATAGTCCGCACTGCACATCGCGGCCAACTCGAACGGGGAGAACATCGCTACTCGACCCTTCCACCACTTGTCCGGCTCGTTCCAGTTCTCCAAGTATCGCACCAGTCCCAACCCGCTGCGAGCCGGCTGGCCGGCCCTGAGCTTCAGGAGCGTCGCCTCCACAGACGTGCCGCCATACCGGGCGGCGAACTGAAACAGGTAGGATGCATGGGCGATGTATGATTCCGGCCGCGTCGGATCGCCCCCGGCGATGAGGGGCTTTTCGTCCGATCGGCTCTTGTCGAAACCAAGGACGTAGGGGGCACAGCCTTGCAGGCAAGGCGCCACCTCCACGCCGGCATCCTTCAGTTGCTGGTAAAACCGGTCGAAGTCCCAGCCCCAACCGGGGCCGCTGACCCAACTGGGACTCCAGGCCAACTGCTGGTTGGGATAGCCCGGATACGAGGTATCCTGATTCCCCTCGTCCCACTGCCACTGATGATACTCGCGCAGGTGCCCGCAGGCCGCGATGCGCTCGATGGGATCGTCAATGAAGCCGTTGACCCCGAGGAACGAGTCCATCAGCGGCCGCGGGTGCACCACCGCTGGTGGCGTTGCAGGGCGTTCGCCCCGAGCCGTCCCGTAGAGCACGACCTCGGCGATCTGCGCCGAGGGACTCTCGAACGTCAGACGCAGATAGCGCGTCGTGACCGCAACTTGGTGCGCCGTCCACGTGTGGTACTCACTCAGCGGCCCGCGGAACAGGGGCTTCCACGTCTCCGCGTCCCGGTAGTCCGCGCCCAGCACGCCCTGGTCCTCGGCGTCGAACCAGCAGATGTCGGTAAGGTCGTACATGACGCCCAGATCGACGACGACCGCCACGGGATAATAGAGCTTGGCATTGATCCAGCCATTCGAATATACGGTCTTGGGCTGCGGTGCGGTGCCGGTGCGCGGATCGCCGGCAAGGTCCTGCTCATCCACCAGCTCGACGGCGGGCCGCTGCCCGGAGAGATTGACCAGCATGTCCGCCGAGAGCCGGATACGGTCCGCCGCCCTCGACGGCACGAGCCATACGAAGATCAACACCGAACAGACAAACCACGATGACTTCATCCAGCGTCTCCAATCACGGCCAGGGCCAGTGCTCCGACGGGGTCCGGGCCGCAATCATGATCTCCGCGATCTTTCGGACCATCTCCGGGTGTTCCTCGGCAACGTTCCGCTGTTCGCCCAGGTCGGTTGCGAGGTCATACAGCTCGATCGGCCCGTCCGGGTCTTTCGCGACGTTCAGCCGGACGCCCTTCCAACTGCCCATTCGCACGGCTTGTTTCTTCCCTTGCTCGTGGAACTCCCAGTACAGATACGGATGCTTTCCCTGTTGACGCGGCTTGCCGAGCAGCGTGGGCAGGTACGAGATCCCGTCGATGCCCACAGGCGGCGTCACCCCGGCTAGGTCGCAGCAGGTCGGCAGGAAATCCCAGAACGCACTGACGTGATTCGTCCCCGTGCCAGCCTGAATCTTGCCGGGCCAGCGGGCAATCAGTGGCACCCGGATGCCCCCTTCGTACATATCACGCTTGGTGCCCCGCAGCGGCCCGTTGCTATCGAAGAAATCGGGGTCGGCGCCACCCTCTTTGTGCGGCCCATTGTCGCTGGAGAACAGCACCAGCGTCTTATTGTCGAGGCCCAGCCCTTTGAGCCGGGCAAACAACCGTCCGATGTCGCTATCCATCCGCGTGATCATGGCGGCGTGGCCCTTCTGCGGGTCGGGCCAGTCCTTGTCCGCGTACGGTCCGTAGGACGGCACTTCCATGCCGTTGGGCTTCGACTCGTTGTTCGCGTGGGGGATCGTATAGGCCAAGTAGAGGAAAAACGGCTTGTCCTTCTTCTGCCCGACGAATTCCAGGGCGTTGGCCGTGAACAGGTCGGGGGAGTACTGGACGCGTTTGGTCGCCACGCCGCTGGGCGGATTGACCGGCTTGACCTCGTTGGCCAGCGGCACCTTCTCCTCGTTACGCCAGAGATAGTCGGGATAGTAGTTGTGGGCGTGGGCCTGATTCAGGTAGCCGAACCAGTAATCGAAGCCCTTCTTGTTCGGGATGCCCGTCGTCTCCGGCTCGCCGAGGCCCCACTTGCCAATGATGCCGGTCGTATAGCCGGCCCCCTTGAGCAATTGGGCGACCGTGACATCCGAGGGCCGCAGGGGAATCCGGTCGTTGCCACGAATCCAGGCATGTCCCGTGTGCAGCCCGGTCATCAGGCAGCACCGCGACGGCGCACAGACCGTGCTGCCGGCGTAGTGGTCCGTGAAGATCATCCCTTCGGCCGCCATGCGGTCCAGGTTCGGCGTCGCAATCGTCTGCTGGCCATAGCAGCCGAGATCGCCATAACCAAGGTCGTCGGCCAGAATGAAGATGATGTTGGGCTTCTTGTCCGCCGAGACCGGCCGCTTTCCAGCCTCTCCTGCACTCCGGCATCCAGGAATGGACGCGGACAGCGCCCCCGCCGCTACTGCCAAACCCGCCGCCTTCAGGAATTCTCTTCGCGTGTGCATCACGTTCCTACCTCCCGTTGGATGAAAACAACAAGATGCCCGAATGGCAACATGATGCCGTTTATAAGGCGTGCGCTGCGCGATGTCAACTTTCTTGTCACCCAAGACGAAGGGCGAATCCCCTATCAACAATGTTGTCAGCCCGGACTCCAATCCAGGCCCAAATCCGCAATCGGCAGGCGCTTTCGCGCGTTTCGCGGTTTCTCCGCGAGCCCAATCCTGTCATTGCCAAAAACCGGCCATCTTCAGGCCAGATCACCGCCCAGATTCTTTTTGCTTTTCTCTTGACATAATGTGCTGTCGGTGAGCAAGATTGTATTGGTTGGTGCTCAGACTACAGACTACGAGAGACATCATTGGCTTGATAAGCACCTGTCTGGGGAAACAGGGGATAAGTCTGTTGGTCTGTGCTTGCTGTATTGAGGGGCAGAAGTGACTATGAACACGCGATGTCTCATCTCGTTTATCACCGCCCTTCTTATTTTCTACCTGCCTGGTCTGGTGGTCTGCAAGGACGCGACCTCGACACCCGCCAGAACGGACAGGATTCAACTGTGGGAAAATGGCTCTTGGTATTTGCTGGGGGTGAACTATCCCTGGCTGAACTACGCGCACGACTTCGGGGCCACGGCCTGGGGCCACGACGGCGTGTCGGCCGATGCAAGTAAGACACAAGTGGACGCCGACTTCGCCTTCCTCAAGAGCCAGGGGGTCCATGTCGTGCGCTGGTTCCTGTTCGGCGACTGTCGAGCAGCGCCCGAGTTCGACCCGAATGGGACCGTTATGGGTTTCGATGAGCACTTCTATTCGGACGTGGATGCTGCTATTGCCATCGCTCAGAAGCACGGCATCTATCTTATTCCGGTCCTGCTCGATTTTCATCTTGCCGATGGGGCCAAGAACGACAATGGCGTCCAGTTGGGCGGGCGATCTGCGTTGATCACCAATCGTCGGGTACGACAGTCGTTCCTCGACAACGCTCTGAAACCGCTCTTCGAACGGTATGGCAGGAATCGTAACATCATCGCCTGGGACGTGATGAATGAGCCAGAAGGCGCCATGGACATCTCCGGGGGCAAGTGGGTTGCCGGACCCGTGAGCGCTGAGGCGATGCCGTCCTTCGTCAAGGAGGTGGTCGATTGCATCCATGCTCACTCGTCACAGCATGTTACGCTGGGCAGCGCCTCGCGCCAGTGGCTGTCCTACTGGAAGAACAGCAAGCTGGATTTCTACCAGTATCACTACTACGACAGGATGGAGGCCCAATTCCCTCTTGACTATCGCTGCGCTAACCTGAAGTTGGACAAGCCGTGCATCATCGGCGAATTCCCCACCAAGAACACCAAACGAACTATGACGCAGTATCTGGACACGATCTGGAACAATGGTTATGCGGGGGCCCTGGCATGGAGCTACCGGGCCTCCGATGAGGTCTCACATTTCAGAAGCGGTGCAGACGAATTCGTCGCTTGGGCAAGGGCTCATAGTCCTGCGGCAGAGATCGGACCTCAGGGCAGGTTGTCTCTCGCTGAAGGGAAAAGAGAATGAATGCCGCACACAGGTTTTGCAGACGAGTAGAAAGTCGACGGCTTCTCCAGTTGGGCGCGAGTTTGAATCCTCGGGATACTAGTGTCTTGGCTGGGTTTGGCATAGGGAGGACCACCCATGCGGAATTCTGCGAATGAATCCAAGAGATTGCATGTGTTCAGCTATACAGTAACTTTCGGGGACATCCTACAGGTAGTGTTTGCGATTCCGACTATCATCGTGAGCATTCTGATGGCGGCAAATCAATTGGAGAACAGTCTCAACAGACAAACTGAGCAGATTGACGCACAACTCCGGCGAATTTTCCCCGACCCCAACACTGTTGGAGGTCGCCTGGGGGAAATGTACTTCTTTGATCACAATCTATCCAGTTTCAAGATCGTAGCAATCGATTCTAGAATGCCAGAAGTGGGCATTCAGTTCAACATAAGAGGCACTACGAGGAACGAGGTGCTTGTCGCGAATAGGACTATGACAGTCCCCATTCCAGATGGTACTGAATACAGCTTCATACTGAAATGTGTGGACGTATTACAGGGATACGAAAACGCAAGATTTGTAGTTACACCAGTTAGTGCAGGAGTGAAACAATGAAGCCTCTGTATCTGTTATGTGCCATCGCGATTGTTGTGTGTTTCGGATGTAATGGTGGGACTGAACCGCCAATTGGTCCCAGAGTTCCTCAAGAAAAGGAAACGCCACCCCCACCTGTAAAGAAGGCCCAAGAGCCAAATCGTCCTCCAGTTCCTATAGAGAAACCGCCGTTGCCACCGTTGGAAGCTTATGACCCCAAGCCCCCTGATGAAGCCAAATCTATTGACCCTGACTCTGTGCTCTCCTGGATTCCGGATCCCAGGGCGAACCGGCACGAGTCTACTTTGGTACCAGTCTCCAAAGTATTCAAAATGCAGCCAGAACCAGGCTGTTGAACGTATTGGTCAGGCAGGACCAAAACGCTACCACCTATGATCCCGGAACCCTGCAATCTGACACAACCTATTACTGGCGGATTGATGAGATCAGCGATCTGTATCCGGGGAGAGTGTGGAAAGGTACCGTCTGGAGCTTCAAGACTACTACTACTGAATTTCGCATAATATAGTGACAGATTTTTCGCATAATATATTGACACCAGCGTTTCGTTCTCGTAGGCTGTCCGCATGGACAGAAAAGGACGAACACGAAGGGACTTCGACGAGTTGGAGAACCGCCGAAAGCAG
>JAPLMX010000277.1 GCA_026386805.1 Phycisphaerae bacterium | reverse complement strand
GAGTGATGGGTGTCAGCAGGTGTTATCTGCGACAACCCGATGACGGATCCTGGCGCGAGGCCGTCCTTTCCGGCTGGAAGGCCTTCATCGCAGCGGCGAAGCGCGGGGCAGACAAGAGACGTAAGGGCTTGTAGGATAAGGTGGACGGAATGCCCGGAAGGGCCAGCGGCCAACGGATAGACGGCGCGCTCATGAAGTGCGCGGCGAACGCACCAGCCCACTACGCATAACGATATACATAAAGCGACCGTCCCGAAGGACGGTCGCGTATATATATGGGTTATGAGCCCGACGAGCCCATTTTCCGTAAGGTCTTGAAAACACGTAACTTACGCTACCACAACGGTCTAGCAGTCCTTTTTCCTGATCACCATGTTGACCATGGTGACCATGATGACCACAATTTGGCTACATTTTGGCTACAGTGGCACGAATGTGCAAGTGAAAAACTCATCGACTCCGCGAGCCATGGCGCTCTACGTTGGCTGCCGATGGAATGCCCCCGCCAGGTCTCGTGGAATCCCCGTGCCGAGCCCTGTGCATCCTGAGAACTCTGCGGGGTAAGCGACGGGTGCTGGTCTGCATCTGCGTGTTCTGGATCCGAAAGGCCCTCTGACGCCCCGGTCGGCCGACCTCATTGTCCTGTGACGTCCGCAGGCTGCCCGACTTCCACGATGGCGTTGTGTTCGCGGCCGTCATCGACCAGGTGAATCCTGCTATCACCTTGTTCCGCATCGTCCAAGACCACCCGCCGGACGTTCCACGGCTGAGCGCCCGCCTTGACGATTCGTATGTGGTAGAACGTATTTCGATACCGGTAGTGCAGAGTGTATCCGTCCCACTCCGCCGGCAGGAGCGGGGAAAACGACAACGTGTCCACCTCACGCCTCAGGCCCAGGAGTTCCTCGACGAGAAGTCGGTACATCCATGCGGCCGATCCGGTGTACCAGGTCCACCCTCCGCGCCCTTCATGTCCCTTGGCAGAGTACACATCAGCCGCCATCACATAGGGCTCGACCTTGTACGTGGACGCACGTTGCGGCGAATCGGCATGGCGAATCGGGTTCAGCATCACGAACAGCCGCCAGGCTTCGTCGGCCTTGCGGAGACGGGCCATGGCGATGGCCGCCCAGATCGCGGCGTGGGTGTACTGGCCGCCATTTTCGCGGACGCCGGGAACGTAGCCGCGAATGTAGCCGGGGTCCATATCGGTGCCGTCGAACGGCGGGGCGAACAGGCGGATAAGCCGGGCGTCCGGATCGACCAGCCGGTCCAGCGCGGCTTGCAGGGCCTGCTCGGCTCTTGCCGGGTCGGCAGCGCCGCTGATGACCGCCCACGCCTGCGGCAAGAGGTCAATCTGGCACTGGCTATTCCTGGCGGACCCGAGGGTCTGGCCGTCGTCGAAGAAGGCGCGCAGGTACCATTGGCCGTCCCATGCGACGGTCTCGATCTTCTCGCGCAGGCGCTGCGCCTCGGCGCGGCATTTCAAGGCATAGGGCTGATCGCCGCGCCGTTCGGCTAGGTCCGCGAAGGAGCGGAGCGTGTCATAGAGGAAGAAGGCCAGCCAGACGCTCTCGCCCGAACCCTTGCGGCCGACGCGGTTCATCCCGTCGTTCCAGTCGCCGCTTCCCATCAGGGGCAGTCCGTGAGGTCCGTACCGCAGGCCGTGGTTCAGGGCGAGGACGCAATGCTCATACAGCGTGGCATGGCGGTCCGTCACATGGGGCAAACCATAGCGGCTCTCCTCCGCCGGGTCCAGGGCAGGCGCCTGAAGGAACGTAACCTT
>JAPLMX010000059.1 GCA_026386805.1 Phycisphaerae bacterium | reverse complement strand
CGATGTAGCACCGTCAAAAAGACCGCTCTCTCGATGGCGAATTCATACCGACGGCCGGCCAACAGGTCCTCCAGGATCGCCGGCAGACCCAGCTCTTGCCACAGACGGCCGAACACCAACGGCGGTCCGATCTTGACCGTCGCGGCGGCAGGCAGGGCCTGACGCCGATAGGCATCGAGCACGCTGACCTTTTGAGCGAACCGGGCGCAGGAGCTGATCAATCCATCGAGCTGGCCCTGGGACTGAAGCACATCCAGCCGACCCAGCGTGGCGACGACCTGCTGGCGGATTCGGCCGTCGATGCGTTCGTTCTGGACGATCTGTAAGTATTCATAGATGCCGGACGTCTTGGTTCTGACAAACATAGGCCACTCCTTCTATCACTACAAGAAATAGCCTATGCCTGCACAATAGCAAGATAAAAAACCAAATGCATGTCATTTTGTGGCACTACATTTCGTCGGTCGTCCGGCCGAATTCCGCGTTTTTGGCCCAAAATCAACGATTTTGGCGGTGGATAACCGGGGTTGCTGTCGAAGATGGGCGTTGGTGTGAACGCGCCTGGACGATGATCGCCACCTGCCGCCAACAGAGTCGCCGTGTTTTTGAATTCTTCTGCAAAGCCCTCAACGCCCACTTCCGACAAGAAACCGCCCCGTCTCTGCTACGCTGACAAAAAGTCGTGAATCGGTACAAATCGGGAAGGCGAATCGCTTGCGATGCCGGACCCGGTGGTTGGATGATCTGTGAGTCTCGATTGCCAGTAGCCAACGAGCGGAAAAGAGACCCGCTTGAGGAATGTGCGACGAAGAAGCTCTTTGTGCTGGTCCTTGCCGCTGCATTGACGCCGATGGCGGCGGCCAGGGTCTGGACCAGTGTGTACCGATACGACGGCCGAACACCGCTGACGCCCGTGGATTCGAACCATCCGGACGTTTACCGTGAGATCATGGTTGGCACGAGACTGACCCTCATCATCAGCTCGGATACGAGCGATTCCTGGGCCGGCTTCCTGCAGTCTTCGTGGGACGATGCACCGTACGGCAAGCTGAGCGGCAGGGGCGACACCACCCCGTCGCCCGGCAGCCCGTTCAAGTACGCCACGTACAAGGATTCCTGTCTCGACGCGGCGGGCACGAAAGCAATCGTGCAAGATGTTGCGGACTCTGAGTGGATCGGCCTTGCCTTCAGCAATTTTGTCACGCTTCCCACTTCCGGGAGGCACCCCGCCTATCCCGGTGATTGGTTCGTCGTCGATTATCGTGCCGAGCAGGTCGGGGATTGCAAAGTCGGGCTGTATGGTTATGATCCGGTCGGTCCTGTCGTCGGTCCTGAGACGCTCATTCAGATGCTTTCCTTCACGCACGTTCCCTCGCGGGATTTCAACGGCGATACCGTGGTTGATTTCAAAGACTTCGCCCGGTTTGCCGCGTACTGGCGGTCAGCGGCCGATCCGAACACACGCGCCGGGGCCGCCTTCGATTTCAACACCGATCGTCGAATCGGTGGCTCGGACCTCGCCTCCTTCAGTCGGTACTGGCTCGAACGAACCGACAGCAACGAGCCGCCCGCTCCATCCGCCACCGCCGTCAAATCCTGAGTCCGATCGGCATTGGCGCCGATGCCAGCGTCTTGATTTGGCGTAGCGAAGCTGATAGTATCCGGCGAACGAAGCCGCGGGCGTGCTGGAATCGCCCCCGTGGATGTGAACCAATCTCGCCCGTCGAACGAAAAGAGCCGCATCAAGCGTTGGATTCAGGCCGCTGGCCGGTTCACGTGCACGCTTCGCTCGGGATGCCAAGGACGGGTATCTGTGGCAAGGCAATCGAAGACCGTGGGTCGATTTTGCTCAAGGGGGTATGGCATATGAAACATCTGAGTATTCTGGTGTCGCTGGCCGTGACGAGTATGGCCGCTTGCGGGTCTGCCGAGAATGCAAAGGAGAATCAATTGAAGGAATTCATCACCTCCCACGTCGAGAAAATCAAGCCCTTGGACAAGCAGGCGAACCTGGCCTGGTGGGACGCCGCCGTGACCGGGGACCCGAAGGCTTACGACCGGTCCAGCGAGACGACGCTGCAAATCCGCCGGATTTACAGCGACCCGAAGGATTTCGCGTTTCTCAAAGAGGTCAAGCAGTCCGGGCAGGTCAAGGACCCGCTCCTGGCCCGGCAACTGACGGTGCTCTACAACACCTATCTGGCCAACCAGATCGATCCGGCGCTGCTCCAGCAGATCGTCGAGCTGGGCACGCAGATCGAGAAGAACTTCAGCACCTTCCGGGGCGCCCTCGACGGCAAGAAGGTCACGGACAACGAGATCAAGGACATCCTCAAGGACGAGACCGATTCCGCCCAGCGCCGGAAGGCGTGGCTGGCGAGCAAGCAGGTCGGTGAGGCCGTCGCGGCGGACCTTGTCCGGCTCGTCAAGCTGCGCAACGAGGCCGCCCGCAAGCTCGGCTTCGACAACTATCACACGATGGCCCTGGCCACCGGCGAGCAGGATGTCAAAGAGCTGGATAAGATCTTCGACGATCTGTACGAACGGACCAAGGTGCCTTTCGCGAAAGCTAAGGCCGAGCTCGATCAGATCCTCGCCAAGAAGTACGGTGTCGCGCCGGATCAATTGATGCCGTGGCATTACCACGACCCGTTCTTCCAGGAAACGCCGATGGTCTACGACCTCGACCTGGACGTCTACTACAAGGGTAAGGACGTCAAGAAGCTGGCCGAGGAGTTCTACGCGAGCATTGGCTTGCCGGTTGATGCGATCCTGGCGAGCAGCGACCTCTACGAGAAGGAGGGCAAGAACCCGCACGCTTTCTGCACGCATATCGACCGCGAGGGCGACGTGCGCGTCTTGTGCAATCTCAAGAACAACGAGAGCTGGATGGAGACGATCCTGCACGAGCTGGGCCACGGCGTGTACGACAAGTACCTCGACTATGGCACGCCTTACCTGCTCCGCTCGCCGGCGCACTCGTTCACGACGGAGGCAATGGCGATGTTCTTCGGCCGGCTCAGCCGCAATCCCGCTTGGATGCAGCAGATGCTGGGCCTGTCCGATGCCCAGCGGGCCGAGATCGAGAAGGTCGGCGGCAAGTACGCGCAGCTCAAGCAGCTCATCTTCGCCCGCTGGGACATGGTCATGTACTATTTTGAGAAGGGGCTGTACGCCAATCCCGACCAGGACCTGACGAAGCTGTGGTGGGATCTGGTCGAGAAGTATCAATTGGTGGAACGGCCGTCCAACCGCACCAATCCCGACTGGGCCGCCAAGATACACTTCTCCGCCGCCCCGTGCTATTACCACAACTACATGCTGGGCGAGCTGCTGGCCTCGCAGTGGCACCACACGCTCGTGACCAAGGTGCTCGGTCTCAAATCCGACAAAGGCGTCAGCTACATCGGCCAGAAGAAAGCCGGACAGTATCTGAAAGAGAAGGTCTTCGAGGTCGGCGACCTCTACCCCTGGAACGAAATGATCCAACGCTCCACCGGTGAGCCGCTGACGGCCAAGTACTTCGTGGACCAGTTCGTGAAATAGGCGATGGCAAAGCGAAAGACCGAGCCGAGGAAGAACACGCCCCTTGCACAAAAGGGCGGCATTATCCCTGCCGTCGCCAAGGTGGCAACCGAGATCCGCGACTTGATTGAGGCTGCCCGCAACCACGTATCGGTGGCAGCCAACCTGGCGATGGTGAACCTGTATTGGAACATCGGACGCATCATTACGCAGGAGATGCAGAAAGAAGAGGCGCGCGCTGGATATGGGGAGAGACTGGTTGAACGTCTTGGCTCCATCCTCTCGCGGGATTATGGCAACGGGTTCTCCGCCCGGAATTTGTGGGACATGAAACGCTTCTTCGGCGAATTCCAGATTCTGCAGCCACTGGCTGCAGAATTGGGGGAAGCGACAAAACGACAGATGCCATCTAACAAATCGCTCGCCGGCCAGATTCTTCCGATAGCCCCGGTCACCTCTTCTGAGCGAATCATCATAGACTTTCGGAAGCATTTTCGCCTTGGCTGGACTCATTACCGGATGCTGCTCAGCATTTCGGACCTCATGCAGCGACGATTCTATTTCGAACAAGCAGCCAGCCAGCATTGGTCAAAGCGAGAATTCCGGCGGCAGATTGACCGTGGATTGTTTGAATGTGTGGCACTCTCCCGAGACATTCCTCGACTGGTGGCACAAGAAAAACAAACGGGCCCAGCGGAGATTGTTCGCTATGAAGACATCTTCAAGGACCCCTATGTCCTCGACTTCCTTGGGCTCAAAGGCGCCTATTCGGAGAAGGACCTGGAGGCGGCCATCGTCCACAATCTGGAACAGTTCCTGACCGAGCTGGGGACGGATTTCTGTTTCATCGGTCGGCAGTATGCCATGCGGATCGACGAGGACGACTATTTCCTGGACCTGCTTTTCTATCATCGCGGTTTGCGGTGTCTGGTGGCCATCGACCTCAAGATCGGCACGTTCACGGCGGCCGACAAAGGCCAGATGGACCTCTACCTCGCCTGGCTCAAAGAGCACGATTGGCGCCCCGGCGAAAATGAGCCGGCGGGCCTCATTCTGTGCACGTCCGCACGGCGCCAGCACGTGGAATTGCTCCTGCGGCATGGGCCACACAAGATGAAAGTAGCCGAATACCTGACACATCTGCCGGACAAGCGTCTCCTGGAGGAGAGGCTGAAAATGTACGGCAGACTGCTGAAAGACAGAGACTTCGAGCACGCCAAAGAAACAGATCGGTAGATGAGGAGATCGAGACACGATGGATCTGCAGAACAAGTCGCTTCCGGAAATCACGATCAAGGGCGTGATCCTGGCGTTGATCTTGGCCACGATCCTGGCCGCCGCCAACGCGTACCTGGGCCTGTTTGCCGGCATGACCGTGTCGGCCACGATCCCTGCGGCGGTCATCTCTATGGGCGTGTTGCGGCTGTTCAAGAACAACAACATCCTCGAAAACAACATCGTGCAGACTGCCGCCAGCGCGGGCGAGGCCATTGCCGCCGGCTGCATCTTCACGCTCCCGGCCCTGATCCTGCTGGGGACCTGGCAGACCTTCGACTACAAGTGGGTCACGATCATCGCCGGGTTCGGCGGCGTGCTCGGCGTGCTGTTCACCATCCCGCTGCGGCGCAGCTTCATCGTGGAGAGCAATCTCCAGTTCCCCGAGGGCATTGCCACGGCCAAGGTCCTGGAGAGCGGCCAGATGGGAGGCGCGGGCCTGCGCCAGATCGTTCACACCGGCTTGGCCGGCGGGTTGTTCAAAGTGATCGGCGACCTCGTGGGCGTGTGGCCTGACAAGCTCCAGGTCAGCTGTGCTATCGGCTCCAGCGTCACGGCGTTCGGCGTGACGCTCAGCCCGGCCTTGCTGGCGGTCGGATTGATCGTCGGTCTCAATATCGGCATTCTCATGTTCCTGGGCGGCGCGACCAACTGGCTCATCGCCATCCCCGTTTACTCGCATTTCCATCCCAAGCCCGAGGACCTGTCCGTCGCCGCCTGGGCGGAGCAAATCTGGAGGGACCAGACGCGCTACATCGGCGTGGGCGCCATGCTGGTGGGCGGTCTGTGGACTGTCTTTCGGATGCGAAAGACCCTGCTCAAGGGCGTCACGAGCGGCCTGCGGGCCTATCGCTCGGTCGACGGCACGGGCCAGCCTGTCGCCCAAATCCCGCGCACGGAGCGCGACATGCCCATGAAGTGGATCCTCGTCCTGATGGTGCTGTCGGTCATCCCGCTGTTCTTCGTGTATCAGGCCTTCGTCCAGAAGATCGAGGTTTCCATCACGATGGCCGTGCTCATGCTCATCGCGGGATTCGCCTTCTCCGCCGTGGCGGGGTACATGGCGGGCTTGGTCGGGTCCAGCAATAATCCGATCTCCGGCGTGACGATCACGACCATCGTGTTCTCCGCCTTCTTCCTGATGCTGCTGATCGGCAAAGGCGCCCCGATCGGCCCGGCAGCCGCGATCATCATCGGCGCCGTGGTCTGTTGTGCTGCCTCCATTGCCGGCGACAACCTCCAGGACCTCAAGACCGGCTACATCGTCGGCGCTACGCCCTGGAAACAGCAGGTCATGCTGGCCATCGGCACTCTCGCGGGGGCTGCCGTCATCGCCCCGGTGCTCACGCTCTTGCAGCAGGCTTACGGTTTTGCAGGCCAACCCACCCCGGCGCCCCGGCCGCTGCCGGCGCCCCAGGCCAACGTTATGGCCTCGGTAGCCAAGGGCATCTTCGAAGGCGGCCTGGACTGGACTTTCATCATCATCGGTATGGTCGGCGCCGCCGGCCTGATCGTCCTCGACCGGATTCTCGAAAACAGGCGAAGCACGTTCCGCACGCCGGTTTTGGCGGTGGCGATTGGCTTCTATTTGCCGTTTGCCCAGTCGGTGGCGATCTTCCTCGGCGGCGTGATCGCGACCCTGGTCAAGCGAGCCCTCGTCCGACAGCGGGCGCCCCAGGAAGCCCTGGAGGCGTCCGAGCAAAAGAGCGTGTTGTTCGCCTCCGGCCTGATCACCGGCGAGGCCCTGATGGGCATCGTTGTGGCGATTCCGGTCGTGCTCATGAAGAACCGGGGCCTGGACCTGCCGCTGACCAGCCTTTGGAAGCAGAAGGCAGAGTCCTGGCTGCCGTGGCTTCGCGCGGGGATCGAAGCCTACGGTGCCTGGATTGGCCTGGCGGTCCTGCTGCTGATCGGCCTCTGGGCCTACCGCACCAGCCGCCGGACTTCGTAGGTTGTGCCATGCACACCAATTCCCTATAGTCGGATCGAGCATGTTCCGGGTAGAATAAGTGGGTCGTGCGTCCCCGCACGACATTTCCGGCTCATTGGGAGTCTTGGAAATAGGCGAGCGGGGACGCTTGCCCTACTCAGGAGAATGCAGAAGATGCCGGATCGAGTGGAAGCCTACATTGATGCGAACCAGAACCGGTTTGTCGAAGAGCTTATGCAGTTCATGCGTATCCCATCGGTCAGCGCCCAGGAGAAGCACGATGCCGATACGAGGGCCTGCGCCCAGTGGATCGCGGACCACCTGAAGGGGCTGGGCTTCGAGGCTGGCCTGATCGATATCGGCGGTAAGCCGATTGTCCGGGCCTCGATGAAGGGCAAGAGTTCCAAACGCGTGCTGATCTACGGGCACTATGACGTGCAGCCGGAGGACCCGGTCGGTGAGTGGAAGACCCCGCCGTTCGAGCCGACGATCCGCGATGGAATTCTGTATGGCAGGGGGGCAACGGACGATAAAGGGCAGGTTTTCACCCATGTCAAGGCCGTCGAGAGCCTGCTCAAAACCGAGGGCAAGCTGCCTTGCGGGGTCGTGTTCCTGTTGGAGGGCGAGGAGGAATCCGGCGGCGACGCCTTGGCCCGCTACGTCAGCCAGGCCAAGGACGAGCTGAGGTCCGACGCCGTGGTCGTCTCAGACAGCACGATGTACGATGCGAACACGCCGGCGATCACCTACGGCCTGCGCGGCATCATCGCGCTGGAGTTCACCGTCCGGGGGCCCGCCTCGGATGTCCATTCCGGCGCTTACGGCGGGGGCGTGGCCAATCCCGCCATGGTCGTGGCCCAGATGCTGGCCAAGTGCGTGTCGTCAGAGGGCAAGGTCCTGGTCCCCCATTTCTACGACGACGTGGTGCCCTTGCAGGATTGGGAGCGGGAGAGCTTCCGCAAGCTGAACTTCAATGATGAGGCCCTGGCGAAGGAGTTGAACATCCCGCGTCTGCATGGCGAGCCCGGCTACAGCACCCTGGAGCGGCTCTGGACCCGGCCGACCTTTGAAATCAACGGTATCTTCGGCGGCTACCAGGGCCAGCGATCCAAGACGATCATCCCCGCCTCCGCCACGGCCAAAATCACCTGCCGCCTCGTCGCGAACCAGGACCCGGCCCGCGTCCGCGACCTGGTCGTCGAGCACATCCGCTCCGTCTGCCTGAACACGGTCTGCTTGGAGATCAACGAATTCGGGGCCAGCCCGCCGGTGCTGTTCGACGTGAACAACCCGACGATCCGCGCCGCCCAGGAGGCCCTGCGCAAAGGCTTTGGCCACGAGACCGTCTTCATCCGTTGCGGCGGCTCGATCCCCGTGGTCAGCACGTTCGTCGAGCAATTGGGCTGCCCGGTGGCTTTGATGGGTTTCGGCCTCGACAGCGACGGTCCGCACAGCCCCAACGAGCACTTCAGCCTCGATAGCTTCCGCCGAGGTACCAAGGCCGCCGCCCATTTCCTGCGCATGATCTGAGCAGCGATGTCGAGGAGGTGAATCAAACTCGCTGCGCCACACCGACAAACAGGTTTGTCGGTGCCACCCAGCAGGACGGAGAGATTGGCCGACAAACGTGAGTTTCCTCCTATTCGATGTCTTTGCCGGCGACGAGGACGACGTATTCGCCTTTGGGGTTCTCTTCGAGGTTGGCGAGCAGCTCGGACAACTGGCCCCGGCGGACGGACTCGTGAATCTTGGTCAGCTCCTTGGCGATGGCGGCCCGGCGATTGCCGAAGACCGCCAGGGCGTCTTCCAGCAGCTTTCGCAGACGGAAGGGGCTTTCGTAGTATATTAGCGTGTACGGCGAGTCCTTGTCGGCTTCGAGAAAATGGCGTCGCTGGCCGGGCTTGTGCGGCGGGAAGCCCCGGAAAGTGAAGCTGTGCACGGGCAGGCCTGACAGCACCAAGGCCATGACGAACGCGGTCGGGCCGGGGATCGCGGTGATTTCAATGCCCGCGTTGATTGCCTCCCGCACGAGGACGAAGCCGGGATCGGAGATGCCCGGCGTGCCCGCGCAGGTGACCACCGCCACGGATTTGCCCTCTTCGAGCAGTTGCATGATTCTCGGTGTCGCCTGACGCTCGTTGTGCTCATGGAACGACATCTGCGGCTTCTCGATGTCGAAATGCTTGAGCAACAGCCCGGTATGGCGGGTGTCCTCACTGGCGATAAGGTCCACCTGCCGCAGGGTCTCCATCGCCCGTAGCGTGATATCGCCGAGGTTGCCGATGGGCGTTGCCACCAGATAAAGCGTACCGCTTGCCATAGCCTATAGCCCCATTTCGCCAAGCTCGTACAGGACCAGAGCGGAGGCGACCACGGCGGCAGTCTCCGTTCGCAGGACGCGAGGGCCCAGGCCGACCGCGACAGCGCCCTTCTCGCGAGCCGTCGCCACCTCCTCATCCGTGAAGCCTCCCTCCGGGCCGATCATCAGGGCGATGGAAGGGTCCTGGCGGCCGATTCCTTGCAGGGCATCGTGCAAAGTCGCCGTCTGAAAAGGCGCTGCGATCAGGAAGCGGTCAAAACCCACGAACCGGGAGAATACGTCGCCAAACGGGATGGCCGGTTCGATCTTCGGGATCCGGCCCCGGTGCGACTGCTCGGCCGCCTCGACCACGATGCGGCGCCAGCGGTCGAGCTTGTTCTCCTCGATCTGTTTTGTCCGCACGAGGCTTCGCGCCGTCAGGACCGGCACGATTTGCGCCGCGCCGACCTCCGTGGCCTTCTGCAGCACCCATTCGAATTTCTCGCGGATCAACAAGCTCTGGAACAAAGTCAGTTGGACCGCCGGCTCACCGGCGGCATCGCGCGTACCCGTCACGCGGCCGACCGCTTCCTTGGAACCGACCGTCGTCAGCGTCACATCGTATTCCGCCCCCCGGTCGTCCAGGACGACGATGGCATCTCCCGACCCCAGCCGCAACACGTGGCGGACTTGGTGCGCCTGCTCCCGGCTCAGCCGGACCTGGTCGCCTTCGAACTCGGATGTCGAAACAAAAAAACGGTTCAATTCTGCAGTTCCCCTGTCGCGGCTTCATCCGAATCCCATCGATCAAATTATAGGCGGTCGTCCTGATGGCGTCAACGAGGGACGGATCGACCTCGTTCCGGCCTGGAGAACCGCAGTTTTCTCTTGCGGCCAATGCCACATGCGACAAGACTATGGTTGCTGGTAGTGTGGGGCGGGGGAGGCACGGTGGACATGTTTGCAGTCGGCCCATGATCGAAACCCTGTTTGAGAACGAAGACATTGTCGTGGTCAACAAGCCGGAGGGTCTGGCGGCCATTCCGGAGCGGCAGCTCGATCCGCCGCCGGCCGAATCGCTGTACGAGATGCTCTGCACGCAACGGGGCGAGAAGCTCTTTGTCGTTCACCGGATCGACAAGGGCACCAGCGGCGTGATCCTCTTCGCGAGGAGCGCCGACGCCCACCGCCGGCTGGGGATGCAGTTCGAGAGGCGCCTGGTCAGCAAGGTGTATCTGGCTTTGGTCCACGGCATCGTTGAGGCCGAAGAAGGCGAGATCGACAAGCCGCTCGGCCAGCGCGGCTCCGGCCGGGTCGCCGTCAACCCGCAACACGGCAGATCCGCCTACACCGAGTATCTCGTGCTCCATCGCTTCGCGGCATACACTCTCGTCGAAGCGTACCCCAAAACCGGCCGGCGGCACCAGATCCGCGTGCATCTCTACAGTATCGGCCACCCCATCGTCGGCGACCGCCTCTACGGCGACCGGGAAATCCAGCGCCAGTACCCCCGCATGATGCTCCACGCGCAGAAACTGACGATCCGCTTAGCCAACGGCCAAATGCAGACGATCGAAGCCCCCATCCCGGAATCGTTCGAACGCGTGATCCAGATGATCGAAAGGGCGTAGTACCTGTTATCCGTCGGTTGGCAACGTCCCGAATCCTTGAGATTACTATCGCCGAAAGACTCCCTGGTGTAAAGCACATCCGCAGACACACTTGCCGGTGCGAAGGCAGGGGGCCCACGCAGATTTACCCAGATTCACTCAGAGCTGTAAATCATCAATCCCAAGCGGCCCCCATCCGAAAAAAGTACCTGACACCGTCCCATTCGCCCTTGTTCATCGGCTCGCGTCTTGGCTCCACGCTTCTTTCAGATCCCGCCTCGCGGCGACACCCTTGCGCTTCGCTATCACTTCACCTCCATCAGGTTGTGAAAGGGACTTGCACCCTCAAACTGTCGAACATGCTCGGCACACAACAAAAAGGGCCGAGTCAAACGGCTCGGCCCTATGATAATAGGCTACAAGTGTGGTTGTCACTTGGGCAAGGCCTTTTCAAGCTCTGCCAGTTTCTCCGGGGAGACCGTCTCGGCGTGCAGATCGCCGAAGATGACTCGGTATTCGTTATCGGAGACCTTTCACCGCATCAGGACCTTATCCGCGTCTTTCGGGGGTAATAAGCTCCTGCGGCCAGCAGCCACACGGCCGTGCACAGGAGCGAGACCGCACAGACAATCGCCACGGGCAACAGGGCCTCTATCATGTCGCCATAGATTCCGTGCAGGGACGGATCGTCAGCGCCCGGCCATGCGGAACTGCTCGGGATGGGAAAGCTGGTGACGATCTTGGGCGCAGCGACAACGTTGATCGCCCCTGCCAGCGTCAGGAGAAGGACCAAGCCTCCTACCGATGACGCTTGCAGATTACTGATCGTGCTGTTGTTGCCCGTCTTCATATCCCTGTCAGTCAATTCCCAACGACAACCGGGCCATCCTCACACCCACTGGTGCACTCGTGCCTTCAGCACACCCACAACGCCAAGCGAGCCAAGCTCGACCTCCTTTACCAAGCCTACGACCGCCGGGCTCTCAGTCCGACTGCGGTTGGACTACTGTGCGCACTGAAGTTCTTACTTGGTCATTGAGAAGTCCACCTTGGCTTTTCCGTCTGGGTGGTCGTGGCCGGCGACAACCAATATTGTGTTCTTCGACTGTACCGCAAACCTCCCATCGCTCCAATGGAATGTGTCCAACGTCGGTTCGGACTTGGTCGTGCCAGAAAGGAACGCGTTCATGACGACATGGTATGGAACGCCCTCTAACGTCACACTGAAATCAAGCCGGCTGTATAATGGCTCCCTCTTCGACACCGAAATAGACAGGGAATCGTAAGTGATGGGATTCTTGCGCTGCAGAAGCTCCAAAACCGCCTCACCGCCGGTCGGACTGTCAGGGCAAATGCTGAGAATATACCCCGCGAAGTCAATGGTGGCAGTGAAGGGCCCTCCCAGTGGCTGCGGCGCAGCGCTCACATCCCCGGAGAGGAAAGTCACCACCACGGGCGTTGACGGTGGTTTACCCTTAGCAGCAGCCGAGTGCGTCCATACCAACACACCGAGCCCCGCCAAGCCAATACACAACGCCACCTTCATTGTCTTGTTCATACGATTACCTCCTTTGCAAAACGGATACGCCTTCTGCGAAACACGTAACTCTATTTTGACTAACCTCATTCGCCGGCTGTATACTTCGGCAGGAAGTTCTCCAGCACCCAGAGCTCGCTCTTGGACCCTTCATTGACGCTGAACGCAAAGCGGCGGTTGTCCGGGTGAAGCGTGAAGGACTCCATTTTTGGAACGGAGAGGTCCAGCTTCAGCGGCGTCCCGCCCTCCGCCGGAACCCGCCAGATTTCACTGCTCGCGCCACCGTATGCCCGGGCGATGACGTAACGGCCGTCCCTCGTCCACCTCAGCCCGTAATACTGCGCCAAACCGCGAAATAGCTCCCGCGGCTCCCCTCCGTTGAGGGACACGGTCTTTACAGCGCCGTCAACCTGGAACACCACTTCCCGGCCGTCCGGTGAGAGGTCGTAGAGGAGTCCCGTTATTTGGACAACTTCCGACTCCTCACCGGTGTCGAGGTTGCGTTTCCTGATGATTGGCCCTGGCCTCCCGATCTCCCCCCTCACGAACACCAGGGTCTTCCCATCCGGGCAGAGATGGGGGGCCCAGCCCAGATCTGTCAGCTTAGTGATCCCGCTTGTTTCAGTGTCAATTCGGAAGATCCCAGTTTCCGTCCCCGTAGTAAGGAACGCGAGGACGGAACGGCCGTCCGGCGCCCAGGAGATCTGGTTAACGAAACGAAGACGCGGCGACAGAAAACGCTCTTTCCCGGTTGCGGCGGACCGGATCGTGAGGATGTTGTTGTTTCCGGAACGCATGCCACCAAAACGTGAAAGGTAGAGCAGGCTCCTGCCGTCGGGTGACCATGTTGGCTGTGACGGTGGGCCGGTATACCGCGTCGCGACCGGCGCGGGCGACACGAGTATCTTACCGGTTTCAAGGTCGACCTCACCGTTGTAGAGGCCGCCTAAAGAGGTCTTAGTCTTGTAATAACAGGAGCCGTCAGGTGCAATGCCAAGAACCTCAGAATCATAGCCGAAGTCCTTTTTTAGCAGTTCCGGTTCTCCTTGCTGCTTCCCCCCGGTGATGTGGACGGTCCAGATGTCCCACGTCCCCGAGCGGTCGCTGAGGAAGACAAGGCTTCTCCCGTCCGGTGCCCATCCAAGCAGTTGATCCTCCGCGGGATGCCCGGCAACAACGACCTCATTCCGGCCATCGGCGGTCATCAGGAAGACGTCGCCATGGGGCGGGCTGCCCTCACGCACGAAACTGAACGCAACAAATCGCCCATCGGGCGAGAAACTGGCCCCTTGAAACGAGAATACGTCCGAAGTAATACTCCTGAGGACGCACACCGAGCCGTCCGCTGTCGAGATCAGTGTTAGTTCAGTCGCCTTGAATGGTTTACGCGAGCGAAGTGCGAGGATGGACCCTGCGTCAGGCGACCAGTCCAAGGGGGCGACGTAAGAGTCTTTGTCACTGTAAAGTGTGCGAAGGCCCGAACCATCCAGGTTTCTAATCCTCAGTTGATAGAGCCATTCCTTCGTATTCGGGTCGGAACTTTCGACATTGTATACGATTTGTTTTCCGTCGCGTGAGTACGCTTGGTCCTGGAGGGCCTTCCCTTTCTCGCTCCAGGGCCCCCTATGTGTGATTCGCGTCCTCTGTCCGCTGGCAACTTCGAACTGGACCACGTCACCCGTGTCCTCGTCTATACGGCTGATGTACTTGCCATCCGCGGTCAAGGCCCCGCCGACGCCGGAGGCGTCTGCGAGAACCCGGCGTGTGACGAGTCCCCCGGCGCCACCGGAACCGCCAAGTGCTGCCAGCCTCACCCGCGCCTGCGCCACGATATCGGATTGATCGGCAAAGTCGCGCACTACACTCTCGTAGGCTTTGCGGGCCTCTGCTGTGCCCAATTTTTCATAACACAGTCCGATATGCAGTTGAGCCTTTGCCGCGACCAGACGGTCCTTGGGAAAGTCTTTAAGGACACGCTCGTAAATCTTGATGGCGGCTTCCAGATCCCCGTTGACTTCTTCTTTGTACAGGCCGGACTGAAGAAGCGCTCCGGCGTTCTGCTGGGCGTATGCCGATGAGACCACGACCAACATCAGCGCAAACACAACACCCGAGATCCATTGCAGTTTCAGGTCTGTTCTTTTTCGCTTTGCATTCTTTATGAGTTGTGTGCTTACTCTCATTTTCTTTCTCCTTAATCCGCTTAGTTATTCATAAAGTTCCCAACTGTCAACACCTAACACTTTCTATCCTTGTTTTCTCCTTTCTTTTTTCAGCCGCTGATAAAATCGACCAATGGTCGGAACCAGATCGGCTTACATCTGGAGACAATTATACAGACAGAGCTTTCCGATGCGTGAAGCCCTGGTGAAGTCTTGGTGAAGATTTGGTGAAGTTTACTTTAGTCGGTGAACTTGTATCCCAGGCCTCGCACGCCGATGATGTGCTTCGGATTCGCTGGGTCGTCTTCGATTTTCTTTCGCAGGTGACCGACGTGAGTATCCACGGTCTTGGGTAATACATACACATCCCTGCCCCAGACCTCATCCAGAATGGTGGAACGATCCAGGACCTGGTCTTTATGCTTAATAAGAAATCCGATCAAGGAAAACTCCAGCGAGGTCAAATAGACCGGCTGTCCCTTCTTGTTCACTTCATACTTCTTAAAATCGATTTCCACGTCGCCGAAGTGGCACACATCGATCTGTTCCTGAGTATCCTTGACCCGCCTTACTGAATTTCGCATAATATAGTGACAGATTTTTCGCATAATATATTGACACCAGCGTTTCGTTCTCGTAGGCTGTCCGCATGGACAGAAAAGGACGAACACGAAGGGACTTCGACGAGTTGGAGAACCGCCGAAAG
>JAPLMX010000179.1 GCA_026386805.1 Phycisphaerae bacterium | reverse complement strand
CATCGTCGCACCAATGGCCATGTCCTGCCACGAGCCGGTGACCGTGCCTGTGACGGAGACGTTCGAGAACTCCGCCACCGTGGTCAGGGCTGCGTCATGGCTGCACAGGGCCAGGCCAATCAGGACCGGATTGGTCATCGTGATCGTCTGGGCCGTGCCCAACGGCGTCCAGGTCTTGCCGTCCGGGGAGATCGAGCCGGTGAAGCTGTTGCCCTTGCGCTCGACCTTGACCCAGTACGGCGCCGCCACGACCGCGCCGGCGTTGTCGTCGTTCGTCGAGGCCCCGGCGGCCGTCAAGCGCCGCTGGAAGCTGGCGCCGTTGCCGGCGCCCGAGCCGCCCGCCGTGATGGGCATGAAGGCATGGGTCGAGCCGGTATCGATGCTCTGCCGGATCATCACGCCGCCTTTGGCCCAGACGTTGGTGTTGGCGATGCTGTCCACGCGGGCCACGATCGAGCCGTCGCCATTGAGTGACTTGTAGGCAAAGCGGAACTGGTCGCCGTTGTTCCAGACGTCCGTGCCGCTGCTGCTCATGCTGAAGGTGCCGTTGCCGTTGTCGGCAAAGCCCACGGCCCGGCCCCGGAAGTACAGCGACAGGGTGTCGGCGCCGTTGGTCGTCCAGTTCTGCGTCGCCTCGAACGTGCGCGAGGCTTCCGAGTAATAAGGCGCTTTGACGTTGTTGTACTCGAACGGCATGGACTGCTTACCGCCATGAATGATCGTCTGCTCGGCAAACGGGGCGGTCATGTTCCCGACAATCGAGCCGCTCTTGCCATCGGTGTAGCCGTCGATCCAAGCGTCGTAGATACGGTTGTCCGTATCGTTGTAGGTCTCGAAGTCGTCCACGGCGGCGTATTCCTGCGTCGTGAAGCTCCAGACGTCGCCCAGATAGGTGGTGGTGTTGACTTCATCGACCTTCCAGTAATAGGTCGTGCCGAAATTGAGAGAGCCGGGGGCAAAGGCGTGGTCGGTCACAGTCTTGGCCGCGGCGGTTCCGCCGGCCACTGCGGCCTGATCGGTGCCAAAGAATACCTGATGCGAGCCCGCCTCGCGGCCGGGGCGCCAATTCAGCGTGGGATCCACCGTGACGCCCGTAGCCACGGTCGCTGGCTGCGGCGCTCTGGCTTGGACGGGGATGTAGGAGAACCGGACTTCGCTCAGGCCCGTCTGCGGCGCCACACCGCCCCAGTTGGCATTGATCGTCAGCTTGACGTACTGGGCCATGACCCCGCCGAGGTTGACCGTGGTGTTCGCGGCGTAGCCCGGCAGGCCGGTCGCCTTGGCGAACTCGGGCACGTTGGCCAACGCCGTCCACGCCGTCCCATCGGTGGAGGTTTCGATCGTGACGTTCTTGGCGCCGAAGCCGAGGAAGGTCTCGATCAGTTGGTTGGAATTCCACACCTTCAGATCATACAGCTTGTAGACCTTGTCGAACTGATATTGGATCCAGTTCGGCTTTGCGCCGCCGCTCAACCACATCGTGGTCCCCTCGGTGCCGTGCAGGTCGCTCTTATCGAGTCCGGAGCCGTTGATGGTGTTCTCCGGGCCCATGTTGGCCGCCGAGCTGGAGGCCGTGGCGGTCACGCTGGTGATCGGATAGCCGTAAGGCTCGGCGGTGAAGGACCACACGCCGCCCTGGTAGACGGTGCCGTCGGCCGACTTGTTGACCTCGTCGATCCGCCAGTAGTAGGTCTGCCCATAGGCGAACACGCCGGCCGGATCGAAAGTGGTGTCGGCTTGGCCTTGACTGACCAGCAGACCCTTGTTCGTCCGGGAGGCGTTGTTCACATCGGCAGCAACGGTCCCGAGGTACACATCGTGCACGGCGGGGTACTGACCGGCCGTCCAATTCAACGTCGCATCCCGCGGCACATCCGTGGCTTCGTCTTCGGGAACGGGCTCGCCGGCCAGTTCCGCGCCCGGTCCCTTGCCGGCCATGGCATCCTGGACCTCTTTCGCGCTCAGGGCGCGTGCGTAGAGGCGCACGTCACTCAAGTAGCCTTCCCAATTCTCTTGTGCGCCACTGTAGCCGTCAGCACCCATGAAGAAGGGATTCGCATCGACGGTCTTGGTCATCGTATTGGTAAGCATCACGACGCCATTACGATAGTAGGTTAGAGACGCTCCATCCTTGACGAGAGCATGATGGATCCAAACGTCACTGGGGATGGAGGCGTAGTTGATCCCATTGGCGTAAGCGCCGTCGTCGTTGTAGCACTCGAACCGCGTAGGCGTGAACTTGACGAACTGAAGCGGCGAGGCCGTCCCGCCATAGCGATTGCCCAGCATCGTGTCGTTGTTCGTCGCCTGAGCGGCGGGCTGTTTGGCCCAGAAGACCCAGGTGAAGCCGTTGCTCATCGTCAGCGCCGGGATGATCACGTGGGGGTCGACGTAGGCGCCGCTGCCGTCGGTTCCATTGAAGCTGATGACCATGCCGCGCTCGGGGTCCTTAAACCAGACCGAACCACCGGTTCCCAGGCCCCCATTGGGAGTCATGACCGTCCCGTGGTTTCCATAGCCGGAGGAGTCCAGAGCGACGGTGCCGGCCCCGTCGTTCAACTTCCACCAGCCCAAGAGGCTGGGGTCCTGCTGTGCCATGACTTGACCTGCGACGCTCAACAAGAGCAGAGCAGCGGTAAGAAAAACGATTTGCCTGTTCATGAGTCTCTCCACCATAATGTTCCTCCTTCTGAGGGAAACGGAGAAGCGGGTGTTGGCCACACACCAGGCACACGGTTCTACGTTCGTTGCTCTGAGCCCTCCGTTTCGCGCATGTCGAGGGCCCCAGAGCTGAATCTCACTGCTTGATACCCATGCTTGTCAGTTCGTGCTGAGTACTACCTCCTTTCTGGAAATCATGCCCCTGCCGTGTGCCACCGTAGCCCCGGAGTCCCGCAGGCGCGGCACGCGTCGGGGGATTCCTGTCACAGGCTGGGTGGAGGACCCTCTTCGACGTGTGGCTTCATGAGACTCTCCCGCACGATTGTTCGTGTTCGAAGCTCTTTTCCGGTGGTATTCACTCCTCCTCAGCGCAAGAACCACCCGTCACAAGTCCAAAAGCAATCACACCGCACCACCTATGATGCATTGTAGGCACGGTATGGCTCGGAATCAAGCAAAATCCGCTGCATTCGCCCGGCCGTGTATTATCGGCAATTCGGCCCTTCCGCTTGACTTATCGCGGGGCAACGTCAGGTCCCTTGCATTGGGGGAATTCCGAGCACGCAAGTCCGGCATCCCTGCCGTCCGGATAGGGGCATCCCCTGGGAGATGGAAGGGCTTCATGGCCACAGATTCGTCTGGAGCCATTGCGTCGCCAGGACGGCGAGGTCGCGAAGATTGACCGCGCCATCGGCGTTGAGGTCGGCCGGGGAATCGGGCGGCTGTGGCAGGACGCCGGTGCCGCGCGTGGCAACGTGGGCGATCTCGGCGGGAGAAAGAGCATAGTTGTAGACTCGGAAGTCGTCGATCATGCCGTCGTAGCGGCCGTACCAGCCGGAGCCGATCTCGAAAGATGTGATACCGGTAATGGGCGTATTCGCGCCGGTGAGGCTGTCGTAAAGCTCGCCATTAAGGTAAATCTCCATCCGCCCCGTGCGGATGTCCTTCGTGAACGCCCAGTGATTCCAGCGGCCGGCCCACTCGCTCTTGTCCTGGTGCCAGCCCGCCACGCGGTTCCCGAACGACCAGGGAGAGCCGCAGTCCCAACGGTACTGGCCCGGGTTTCGCCAGCAGCCGAGGTGGATCGCGACGGCCGGATTCGACACGCCATAGACATAATTCGAGCAGCATAGGGTGTCGTTCAAATGGGTCGAATCCTCCCCTTGCTGCCAGAAAGCGATCGTGATGGCCTCGCGGACCTGTCCGAAGACGCTCGCCGCCTCGGGGATCGTCACCGCGTCCCCCTCATTCATGAAATGGATCGCCTGCCCGTACACGCCCAGGTGGAAATCGCAGCGGCCCCGGATCTCGCCGTCGGCCGTGCCCGCACGATCCTTGGCGTTGCCCTCGAAATCATACCAGAGGATCGGCTCGTTCGGCGCGGCCACTGCGAACACGCGGGCGCGGTCGTAGAGCCAGTCCTTCGCCAACCGCTGAAGGTCTTGGTAATCGACCGTGCCGTCGGCGGTCAGGTCCGCTTGCGGCCCGCCCGTGCCGAGCACCGGCCGCAGAAGGATATCATCAATATAGAGCGTCCCCGTCCCGTGTTCCTCGGAGTCCGTCGTGGCGGGACACAGCCCAATCGCGATGCTTGTCACGTTGGCCAGGTTGACATTCTTGAACTCCGACAGGGCGATCCGGCAGGCGTGCCACCGCGGCTCGGCGAGGAGGCCGAGATCGCCCGCATACGGCGCCCGCTGCTCCGTTTGGCCATCCCCGATCGCAACGTACATCCGGCCCTTCGTGACATTGCCGGCGGCGCCCCGCACCATGAACTCCAGGACCTTGGCCTGCGGCCGGACCCAATCCTGCGGCTCTGCGAAGGTGCAAACCACCTCGGAGGACCAGACAGAGTCGTACTGATAGCGGAACAACATGGATTGGCGGCAGCTCAGCGCGATGGCCTGCTCGATGGACATATCCGCCCGGCCGCGCGTCTGCCACGTCTCGTAGAGGAAGTGCTCCTTCAGATCGTAACCCTCGAAATCATCGATCACGAGGTGGTCCGCCACCGTGAAGGACCAGACGTCGCCGGGGGTCAGGGTCCCCGATCCCCGATCCCCGACCCCGGCCTCATCGACCCGCCAGTAATAGGTCCGTCCCAAGCCCAGTGCCGGCGGCTCGAATGTGTTCGCATCCCGAGGCTGCGGCGGGTACTGTAGGGCGAGCGTCCCCGCTCGCTCAGAAACGTCGTGCGGGGACGCACGACCTACTTGCGATGCGACCTCGCCGAAATAGATCACGTGCCGATCTGCGGAGCACCCGGGGACCCAGGTCAGCTTCGCATAGGGGCTGATTCCCGTAGCACCGCCCACCGGGTTGGGGCAGCTTGCCTTGGCCTCGCAGTCGTGCGAGACGCGGGCCTGCACATTACTCAAATCGAAACCCGGGGACTGGCCCGCCAGGTCCAAAGCGACCAAGCGAATGGCACGAGGTGCGAAGGGCAGCAGCACGCCCTCGAGATCGATCCCAAGGACGCTAAGATCCTGCTTCATCGAGGTCCCGATAGCCACCTTGGTCAGGAGATACTCCTGGTCCGCGCCATCCGTGACGAACAGCAGGGCCTGCTCCCCGGCCCTTCCCGTCTCGGTGAGCACGATGTCGTTGCCGTCACCGCCCACGAGCCGGCCGGAAAACGCCAGGTCAATCCAGTGATCTACCGGCAGCGTGACGGCCGAATCCACTGACGGCGGCGGCCCGACCAGCCACTGCTCGGGCACGACCCGCGCCGGGAAGGCCCCGGAGGCGTCCATTCCCGTCCAGCAACTGCCATCCGCATCGTAGATATCGAGGACGGCCGACGGGTACTCAAAGACAGGCGGCTTGGCCCGGCCGATGCCGGCGCATACAGCGAGCACCGTTAGCAGGATCAGCCAAGATGCCTTCCCCATCGAACTCCTCCAACTCCACCGTCATGCAACCGGGCAGAAGATTCACACACTTATTCGGCTACCATTATAGCATCTTTATGCCCCTCGTTCCAAGTGCTGACGGCCAATTCCCGACCGACCGGAAGGTCATGGGTCCCCAAAAAAGTCTTGCCTGGGTGTTCTTTGCTGCTACACTCGTTGCGTCCGTCGCATGGGTGTGCTCGTTGCCGCACCGTGCAGGAGGGCATGGTCTCGTAACATAGAGCAATTGTGAGGTGAATGTACATGAGCGAGTGGTCTGTCAGTCCCACGGGTGAAAAGTTCGAACTGCCGAAGTCCACGGATTACGCCGCGGAGTTGCAGCGTCTGGAGGCCTTGGTCAGGGTGGCCCGGGCCGAAGGCAAGGAAATCGTCGTGGTCATGGGCGTCGGCTTCGTCGGCGCGGTCATGGCCGCCATTATCGCCGATACGGTTGACAAGAAGACGGGCAAACCCAGCAAGTTCGTCATTGGCTGCCAGCGGCCGAGTCCCCGCAGCTATTGGAAGATCCCGCTGCTGAATCGCGGCCAATCTCCCGTCAAGGCCGAAGACCCCGAGGTCGATCCCATGATCGCCCGCTGCGTCAATCAGAAGAAAACGCTCGTGGCCACTTACAGCAGCGACTGCCTGAAGCTGGCCGACTGCGTGGTCGTGGACGTTCAGTGCGACTACACCAAGCACGAGCTGGGCAATATGTGCACGGGCGAGGCCGAGATGAACGCCCTGGAAGCCACGATGAAGACCATCGGCGAGCGAATCACCCCCAACTGCCTCGTGCTGATCGAGACAACCGTCGCACCCGGCACGACGGAGTTTGTCGCCTGGCCGATCATGAAGAAGGCGTTCGCCAAACGCGGCCTCGAGTCCGCCCCGCTGCTGAGCCACAGCTTCGAGCGGGTCATGCCCGGCCGGGAGTACGTGTCGAGCATCCGCGACTTCTGGCGCGTCTGCTCCGGCTGCACCCCCGAAGCCCGCGACCGCGTCGTCAAATTCCTCCACGAGGTGATCAACACCGAGAAGTTCCCGCTGACCGTCATGGACCGCCCCATCGAATCGGAGACCACCAAGATCGTCGAGAACTCCTACCGGGCGACCACCCTGGCGTTCCTGAACGAGTGGAGCATCTTCGCCGAGCGCAACGGTGTCGATCTGATCAAGGTCATCAAGGCCATCAAGATGCGGCCGACCCACAGCAACATGATCTTCCCCGGCCCCGGCGTCGGCGGCTACTGCCTGCCCAAAGACGGCGGCCTGGGCTACTGGGCCTATAAGCACATCCTCGGCTTCGAGGATGGCGACGACGTGTTCAAGATCACGCCCACCGCCATCAATATCAACGATACGCGCGGCCTGCACGTGGCCGAGCTGACCCGTGACGCCCTGCGCAATATGGGCCGGTACATCGCCGGCGCCCAGGTCCTGATCTGCGGGGCCAGCTACCGCCAGGACGTCGGCGACACCCGCTATAGCGGCAGCGAGATGGTCGTTCGCAAGCTCACCGAGATGGGCGCCGAGATGCGTATCCATGATCCCTACGTGGACCACTGGTACGAGCTGGAGCAGCAGGATTCGTATCCCGCCCCCGGCCACTCGTGGTCCCGCTTCTTCCGCAACCAGGAGGGCTTAGTCCACTCCGTCGTGGAAAAGGACTTGGCCAAGGTGATCCAGGGGGCCGAGGCGGTCGTTCTGGCCGTGCCGCACGAGCCGTACCTCAAGCTCGACCCTGACCAGATCGTCCAGTGGGCCGGTGCCCCGCTGGCGGTCATCGACTGCTTCGGCATCCTGCCCGACGACAAGATCCGCCGCTACTTCGAGCTGGGCTGCGAGGTCAAGGCGCTCGGTCGCGGCCACATCCAGCGGATCAAGAAGGAAGTCAAAGAGGCCAAGTAACAGACGGCTGGTTTATGGCAGAGGACCGAGGAGAAGTGATGGCATGCTCAGTTTCTACCGGGGCGGCGCGGACAAAGTCATGTGCGCCGGCACCGCCGTCATCGACGAGCTTGCCGACGCCTGCCTGACCTATTCCCGCCCGGCGATGTGAACACAGGCAGATTGCGGATCCGAATCGTGGGCGTGATAATTGTGTTCGGAACATTGTGGCAAGGCTGTGGGGCTAACGTGGGGCGAACGTCTCCGTTCGCCCCCGAACGCGTCGTGAGAGAACGCACGGGCTATATCTCGCCATTGGCCGGTGGCACCCATTGAGGTGATATGCGTCCCTGCGCCAGCAGCGAAAGGTATGAAGCCAGACGAAGCTCGTCAGGAAACTCCTCTGCAGAAATCTGATCGGGAGGTTCCCACAACTCCAACGCCCCGATGCGAGGATTCTCTTCAAAAGCTCGACGCGAGAGTTCGATCCAGGAAAACGATTGCGAAAGCCAGTGACCGCTGTTTGATCGCTGATGCTGAAACATCTCGCCAAAGTCCTCTTTCATCCATTCAAGGCGCCCTTGTTTGAATCTCTGAAGCCCCAAGAGACGTTCAAGCTGCTCTCGATTGATTCGAATTCCATCCCAACCACGATACCAACATTGAACCACACAATAGAGCAAGATTGCCCGATGCTCACGTCTCTCAAATATGGATAGGTGTTTCATCGTCGACCTTTCTTAGAACCCAACCTCGTCCAAAGAATCAAGTCCTCCTTGCGACCTGGGAACGGCCTTCCCGTCCGTTGGAATCCGTGCCTCTCAAGGATTCCGTGGACATCTTGGTTCCTCTTTCGAGTCGTTGCCCATAAGGGCCGATCCGCGCAATTGCTGAGCAACATCTTGAAGAGTGCAGCCCCAAGTCCATGACGACGATGCGACGGCTTGGTGAAGGCCCATCCATACTCAAGTAGCCAGTCATTCGGAAAGAGGCCACAGTTCGATCGATCGAAGACGTCACGGATATGAGCGCGAGACGGAGACTTGATCCCGGCTACGGCAACCAACTCCTTGTCCTCAGTCCCAAATCCGAGGAGAAATGCCTCCCGGATGCGATCCTTCAGTCTATTCTGTTCAACTTCGCTGCCTTGGACCACAAGGGATTCGAAAGCTGTGAGGTCATCGGCCACGCAATCTTCTGGACGCTTAACGATGATCGTCATGTTCTTCCTCTAGCGAACATTTCCAAACCGACACATGCAGGATCTCACCAATGGCTGTTCAGAACAGTCGTGGGGCTTCATTCTGACGGTCGTACCCCTTCACGAATGCAATCCCTCGCCTGAGCCTCTTTCCCATATCGCGCTATCGGCCAAAGAGGGGGGCGACATAAACGGAAAATGCGGAATAGGGGGCAGGATCGCAGCGGCGGCGCTCGACCGTCGCTTGGTCAGGAGGCGGGCGGGGACACTCGCCCTACAGCTCAATTCTGGCCCTTGAAAGAGCCCGCATGGGCCAAAGCCCATCCTACGCACTCCGCTCGGCGGGTATTCACTACGCGCATCATGTCGGTACGGCCTTCAGGCGGGAAAGACCGGTCCGACCCGCGTAAACGCGGGACTCCGAACGTCACCTTTTCCTCGAACGCCGGTCCATCAGAAGGATCGTCCGGGCGAAGACTTCCGGCGGCAGGGCTTCTTCCAGGACCCGGCGGACCTCCGGCATCGGCGTGCGCTGGGTGGTGTGGGTGATGATAATGTGCTCGTTTTTCATGGACGAGAGCAGGTGGGCCAGCTCGTTGACGTGCATGTGCCGGCCCGCTTCCGCCCGGCCGGCGTGGTCCTCCTCGTAGAACGTGCACTCGGCGATCAGGATCTTGCTATTCGCGACATATTCGAGCTGGCCGAAGTCCACGTATTGCGTGTCGCCCAGGTAGCTGACGATGGGGACCTCCAGCGGATAGTCGATCTCGATGCCCTGCCTTTTCAGCTCCACGATCTGCGGACCGGTCAGCTCCAGGTATTCGGACTTGAGCTTCTTTCGCTTTTCGAGGACGCAAAAGCCGACCGAGCCTGGGCTGTGCTTTGTCGGAAAGACCCGAGCATAGAGGTTCGGCTTGATCTGCACCTCATCGCCCGGCCGGACTCCCACCAGATTCCCCGGAATCCTATTGCCGTCCAAGTGCCCCCAGGCGGCGAGGATCTCCCGCATAGGTGCGATCAGGTTCGCCGGAGCGACAATCGTGCCGGGGGCCATGCCGCTGAAGTTCCGCTGCGAAAGGTAGTACGCAAACCCCGCCGAGTGGTCCATGTGCCCGTGCGTGAGCAGCACATGATTGACGGAGATGAGCTGGTCCGGGGCCTTGCCGATATCGAAGCAGACATCGAGTTGCGGCACCCCCACCACCGTCTCCTCGCCGGCGATGGAGTAGCCGAGAATGTCAAGGTCGTCGATTTGAATACGAGCC
>JAPLMX010000251.1 GCA_026386805.1 Phycisphaerae bacterium | reverse complement strand
GCTGAAGGTGGCGGCGGGCGAGGCGGTGAAGGTGCCGGCTTCGCTCACGGCGCCGGTCCAGCCGGCAGGCAGGAGACCGGTCGAGGGGCTGTGCTGCCATTGCAGCAAGGAGTTGCCGTCTGCGCTGGCATGCCCGTGCTCGCAGGTGATCCGGGCACCGGCGCCTGCTACCGGGATCCCGTAGGCGGACGTGGGGTCGCCGGCCCGGTACAGATCCGTGCAGGCCACCTGCAACTCCACCTCCTGTGTGTTGGCACTGACGAGGAACCGGACGCTGGCGGAGATCGGGGAACTGATCGGACGATTCTGGAGGTCGACGGAGACTGTGGCCGGTGCACTGACGGTGATATGGGGCGGGACCTGGACAACCACATGGGCCGTTGCCTCACCATGGCTGGCCGACGCGTGCACGAGAGGGGTCTCCGAGCACGGGACCCCCGTCATAAGAATCGCCCATAATAATCTCGTCTTCATGGCTGCACGTCCCACGCGGCACAGTCTAACGATGATTCGGATAGCCGACTCGATTGCCACATGCCTTCTCTATCGGCAAGAAGCCAATTCCTCTTCAGCTTTCCGGTCTACGCGCGAGTTGGTTCGGGTACGACGGGGGCGCGGCCCGCAGAAGACGCCTCGGAACGTCCGAGTTGGTCCCGGTTATCTTCCCTGCGGCCCGCACACGTGGTATATCCGGCGGTCCCGATCGGAGATTTCGTCGCTTTTGTGAAAGGGCCGGCGATTCCAGGGTCGCACCGCTAAACCGTGGCTTGCCGGGGTCCGATGTAAGGGAGAATCGTTGGGGGATAGCCGCCCGTCGGCAGTAAGTACCCCCCAATGACGAACGATTAACGATTGCTTTGGCCCTCGATGGCGGGTGCCGAGAGGCGCTCCATCGGGCAGGAGGGTGCCATGATCTTCGACGTCACACTGAAGGACTACCTCAAAGAGATCGACGAAGCGTCCCTGTTGACGGCCGAGGAGGAGTACGAGTACGGCCGGCAGGTGGTGGACGACAACAATCCGTGGGCCCGGGAGCATCTCGTGCGCAGCAACCTGCGGCTCGTCGTGAACATCGCGAAAAAATACGGCGGGCGCGGGATGGCCCTGGGCGACTTGATCGAGGAAGGCAACCTTGGCCTGATCAAGGCGGTCGATTACTTCGATCCCGACCGGGGGACACGCTTCAGCACCTACGCCGCCTGGTGGATCAAGCAGAGCATCAAGCGGGCGCTGCTGGAGAACGTGCAGCCGGTGCACGTGCCGACGTACATGGTGACCCTGATCAGCCAATGGCGGCACACCGCCGCCGAGGTTGAGGGCCGGATCGGACGGAAGCTGACCGTTGAGGAGATGGCCGACCTGATGCACCTGCCCGTGCGGAAAGCCAAGGTGATCCACCGGATCGTCGACGTGCTCGGCAACTCCGGCGAGAGCTTTAGCCAGGATGACCAGGAGGACAGCCAGGCTCTGGAATGCACGCTGGAAGACCGCAGCGCCGGCCGGCCGGAAGACGGCCTGGTCGAGGACGAGGAGAAGGCCAAGGCGGTCCGGCTGCTCGATGAGCTGGAATTCCGGGAGGCCGAGGTCCTGCGGCTGCACTACGGCATCGGCGAGCGACGGCCCCAGAGCCTCAAGGAGATCGGCACGCGGATGGGACTGACGCGGGAACGGATTCGCCAGATCCGGCGTGACGCCCTGACCAGCCTGTACGAGTTCATGGAAGGCGAGTGATCCCGGACTTTTCGATTTACGATTTACGATGGATGATTTACTATTGGAGAACACGGCTGCGAAGACTGTCCCGTTGCGTGGCAGAGTCACATCCGGCACGTGAGGCCAAATAGTAAACCGTAAATTGTAAATCGTAAATCGTAGATCCAAGGAGGGCTCATGGCGAAAGAGCAACTAATCCTGACGCGGTACATCCGCGATATTCCCGACTGGCCGAAGAAGGGGATTCTGTTTCGAGACATCACGCCGCTGTTGGGCGATCCCGAGGCGTTCTCGGCCGCGGTAGATGCCCTGTGCGTGCCCTTCAAGCGTGCCGGAGTGAAGTACGTTGCGGCCATCGAGGCCCGCGGATTCATCTTCGGGGCCGCCGTCGCCGCCAAGCTCCGGGCGGGCTTCATCCCCATCCGAAAGAAAGGCAAGCTTCCCTGCCGCACGGAAAGTGCCAGCTACGCGCTGGAGTACGGCACGGACTGCATCGAAATGCACCGCGACGCCATACAGGAGCGCGACAAGGTCCTTCTGGTCGATGACCTGCTCGCCACCGGCGGCACGATGCGAGCGGCCTGCGAACTCATGGAGAAAGTCGGCGCCCAGGTCGTCGGCATCGCCTGTGTGATCGAGTTGCTCGACCTGCAAGGCCGCCAGCGGCTCGCCCCGCACAAGGTCCATGCTCTGATCTCCTACTGACGGACGATCCGCGTAGAACCGTCCGACGCCGTAACTGTTTGCTGGCCAATCAGTTAGGCGCCGTGCGGACGCCAAACCCTTGCTACTCCAATCGTGTTCTCGTTCGGAGAAACAGAGTATTTGCGGATTTTGATTGCATATTGTAACATTTGATGTCATAATGCGTCATATAGAGTAGAGATAATGCGTTATGCAGATAATGTCCATAGAAGATCTTGCGGTTTACCTGGCTGTCTCCAAGCGGACGATCTACAAGTACATTGCGGAGGGCGACTGCCCACCATACGTCAAGCTCAGTACCAAGAACATCAGTTTCGACCGGGCGGATGTCGATGCTTGGCTCGAATCGAAGAAGGTCTATCCTGAACGCGGAGGTCAAAAAATGAGCGAGTCCAACGTACGCAGCGGCGGGAATGTCGTGCCACCAGTCGAGTCGGGCAAACTGCCCTGGACGCCACGAGCAAAGGCTGTCCTGAATGCGGCGTGCCGCCAAGCTCGGGAAGAGGGCTTCACTCAGGCGGGAACTGAGCACGTGCTGCTGGGGATACTGTCGGTGAAGAAGTGCCTTGGAGCCGCGATACTCGAACACCTCGACGTATCCGAGCAGAAGTGCCGTCAGCGCTACGAGCAATTGCGCCGGCCGTCAGACAAGCAAGGCCCAGGCGAGGCGACGCTCTCCGAGGATATCGACAAGGTGACACAGTGCGCTCGCGAGCAGGCGGTTCAGTGGGGCCATACCTACCTCGGAGCCGAGCATCTGCTCGCCGGGCTTCTCGCCGCCCAGCAGGGAATCGGTTTCCAGATCCTTATGGACCTGGGGGTCACATTGGATCGAGTGCGCCAAGAGACCGCCAAGCTAATCGTCTGCCGCCCGGCAGACAGCGAATAGTCCTGGGCCAAGTCCCGATTGTCCGAACGAGAAAGGAGCCGAAAGATGAGTAGTCTCATAGCCCTCATGGCCCCCGGGCCGGCAGAGACGGTCCTGATTGCCGTGGTCTCTGTGGTCTGGTTCGTCGTTCCCATCCTCGTGGTCCTCTGGTTCGTGAGAAAGACGCTGGAGAACAAACGGGAGAACGTGAGGTTGCGGCTGGAGGTCGGCAAACTCGCCGACGAACTCGAGCAAGTCCGTAAACAACAGCAGGCGGAGTGATCCGACGGGGTGATCATCCCGACGCCCGTTGGGCCGCGACCACGCGGTCGTGGCCCTGGAGGTCTTTGTCGATCCGGATTTGAGCGAAGGTACCGGCTTGTTCGAGTAACCCCTGGACGGCAGGCCCTTGTGTGTAGCCGATCTCCAGCAGCAAACTGCCGTCCGGTTTGAGGAAGTGACTCACCTTCTCGACGATCTTGCGGTACAGGTCCAAGCCGTCCTCTCCCGCGTAGAGGGCGATTCGCGGCTCATAGTCCTTCACGTTCTTTTCAAGTGCTTCGTATTCGGCGGTACTGACGTAGGGCGGATTGCACGCGATCAAGTCGAACTGGTCGAGCTGCGGAACCAACGGCTCGAAGAGGTCACCCTTACGCAGTTCGATCCGCTCTTGGAGCTTATGCTTCTCGACGTTCTTGGCGGCCGCCGCCAGGGCGGGCTCGGAGATGTCTGTCGCGAGGACTCTGGCGTCCGGGACGTTCTTGGCGACGGCGACCGCAATGATGCCGCAGCCGGTGCACAGGTCGCAGACGAGCTGCGGGCCGGTCCGCTTACGCAGGAATTCAATCGACCGTTGTACGAGCAACTCGGTCTCCGGCCGGGGGATCAGGCAATCGGGCGTGACCTCGAATTCGATAGAGTAGAACTCCGTCCTGCCGACGAGGTACACGACCGGCTCGTGCAGACCCGCCCGCTTGACCAGGTCACGCAGCCGGTCCAACTGTTCCTGGACGACGATCTTGTTGTACTGGGTGTAGAGCTCGATGCGCTTCAGCCCCAGGACGTGGGACAAAAGCAGCTCGGCGCTGAGCCTTGGCGAGTCCACGCCTTTCTGCGTCAGGTATTCCGTTACCCAAGTCAGAAGTTTTTGAATCGACCATTCATTCATCCCTGTCGCCTCGCTACGAGAAAACCGTTCTCTTTGACCACGCGAATCGCAAAGTCGTATTTGTTCACGTCGATCGCGATTTCGAGATCCTCGCGATGGAAATGCGGCTGCTTCGGATCGCCGAACTTGGTGGCTTCGCCGCTGGCCAGCACGAGCTTACGGATCGCCTCCGGATCAGGCTGGCGACCCTGCATCAGGTTTCGCAGATAAAGGGCACAAAGCTCGTCCTCGTCCGTGCGTACCCGTGCGTTCCAGCCCATCGCCACAATAGTCACATCCGCCGGACTGTCTCGGCGGATCGCCCTGGCCGTGGCCTCGGCCACGACGAACGACCCGGCGTACACCGCCTCAGCCCCTGTCGCTGCGGCGACTCCCGTCGTCCCCGCCCGGGTGGACTGAATGACCACCTTGCCTTGTAGTGACGCCTGCATCATCTCGTGCGGCGAATTGCCGAAATCGAAGCCCTCGGGCCGGATGCCGTTCACCTCGCCCACGCAGATCTCTCCAACGCCTTCGTCCCGGAGCCGCCGGGCCTCGTCGATCTCAGCGACCATCACAATCCGATCCGCGCCGCGAGCGAGGGCAACCGCCGCCGTCGTGAAGGCCCGAAAGACATCCACGATCGCCACGGTGCCTTTGGCCCGCCGGGCCCCTTCGAGTAGACTCTCAATCCTGATCTCCATAGCACTCTATCCTATTGCCGATGCAGAGGATACAGCAGGCTCGGTCCCAGGCAAGAGGAATCCGGCTCGTAGTGACGCCGTAAGGTGTTTCTTCGTAGGTCGTGCGTCCCCGCACGACAATGTCATTGCGAGCGCAGCGTGGCAATCTCAGGCGAGCGGGGACGCTCGCCCTACGTGGGCATACTCCGAACTCGCGCCGCCGCGACTTGGGCGGAACTGAACCAAGCCACGAAATTGGCTTTGTTTTGCACAACTCCGCAGGAGGTTGTGCCCACCATCCACCCGCGAGGCAAATTGCGTTTCCGTTAACCACCGGCTCTGCCGGTGAGCATTCACAAGGCTCTGCCGTTTCGTGCGTGTTTTTGGGTAGGTAGTTCCCCTTGAGGAAGGCCCCGCCGGGCCCAGGAGAACTACCATGAAAGAACGGCA
>JAPLMX010000252.1 GCA_026386805.1 Phycisphaerae bacterium | reverse complement strand
GCTGGATGAGCAAGTGTCGTGCGATTCTGATTCGTTACGCCAAGAAGTCATGCAATTACCTGGGCCTGATCCAACTGTGCTGCGGCCTGCTTTGGTATCGCCGTCAGCACCGCCTGAGCCTTTTGAGATAGTTACTTAGTCACATTGCGGCAGATGCCGCCCAGCCAGGCCCCGAACTTCGCGTGATCCCGCAGGGACCGCAAATCCCGGCAGGCGATGGCAAATACCTCTTGTGCCGCATCTTCCGCCGAGTGCTTGTCGCCCAGTTGGGCATAAGCCAAAGCCACAATGGGATTGTGATACCGCTGATAAAGGAGGCCGAAGCTGTCCAGCCGGCCGTGCTGGGCCGCCTCGACCAAATCCGCATCGGATAGTTCCAGAGACTCGATTCTCATTTGTCAGACCTGTCTGTTCTGCACCAGTGCACCGATATCGGTTTGAACGTTCACGAATAAGTGTAACCAACCGGCCCAAATGAGCGCGAAAAAACCGGAATTCCTCCGAAGCTATTAGCGGCACGGGACCAGTAGACGCCGGACAGCGATATCGACGTGGCCGTAGTTCCTGACGCCGTGGAAGACAGTTCTGCCGAACACACGCATCAGCGATCTCCGCCAAGAGAGCGACTACCGCCCAACGGCCCGTGTGATGGAGACTCAAGCACAGGAACTCGTCAGTTCGGCGAGGGAGTTTGTCGCTGTCTGTCGCAAGCTGTGCGGGTGACCTTTGGCAAAGAACGCGTTTTACCGGCGTTCCTTCGGCTTGCGTCGCTTCGGTGGCCTGGGCCTGTCGATCCTCGCGTGGAACATCTGGTAGTGCCCTATGATCCGCTCGACCTGTCTCCCTGACGCGATCCTGGATCGCTCACCCGGTTGCTCCGGTGCTGGGCGCGAGGGGATAGCGGACCTGGAACGTTGTGCCTTGGTCGGGCGTGCTGGTGAAGGAGACGGTGCCGTGGAGATAGCGCTCCGTCAGCAGCTTGATGCTGTAGGTGCCGAGGCCCCGGCCCGTTCCCTTGGTGGAGAAGGACCGCTGGAAGATCTGGAGCTGGATCTCCCGCGGGATGAAGCCAGGGTTGTGGACCCTGAATTCGACATGGCCGTTCTGCCTGGCGCAGCTTGTGGTGACGGTCTCGCCGGAGCGGCAGGCCTCCAAGGCGTTCTTGATCATGTTGCACAGGACCCGCGACAGCAGGGTGCGATCCCCGGCCACGGCGACGTCCTCGGCGTGCGGGTCGACGCACAAGTGCCGGTCCTGGGAGACCGGGTGCCCGCGGTACAGCGTGACGGCGTTCTGCAGCAGTCGCAGCGAGCTGAGGCTCTCCGGCTTCAAAAGCAGCTCGCCCGTCTCGGCTCGCATCAGAACTCGTTGGGCATCGATCTCCTCGGTCAGTTGGCGACAGAGCCGGCTGACGGCGTCGACGTAGCCTTCGACTTGGTCGGCGGTCGCCTTCTTGAGAAACTCGGAGTACCAGGACAGGCCGTAAGCGACGTTGCAGATGTCGTGCAGGAAGATGTGTTCGAGCGATTGGCGGCGTTTCTCGTGGGCGATATCCAGGGCGGCGAGGATCGTGAAGGACTCGCCGTCCACGGCCACCGGCGTCGTCCAGACCCGCAGGTCCAGGGCCTCGCCGCTGTGGCCGCGGGTAATTCGGCATTCCTTAGCGTCGGCGGTGCCGCCCTGGCTGCTCAAGATGGCGTGAACCGCGCCGCACGTGCTGCACGACTCGGAGGTGCCGCAGCCGTGGTCGTCCTCGAAAGCGTGAAGGCAGCCCAGGACCTCGCCGGGACGTCGGCCGAGAACGCCGGCCTGGCGCTCCTGCGGCGACAGAAGCTCCAGGAATCGTTCGTTGGCGAACACAATCTGCCGGAACTCATTGACCGCCATCAGAGCGCACGGCACGGCATTGGGCAGAATGCCCAGCAGCTTCCTGTGGGCGAAGAGTCTCACCTGGCGCGAGATTTCCTCGGCTGAGGCCCGCTCCGGCGGAGCGAACTTCGTCGCACGCTTCTTTGTCGTCGTTTGATTTGCCTTTTCCAAGGCGACCTCCACGGCACAACATCAACCGTCCCAACCACAACCTCCGTCCGGCTGCTATTATGGAGAACCTGCCGGAAAAAGCAACAAGAAGCCGCGCCGGAATACGCGGTGTCCGGTGGATTGCCTTCGGCAAGGACTCCAGTGCGGTGAAGCCGCGTATCTGGGCGTCAGTGAAGCATCTGGCAATTCCGGCAACAATTTGCTACGATCCTCCCATGAAGCTCACTTATGATCCACGGTACAACGTAGCCTACATCCGTTTCCACGAGAAAGGCGTGGATGTGGAATCGCTGAGGATCAGCGACGAGCTTGTGGTGGACATTGCACCGGACGGAACCGTCTATGGGATCGAGCTTCTCAATGCGAACGAGCAGTTGCGGCATGAGGATATGGGTGAGCTTGTCGTAGTCAACGAGGCGACCGGCGAACACACGAACCTGCCCCTGACGAGGGCCAAGACGGGGTAGTCACTGCAGGGCAGGGTCAGCTCTGCGAAGTCGTATCGGTCTTACCGTAAGGGCCCGCGCAATTAGCCTGTTCGCGGGTGATCAAGCTTGCGAACCCAGCAGGGTCTTATGTCCTCGATATCCTCCTCGTTCGGCCAGGCATCGCCAACCGTGCAACCTTCCAGAAAGTCAAGGTATCCAGCACGAGTCCAGAGTAGGAAAAGGACCAAGTGTTCCGGGTCCGCTTTGGGACGCCCGCAGGCCCCGTCAAGCAAGATGTCACGCAACTCCTTACTGTCCGGCATGGGAGGCACGGACAGGGGTACGGAGATGGTGGTGTAGAAGCCCGCTCCCGTGTAATCCCTTTCGACGACCGATGCCGCAGCGAACTGCTTGCGCACAGCCTCCAGGCCATCCACCTCTTGCGACAAGATCGCTTCTATGACGGCTCTCTCCAGTCTGCTGAACCCCATGTTCTATCTCCCTATGCGAGCGTGCGCGGAGTCGTTTCTATCCGGGGCGTTTGTCGATCACTCGCGGCGTGCCTTCGGGGAGAGTTTGCAGGGACTTGGGCTCGACGAGCGTGACCTTGGGGTCGATGTCGAGGACGGTTTTGATGCGCTTGGCCGCCTGGAGACGCAGTGTTTCGATGGTCTTGACCTCGTCGAAGAAGGGGATCTGGTCGGAGATCTCGACCCGGATTTCGATGGTTTCGACGCCGCGATCCTGGTCGAGGATGATCTGGAAATACGGACTGACGCCGTCGATCCCGGCGAGGATCTCCTCAATCTGGGAGGGGAAGAACCCCACGCCCTGGACGAAAATCAGGTCGTCGGTCCGGCCCATTATGCGGGCCATGCGAACGAACGTTCTGCCGCAAGGGCAGGGGGTCGAATCGATCCGCGTGATGTCGCCGGTTCGGTAGCGGACGAGCGGGAAACCTTCTTTGGTGATCGTCGTCAGGACCAACTCACCGTCCTCGCCAAGGGGGACCGGCTCCGAGGTCTTCGGGTCGATGATCTCCACGATGAAATGATCCTCGTTGAGGTGCAGGCCCTGATGGAGGTGGCATTCGCCCGCGACGCCCGGCCCCATGACCTCGGTCGGGCCGTAGGTGTCCGTGGAGACGAGGCGTAACTGCTGCTCCAACTGCCGGCGGTGGGGATCGCTCCAGCGTTCGCCGCCGAAGAGGCCCAGCCGCAGGTGCAGCCGCTCCACGTGAACCTGGACCTCGTCGAGACTGGCCGCGATGGTCAGCGCGTGGCTCGGCGTTGAGATCAGGACCGTCGTTTTGAAGTCACGCATGATGACGATTTGCTTGGCCACGCTCGTCGCCAGGGACGCGGGAATCACCGAGGCCCCGATTCGCTCGGCGCCCTGGTGGAAGCCGAACCCGTCCGCGACGAGGCTGTAGCGCAAGGCGATCTGGACGACGTCGTGCTCGGTCACGCCGGCCCCCGCCAGGAGGCGCGCGGCGCACTGGCGCCAGCTTCTCAGGTCATTCTGCGTGTAGCCGACGACGATGGGCGTGCCCGTGGTCCCGGAAGTCGTGTGGATGCGGACAATGTCGCGCAGCGGGACCGCGAACATGTCGTAGGGATAGCTTTTTTGCAGGTCCTCCTTCGTCGTGAAGGGCAGGTCCTGCAAGGCCCGCACGTCCTTGAGCTTCTCCAGGTTGACCTTATGGGCGTCGAACGCCGTGCGGTAGAAGGCGACGCTGCGGTAAACGCGGTTGAGCGTGGCTTGCAGCCGCTCGATCTGAAGCTGCTGGAGTTCCTCGCGGGCCATCATTTCGCATTTGGGATCGTAGGGGAGCACCTGGTTCATGGGTACGAGCCTCACGTTCTGGACAAATCCAAAATTGGAATATCGGAACCCGACAACTCCGCCGTAGGCGGACGCCTGTTGCCCGGTGTCGATCCGGTAATCCGAAACAAATTCAAAGCACCAAATTCAAATGACGTAAACGCGGTCGCCGGGCGAGCGCCTTGTTTTGAATTTTCGGTTTTGGTCATTCGGATTTGTTTCGGATTTCGAAATTCGGATTTCGTGCTTCTCTTCTCATTCATCAATGGATCGGTATTCCTTCCCGAGATACGCCCGCTGCACTTCGGGACTGTCACAGAGTTGTCGGGCGGAGCCCTGGAGCACAATCTGGCCGGTTTCGATCACGTAGCCGCGATCGGCGACGGCCAAGGCCGCCCGGGCGTTCTGCTCGACCAGCAGGATCGTGAGGCCGCCGCGTTTGAGGTTGACGATGGTCTTATAGATGTCCTTGACGACCAGCGGGGCGACGCCGAGCGAGGGCTCATCCATCATCAGCAATCTGGGCCTGGACATCAAGGCCCGGCCGATGGCCAGCATTTGCTGCTGGCCGCCGGAGAGCGTGCCGGCGAGCTGGTTCGACCGCTCCTTGAGGATGCCGAAAAGGTCGTATACCTGCTCCAGGGTCGCGTTGACGCTCCGGCCGTTGTCGGTATGGCGAGACGCCCTCGCCACGCTGTAGGCCCCGAGAATGAGGTTCTCTCGGACCGTCATCGTGCCGAAGACGTGCCGGCCCTCGGGGACAAGGCAGCAACCGCGTTGGACGGTTCGCTCGGCCGGCTGGTTGTGGATCTTGCGTTTGTCGAACTCGATCTCGCCACAGCGGGCCTTCAGGATGCCGGCGATGGTCTTGAGCAGGGTGGTCTTGCCCGCCCCGTTGGCCCCGATGACGGCAACGACCTCGCCCAGCGCGACGTGCAGCGAGATCCCCTTGAGGACCCGCAGCTCCCCGTATCCGGCTTCGAGGTTCAGGATCTTAAGCATGGTCGTCCCCCAGGTACACGCGGATGACCTCGGGATTCCGCTGAATCGCCGCGGGCGGCCCTTCCGCGATCTTCTGCCCCTGGTCGAGGACGACCACCTCGTCCGAGATGTTCATCACCAGGGACATGTCGTGCTCAACGACCAGGCAGGTGACGCCCGTGTCACGAATCCTCAGAATGAGCTTGGAAAGCTCCTGGGTCTCGTAGATGTTCAGTCCCGCCGCCGGCTCATCGAGCAGCAGCAGGGACGGTTCCGTGGCCAAGGCCCTGGCGAACTCGACGAGTCGCTGGCAGCCGAAGGACAAGTTGCAGGCCGTCTCGCCGGCGTGGGCGGCAAGGCCAAGATCATCGAGAATCGTCTGGGCCTTTTCTTGGGTTTGGCGATACTCCCGCCACGTCCAGGGCATATTCAGCATACCGGCGAGGAACCCGGATCGCGTTCGCGTGTGCCGGCCCATCATGACGTTCTCCAGGACCGTCATGTGCGGAAAGAGCTTGGTCGTCTGAAATGTCCGCGCGATTCCCAGAGCGGCCACGGCGTGGGGCTTGCGGCCCGTGATCGCCTGGCCGCGAAAGACGACATCGCCCCGATGCGGCGTCAGCGTTCCGGCGATCAGGTTGAAGAGCGTGGTCTTGCCCGCCCCGTTCGGGCCGATCACCGCCTTGATCGCCCCGGCGGGCACGTCGAAGCTCACATCCTTGACGGCGTGCACGCCGCCGAAGGAACGATGCAGGCCCTTGGTCTCCAGGAGGACGTCACTCATGCGACCTCCTGGGAGCCGGCCGGGGGCCGGAAATCCGAAACCGCCCAAGGGGCGGAAATCCGAAGCACGAAATCCGAAACAAATCCAAAACCCAAAAGCTCCAATGACCAAAACGCTCGCGCCGGCCCGAGGCGCGTTTCGAATTTTGGATTTGGGACATTCGCGCTTGTTTCGGATTTCGAGTTTCGGATTTAGGATCTTCTTTAACCATGGCCCCTCCGAGACAGGATGGCCGTCAACGCTTGCAGCCGGGGCACGCGCAGCAGGCCCTGGGGCGCGAAGATCATCATGACGATCAGAATCGCGCCGAAGACGGTGTCGTCGTAGGAGCCAAAGACGCCGCGGAGCGAGAGGAAGTTCAGGAGGATGCCCATGACCATTGCCCCCCAGAGGTTCGCCATGCCACCCACGGCGACGATGGCGACGTACCGCACGGACTTCATGACGGTCGCCTCGGCAGGCCCGATACTGCCGTTATAGTGGGTCAGCAGGACGCCGCCCACCGCTGCGAACAAGGCGCTCAAGATGAAGACCGCGAGCTTGTAGCGATAGGTGTTGACGCCGAGCGAGTGGGCGGCCTCTTCGTTCTCGTGGATCGATCGCAGCGCCCGGCCGACCCGCGAATGGATCAGGTTGAGGGCCAGGACCATCGCCGTGAGCACGACGACCCAGGCGATGTAGTAGTTCTGCACCCGGAACGGCGCCCTACCGTTCACTTGGAGGCTGCCGAACAAGGGGAAGGGGGGTACGTTCGAGACGCCGTCGGCCCGGCCCAGCACGGGCGTGCCCAGGGCGAGGCGGTAGACGATCAGGCCGAAGCCGAGGGTGGCCATCGCCAGGTAGTGGCCCTTGAGCCGGATGACCGAGGCCCCGATGACCAGGGCGATCAGGCCCGTCAGCAGCAGGGCTGCCCCGAAGGCGACCCAGGGCGTGAAGGAGAGGATCTCCGTGCCGTAAAGGTCTTGCCATTGGATCGTCAGGCCGAGGGATTGGCACTGTGCGATGAAGGGGGTGTCCTTGAGGGGACTGAGGTTGTAGGTCGTCAGAACGGCACACGTGTAGCCGCCGATGGCGAAGAAGCCCGCGTGGCCCAGCGACGCCTGGCCCGCGTAGCCCATGAGCAGGCATAGGCCGATCACGACTAAGGCGTAGTAGGCCGACATCGTGACTTGCGTCATGTAGTAGGTGGCATCGGAGGCCGCGAGCACCAGGTGCAGCGCGACGACCAGCACTGCCGTGGCGAACACCGGGTAATAAATCCGCAGCCGCATCACGCCATCCTCAACGCACTTACGTCGCTTCGGGAAAACAGGCCGCTCGGCCGGAAAACCAGGATCAGCAGCAGGACCATGATCGAGACGACCTCCTTGTAGGCGGAGGACTGGCTGGTGACGAGGGCCTCCAGCAGGCCGAGCAGCAGGCCCGCCGCGACCGCGCCCATGCTATTGCCCAGACCGCCCAAGATAGCGACGGTGAACCCTTTGATCGCCAGGGGGGCCCCCATGTCGTACTGGGTCTGCGTCACGGGCGAGATCACGCAGCCGGCCAAAGCCCCGATGCCGGCGCTGAGCATGAAGGACAGCGTCACCATCCAGCGGTCGTTGATGCCGCACAGGCGGGCTGCCATCCGGTCGTCGGCGCAGGCCCGCATGGCCCGGCCGGTCAGGGTGAAGCGCAGGAACAGCGTCAGGCCCGTGACAATGACGGTGCTGACGCCGAGAACCCAGAGCACCTGCGGCGAGATGTGGGCGCCCAGGATCGTGACGGTGGAGACCGCTGAGCCGGTGAAGTAGGGCAGCGAACGGACCTTCTCGTCCCAGAGGTGCAGCATGGCCTCGCGAATCACGATGGACAGGCCGATCGTGACCACGACCAGCCGCAGGACCGACGCGTTCTTGACCGGCCGGATGAACACGATCTCGATCAGTCCGCCCAGCAGCGTCGTGATGGCCACCGCCCCGGCAATCGCCACCGGCAGCGGCACGACGTGCGACAGGCTGATCGCTGTCATCGCCCCCACGATCAGGAACTCCCCCTGCGCGAAGTTGATGATCCCGGTGCAACAGTAGATGATGTTAAAGCCGATTGCGACTATCGCATAGATGCTGCCGACGGTGATGCCCGACAAGCCATACTGAACGATCTGGGGGAGATTCATTCCAGCTCGATTCCAGGTGATCTCGTCCGCGCTGTCCTCGGCGCCGCACGCCGCGGCGTCGAGGGCCAGCGCGTCGGGGGAGATTACTTCTTCTGGTAGACGGCGAACTTGCCGTCCATGACCGTCAGCATTTCGAACGCGCTCTGGTCGAGACCGTTGTGGTCCGTGGCCGAGAGGTTGAAGATGCCGCCGGTGCCGACGACGCCTTTGAGGTTTTCGAGGGCGTCCCGGACCTTGTCCGTGTCGGCGCTGCCGGCCTTCTTGAGGGCCTCCGTCAGGAGCAGCAGGGCGTCATAGGCATGGCCGCCGAACGTGCTGGCGTCCTCCTTGTACTGCTTCTCGTAGCCGCCCTTGTAGTCCATCAGGACTTTCTTCTGCGGGTGGTCGGCGGCCAGAACGTCCGCGACCAGCAGCCGGCCGCACGGGAAGATCGTGCCGTTGGCCGCCTCACCGCCGGCCTGGACGTACTTGATGTTGCCGAACCCGTGGCTCTGGAACAGCGGCACGTTGAAGCCGATCTGCTTCATGTTCTTGGCGACCAGGCTCTGGGCCGGCACGATGGACCAGTTGACAACCGCCTGGACTTCCGCACCCTTGACCTTCGTCAGGACGCCCGTCAGGTCGGTCTCCTTGGCGTCGTACACCTCGTTGGCGGCGATCGTGATGCCGTACTCGCCTTTGAGGGCGTCCAACTGCTTGCCGCCGGCGACGCCGAAGCCGTCGTTGCTCGTGACCACGCCGATCTTCGTGATGCCCATGTCCTTCATCGTCTGATAGATTCGCCGGGCGGCGTCGCTATCCTTCTGCGGGGTCTTGAACACGTAGCTGGCGACCGGGTTGACGATCGTCTCCGCCGCGGCACAGGATAGCAGGATCGTCTTGCCTTCCTGGCAGATGTTCTTGATCGCCATCGTCTCGCCGCTGGTGGACGGGCCGATGATTGCCAGGACCTTGTCCTCCTCGATGAGCTGCTTGGCCAGCGAGATAGCCTGGGGCGGCGTGCTGCCGGAGTCCTTGACAATAAGCTGGATCTTGTGGCCGTTGATCCCGCCGGCGCTGTTGAGGTTCTCGACGAACATCTCGGCCGTCTTGGCCTCCGGCCCGCCGAGATTCGCGGCCCCGCCCGTCACGGCGAGAATCGCCCCCACCTTGATCGGCGCCGCCTCGGCGGCTGGCTTGGCCTCAGTGGCCGGTTTGACCGGGGTGGCCGGAGTGGCCGGAGCCGGTGTTTGCGCCTTTGGCTTGGGGGCCGGCGTCGGCGGCGCCTTCTTGCACCCCGAACCCGCCAGAATGACACCCACCAAGCACAGACTCAGGATTCCTAAGACCTTCGTTCTCATGGTTGCCTTCCTTTCCGACCCACAGGGGTCAAAGTCCACCAAACGGTTCTTCTCTTCCGTCACAATCGCATCGGGCGTTTCCTTGTCCTGGGCGCGGCGGAGCTTCGCGAGCAGAGGATTATCAAATCGATTTTACGTGCCCACCGGCCTGTCTCTCACACCTCGGCTCGTAGTGACGCTGTAAGGCGTTTCTTTCAGATGTCCTTACGGGCACACCACAAACGGCCTACTCACGACCTACAGGTCCCTTTTCCAGCGAAATCCCGGGTGCACACGCAGCCCACAGGCTCCGCGCCAGCCCCCTAAGCTATCGCCTCGGCTTTACTGCGTCAAGACTCTATGAGATTGTCAAAGAGCGATGTAGGGTGTGCCGTGCACACCTTCTCCATGTGACGGTCACACCGCTCTGCTCTCACGCGGGCTCGATTCCGAATCGCTCACGCGGTGTACTGGACGGCGCAGGGTGATGGAATTCGGCCCGATGGTCAACAAACGCGACCGTGATGCACACAGGGCTTCATCGAATTCGAGGCAGAAGGTGTGCACGGCACACCCTACGAAGAGCTCGCGGCTTGCCAGAACTTGTCGTAGCACGCGAGGATTCGTTCCGATGTGGTCCCGCCCGTCAACAGGCCCTCGGACTCCTTCCTGATGCCGTTGAAGGTGGAGAGGATGTGTTCCACGTCTTCGCGCCGGATGCCATAGAGCAGGAAGAACGCCGCATCGAGCTCGGCCTGCAACTCGGCCCGTTCACTGGGGTCCCATTTGTGGATCAGCGGCTTGAACCCCGCCGCCTCCGCCAGCGGCTTCATGTCGTTGCTCACGCACGTCAGCTTGAGAACTCGCTCACTGATCCATCGCTGGAGCGTTCGCCTCCTTTGCCAGGGACAGGCGCGCACGTAGGAATCGGGAGGTAGAAGGGGAAACTGCTCGACCAGATAGAAGTTGAGGTTGACGTTGCCAATCTTCTGTCGCGCGAGGTAGTCGAGAGTGAGAGCATTCAAATTGGCAAGCAGGCAGCATTGTGCTCGCGCATCGATCCCGTTGCCGAACGCAATCAGATGGGTCGAATCTACGACTCCCGCGATAGGGATGAAGGCAGCGATCATGGTACGCTGATTTGTCGGGCTCGTAACCTTCTTGAAAGCGAGTAATGCTGGTGGGGTTGTCTGTCCGAGCGAGTTCATAACAGACTCTCTCGGAGCCCACCATCGCGGCTCGACAAAGAACTCCGGGTTTTGGTGCTGCACGAGAGAGGTTGCGTCCGTCTGGCCTTGGCGCATCCAATTTGAATCATCGACAATTACACTGGCGGCACGGTGGTCATACATCTGGATCATCTTCGCCTCATAGAGAGGCAGAAAGACCTGTTTCCCCTTCTTCCAACGAGGCCCATCACGTTTGAATCCGTCTTTGCTGAGCTGGTCGGGCGTGTGGAAAAGCTCAGCGTCAGCACTCTGATGAAACATCGTGAAGAACTCCAATTGCCAGGGATTCCCACCTTCCTTTCGGTGCTTGTCTATTACTGAATTTCGCATAATATAGTGACAGATTTTTCGCATAATATATTGACACCAGCGTTTCGTTCTCGTAGGCTGTCCGCATGGACAGAAAAGGACGAACACGAAGGGACTTCGACGAGTTGGAGAACCGCCGAAA